>DGEF01000066.1:53142-58735 GCA_002385805.1 Peptococcaceae bacterium UBA3933
TTATGACTTAAGGGCTAAGCTTATGGTTCCGCATCTGCTTTTAGGTTATACTGTATGATGCATCCGATGAATGTTAATTTTTTGGGATGCATCAAATGAATGACATACATTTATGATGCATTACTTAAATTGTTTCATAGTAAATGATGCATAAAGCAGATTGGCTCAATTATAGATGCATCCCTAAAAGTTGACTCCAAAGCAGATGCATCATGCAGTAAGCTCGAAAGTAGATGCCCATTTAAAAGAGCTCAATCTATTTTAATAATCTGTGTTTATCCTTGGTTAAAAAACTAGTCACCAGTCACCAGTCACTAATAACTAGTCACTAATAAAAAGGAGGTTTTTATTTTGAATTTTCAAGACTTAATTCTAGCTCTTAATAAGTTTTGGGGCGAACAAGGTTGTATTATCCAACAGCCTTATGATGTGGAAAAAGGTGCAGGGACTATGAATCCCGCTACTTTCTTACGGGCTTTAGGCCCTGAACCCTGGAAGGTTGCATATGTAGAACCTTCCCGTCGTCCTACCGACGGTCGCTATGGGGAAAACCCCAACCGGTTACAGCATTACTATCAATATCAGGTAATTTTGAAACCGTCACCGGACAATTTTCAAGAGTTGTATTTAGAGAGTCTAAAAGCAATAGGTATTGACCCTTTACAACATGATATTCGTTTTGTGGAAGATAATTGGGAATCTCCTACTCTTGGCGCCTGGGGACTGGGTTGGGAAGTCTGGTTGGATGGTATGGAAATAACTCAATTTACATATTTTCAACAATGTGGCGGTATTGATTGTAAACCGGTAAGCGGAGAGATAACTTACGGTATTGAGAGATTGGCTATGTTTATTCAAAAGAAAGACAGTGTTTTTGATATTGAATGGGTAGACGGAATTACCTATGGTGATGTGCATCATCAGGGCGAAGTGGACTATTCCCATTATAATTTTACGGTAGCCAATACAGATATGCTTTTTATGTTATTTGATGCTTATGAAAAAGAAGCTATGGCCGTATTAGAGAAAGGCTTGGTTCAGCCTGCCTATGATTATGTTTTAAAATGTTCCCACACCTTTAACCTCTTAGATGCCAGAGGAGCAATTAGTGTTACCGAGAGGACAAGCTATATAGCCCGGGTAAGAAACATGGCTCGTGCTTGTGCCCAAGCTTATTTGGTACAAAGGGAAAGATTAGGTTATCCGTTACTAAAAGACCCAAAAGAACGTAAGCGTTTAGGCTTGGAAGGTTAAAGAAGGGAGAGGGAAAAATGGCAAATTTACTTTTAGAGATTGGTACTGAAGAAATACCGGCAAAGTTTATGCCTTCTGCGTTAAAACAATTGCAGGAACTAGCGGAAAATAAGTTTAAAGAAACAAGGATAGATTATACCCAAATTAATACTTACGGTACACCCCGCAGGATAGTTTTATTTGTGCAAGGTTTACCGGAAAAACAAGAGGACCTTATCCAGGAAGTAAAAGGCCCTTCAGCGAAAGTAGCTTTTGATAATGAAGGCAAACCAACCAAAGCGGCTCAAGGTTTTGCCAGGGGCCAAGGAGTGGAAGTAACCGATTTAAAGGTTAAAGAAACAGATAATGGCACCTATGTATTTGCCCTGAAAAAAGAAACAGGTAAACCTGTGGCGGAAGTATTAGCGGAAATATTACCTGATTTGGTTGTAGGTATACATTTTCCGAAGCCTATGCGTTGGGGTAGTCTGGAAATACGATATGCTCGCCCTATTAGATGGCTTGTTGCTCTTTTAGATAACCAGGTAATTAATTTTAATATTGAAGGTCTAGCCAGCAATAATATTTCCCGGGGACATCGTTTTTTAGGTTCTCAAGAAATTTGCATTTCTTCTGCCGATGAATATTTTAAACTGATGGAAGAGAATTTTGTAATTGTAGACCAAAATAAACGGCAGGAAATGATTCTCAATCAAATAAAAGATTTAGCGGATTCTGTTCAGGGTATTGTGGAACCTGATAAGGAATTATTAGAGGAAATTACTTTTCTGATAGAATACCCTACCGCTTTAATGGGAGGTTTCAATCCAAAATATTTAGAACTGCCTAAAGAGGTAGTTATTACCCCGATGAAAGAACATCAACGGTATTTTCCTGTACTAACGAAAACAGGAGAGTTATTGCCTAAATTTATTACCGTTCGTAATGGAAATGCAGAATATTTAGAGGTAGTGCAAGAAGGTAACGAAAAGGTACTGGAAGCAAGGTTAGCTGATGCTAAATTTTTCTATGATGAAGACAGAAAAGTTAAGCTGGCTGATTATGTGGAGAAATTAAAGGCTATTGTCTTCCAGGAGAAACTAGGAACCGTTTACGAAAAAGTAGAACGGATTCAAAAAGGAACCGGCTTTTTGGCTCAACTTTTAGAGGTAGACACTTTGGTAAAAGAGAAAGCTTTACGGGCAGCCTTCCTGTCTAAAGCCGATTTAGTTACTAATATGGTTTATGAGTTTCCTGAACTACAGGGCGTCATGGGTGAAAAATATGCTTTAACTTCTGGGGAAGATCCGGTGGTTGCTCAAGCTATTTTTGAACACTACCTACCACGGCATGGTGAAGATAAATTACCTCAATCTATGGAAGGGGCCTTAGTAAGTATCGCTGATAAAATAGATACAATTGCCGGTTGTTTTGCGGTAGGTATTGAGCCTACAGGTTCTCAGGATCCTTATGCCTTAAGGCGTCAAGCGGCAGGTATTTGCAGTATTATCCTGGATAAACAACTGGACCTTAATTTAACCGTTTTAATTGAACAAGCCCTGGATAATTATGAAGGCAAGTTAGATTTAAATAAAGAAAAATTAATTCAGACCATTTATAATTTCTTTGAGCAACGGGTAAGAAATATCTTGCATGAAAAAGGGCATCGCTATGATGTTATTGAGTCTATTATTACAGCCGGTTATGATAATCTTTCCCAAACAATTCTTAGGGCTCAAGCCTTAGAAAAAGTAAAAGGGACTGATACTTTTAGCAAACTACTTACAGCTTTCACCAGAGCTAACAACCTGGCTAAGAAAGCGGAAAGCAATATTATCAAAGAAGAATACTTGGTAGAAAAGGTAGAGCAAGATCTATATGCGGAATTAATTCGAGTTGAAAAACAGGTTAAAGAAAATATCGAAACTCAGGATTACCAATTAGCTTTGGAAGCTGTGGCTAATCTGGAAGAGCAGATTAACGCTTTCTTTGAAGGTGTTATGGTAATGGTAGAGGATGAAAATATTAAAAACAACCGTTTAGCCCTTCTTTGCAAAGTAACGAAACTTGTTGAGCCAATTGCGGATTTAACAAAAATTGTTCAGGACTGATGTTTTGAAAGAACAAGGCTTTATATGCCTTGTTTTTTCTTAACAGTTTAAGGAAAAATTATTCATAAAAATAGTGTTTTAAAGTTTTCAAGATAAAACATAATTGACGGTGATTTGGCTAAACTTATGATGATAAAGGATATAAATTTAGTTTAGGGAGGCATAGGTTGTGGTCAAATTACAGGATATTTGGCAAGCCAGGGAGAATCTTTACGGAGTGATTCATGAGACAAAATTAGATTTATCCCATACATTCAGTACATTATCAGGTAATGAAGTTTATCTAAAAACGGAAAATCTGCAAAAAACCGGTTCTTTTAAAATAAGAGGGGCTTACAATAAGATTGTCAGTTTAACAGAAGATGAAAAGAAAAAAGGTGTTATTGCTGCCAGTGCAGGCAACCATGCCCAAGGTGTAGCTTATGGAGCGACTAAAGCAGGGATTTCTTCCACTATTGTTATGCCCGAAGGTGCTCCTTTGTCTAAGGTTTTAGCCACCAAAGGATATGGTGCCGAAGTGGTTTTACACGGTCATGTTTATGACGATGCTTACCAGAAAGCTTTAGATTTACAAAAGGAAACCGGAGCTACCTTTATTCACGCCTTTGATGACAAAGAAGTTATTGCCGGTCAGGGAACCATTGGTTTAGAAATTTTAGATGAATTACCGGAAGTTGACGCTATAGTTGTTCCTATTGGAGGTGGAGGTCTAATTTCCGGGATTGCTGTAGCAGTAAAGACTTTAAAACCAAATGTTCGTGTGATCGGTGTGGAAGCAGAGGGAGCGGCTTGTGCGAAAGCGTCCCGGGAAAGCCAAAAAATATGCCAATTAACTACTGCGCAAACCATTGCCGACGGAATTGCTGTTAAATGCCCCGGGGAATTAACCTTTGAATTAATTGAAAAGTACGTTGATGACATTGTTACCGTTAGTGATGAGGAAATTGCCAGTACTATACTTCTACTGTTAGAAAGGGCTAAACTGGTAGCAGAAGGTTCCGGTGCGGCAAGTTTAGCAGCTGTTCTTTATCGCCAGGACTTATTGAAAAATAAAAAGGTTGCGGTAGTTATCAGTGGTGGTAATATAGATGTTAATTTTACTTCACGAATCATTGAAAAGGGATTGGTTAAGACGGGGAGAAATGCGGAATTGAGAACTATCATTGATGACAGGCCGGGAGCCTTGCAGCAACTGTTAAGTATAATTGCCGCCAATAAAGCAAATGTTATTTCCATTAATCATCATCGCTTAGACCCGGATATTCCTTTAAATAAGGCGCAAGTAGATGTTTTATTAGAAACTCAAAGTCGGGAACATGTAGAGATGATTATGAAGGATTTAAATAGCAGAGGGTATAATGTACAAGTTATTATTTAGGTAGAAAATTGGGCTTAAATAGTCCAATTTTTTTTCTAAAGCATTAATGGCCGTTTATCATCTTTTTCACCTACTTAAAATAAATTTATGTAGCCTAGAAGGATTTTTTAAACACAAATAGTATATATAAATTATTGCACATTTAACAATTGTGCCTCATAATAAATGGTATATGAGAATTAAAGAAAGCAGTGTTTATTTTTGATAGGTGGTGAGAATTATTCAACTTAGTAACCGACAGGAAAAAATTTTGGAGATTGTTAAAGAACAAGGACCAATAACCGGGGAGCAAATCGCAGAACAATTGGCTGTTACCAGGGCTTCTTTAAGACCTGACCTATCTTTTTTAACCCAAATAGGTTTATTGGAGGCAAGGCCCAGAGTTGGTTATTATTATTCTGGTCGAAACCCTTATCAAAGAGTCGTTGAAAAGATCATGAAATTAAGGGTAAAAGACTTTAAATCAATACCGGTTGTAGTCCGTGAAAACACCTCTGTGTATGATTGTATAGTCGCTCTTTTTGTTAATGATGCAGGTACTCTATTTGTAGTAGGGGAACAGGGAATTTTGGAAGGGGTGGTATCCCGGAAAGATTTATTAAAAACAGCTTTGGGAAAAGTAGATGTAAACCAGCTGCCGGTAGGAGTAATTATGACCAGAATGCCTAACATCATCATGACTACCCCGGAAGAAAGTCTTTGGGTGGCAGCCCGTAAATTAATTGTTCATGAAATAGATGCACTGCCTGTAGTACGTAAAATCCCCGGTAATGATGGAGAGAAATATGAAGTTATAGGAAGGATTTCCAAAACAACAATCACCAAAGTTTTTGTAGATTTTGGCTTGGGTCTGATTGATGAATTAGGAGGG
>DGEF01000066.1:58875-60105 GCA_002385805.1 Peptococcaceae bacterium UBA3933
TCTGATAAACAGCATTTAAAAGAAATTTTAGATGAAGCCAGTGAATATAATAGTATTGTTGCCTATACATTAGTAGTAGAGGAGCTAAAGGAGTTTTTGGAAGAAGAAGCCAAGAAAAGAAACTTACCTACAGTAGATGTGCTGGGACCCATGATGGAAGTCGTAAAACAAGTTACTGGCTATGAACCACGCCAGGAACCAGGATTACTGCATAAGTTGGGTGAGATTTATTTCCGGAAAGTTGAAGCTGTTGAATTTGCAGTTAAGTATGATGACGGTAAAGACCCCCGGGGGATCCTCCATGCAGACATTATCCTAATTGGAGTTTCCAGAACTTCTAAAACTCCCCTCTGTATGTATTTAGCCCATAAAAGGATTAAAGCGGCTAATATCCCTTTGGTACCGGAAATAAATCCTCCGGAAGAGTTATTTAATTTACCTAAAACAGGTGCTAAAGTAATCGGACTTACTATTAAACCTGATATTTTAAATAAAATCCGTCAAGAAAGATTAAAGACATTGGGGCTTCAATCCAATGCAGATTATGCCAGCATGGAACGAATACTGGCTGAATTGGACTATGCCGAAAAAATCATGAAAAGACTAGGTTGTCCCATTATTGATGTTTCCAACAAAGCGGTAGAAGAGACGGCAAGTAAAATCTTACAAATTTTTTACCGAGGTGATACAAGTGTTGAATAAAAAGTATGTGTATCTATTCCAAGAAGGAAGAAAGGAAATGAAATCACTTTTAGGGGGTAAAGGGGCTAATTTAGCTGAAATGACCTTTATTGGTCTACCTGTTCCTCCTGGTTTAACTATAACCACCGAAGCTTGTATTGACTACTTTAATGCCGATAAACAATTGCCTCCGGGATTAGAGGAAGAGCTCTGGACTCAATTAGCTAAAGTAGAGGAACAGGCAGGTAAAAAATTTGGTGATCCTGAGAACCCTCTTCTGGTTTCTGTTCGTTCAGGAGCAGTAATTTCTATGCCGGGAATGATGGATACCATTCTTAATTTAGGTTTAAATGAAGAAACCGTGAGGGGCTTAAGTAAAAACACTAATGATGAACGCTTTGCCCTTGATTGCTACCGCCGCTTTATTCAGATGTTCAGTAACGTAGTATTAGGGATTGAGCATTATGAGTTTGAAACTATTTTGGAAAAACATAAAGAAAAAGCACAGGTACAATTTGATTATGAATTAAGCGTGGAAAGTTTGAAGGA
>DGEF01000066.1:60353-63870 GCA_002385805.1 Peptococcaceae bacterium UBA3933
TTAAAGCCGTTTTTGATTCCTGGCACAATCCTCGGGCGCAAGTTTATAGACAGCTAAATAAAATCCCTGATGATCTAGGTACAGCTGTAAACGTACAATCTATGGTTTTCGGTAACATGGGTAGTACTAGCGGGACTGGTGTAGCTTTTACTAGAAATCCTTCTACCGGTGAGAAAAAGCTTTATGGAGAATACTTAATTAATGCTCAAGGGGAAGATGTGGTTGCCGGTATTCGCACTCCTGCACCTATCAGTCAGATGGCAGACGATCTTCCTGAAGTCTATGAGCAATTTGTAAGAGTAGCTAATTTATTAGAAGCTCATTATAAAGACATGCAGGATATTGAATTTACTATTGAAAATAAAAAGCTGTATTTACTTCAAACTCGTAATGGTAAAAGGACGGCTCAGGCAGCCATAAAAATTGCTGTAGATTTAGTTGATGAAGGCATAATTTCTAAAGAAGAGGCTATTATGCGGGTAGAGCCTGGCCAATTAGACCAGTTATTGCATAGAAGCATTGACCCGAAAGCCCAATTACAGGTTGTGGCTAAAGGTTTACCGGCTTCTCCCGGAGCTGCCTGTGGCAAGGTTATTTTTGATGCTGATGAAGCGGAAATTTTGGGTAAGGAAGGAGAAAATATCTTACTGGTTAGATCGGAGACCACTCCTGATGATATCCATGGTATAGTAGTTGCCAAAGGAGTATTAACCAGTCGGGGTGGCATGACCAGTCATGCTGCAGTAGTAGCCAGGGGTATGGGTAAACCCTGTGTTTGCGGTTGTGAAGAACTAAAAATTGATTATGTTAAGGAACAAGCATTAATCGGTGACTTAGTCATAAAGAAAGGCGATATTTTATCTATTGATGGTTCTACAGGTCGGGTAATTTTAGGGGAAGTACCCTTGGTGGAACCTGATTTAAGTCCCAGTTTCCAACGGTTATTGACTTGGGCTGATGAAATAAAGGTTTTAGGGGTAAGGGCTAATGCAGATAATCCTGAGGATGCTCAAAAAGCCAGAGAGTTAGGAGCCAAAGGTATAGGCCTTTGTCGAACTGAACACATGTTTATGGCTCCGGACCGTTTGCCTATTGTTCAGGAAATGATCTTAGCCGATAACCAGGCTCAAAGGGAAGAAGCCTTAAACAAACTACTGCCTGTTCAACAAAATGATTTTTACGGCATCTTGAAGGCAATGGAAGGCTATCCGGTAACAATTCGTCTTTTAGATCCACCTTTACATGAATTCTTGCCTAATTTGGAAGAATTGGTAGTAGAAATTACAACTATGAGACATACAGGTGCACCGGCTGAGGAAATTGAGGCCAAAGAAGCCTTATTACGAAAGGTAAGAACCTTAACTGAGTTTAACCCCATGTTAGGTCACCGGGGTTGTCGTTTAGGTATTACTTATCCGGAAATTTACCGCATGCAAGCCAGAGCAATTTTCCAGGCTACTGCTCAACTAGTAAAAGAAGGATATAACATTTTCCCGGAAGTAGAGATACCTTTAGTAATTGATGCAAATGAATTACGTATTTTGCGTCAAGAAATTGAACAGGTTGCAAGGGAAGTGCAAGAAGAAACAAAAGTAGAGTTTGAGTATACTATTGGAACTATGATTGAACTTCCTCGGGCTTGTTTAATGGCCTATGAACTAGCTGAATACGCTGATTTCTTCTCCTTTGGTACTAATGACTTAACTCAAACAACCTTAGGGTTTAGTAGAGATGATGCGGAAGGTAAATTTATGCAGGATTATTTGCATCATAAAATCTTAAAAGATAATCCATTTGCCGTACTGGATAGAGATGGTGTGGGTAAATTAATTGAAGTGGCTGTAAACGGTGGTCGCGCCTTGAAAAACGACCTGCTGATTGGTATTTGCGGTGAACATGGAGGAGAGCCTAGTTCTATTGAGTTCTGTCATTTGCGTGGTTTGAATTTTGTCAGTTGTTCACCATATCGTGTACCTATTGCTCGCTTGGCAGCAGCTCAAGCCGCTATAATCAACAAAGACTAATCAAGGTTATGGAGGACTGCCCTCAACAATTGAATAATGCTCCTAGTTCCTCTGTTGAAAATTTTTCAACAGAGGATTTTTTTATCCGATAGTAATTGAAATGACAAGGGAAGAGCTGTTTTCCTGCTTTCAAAATATAAAAAATTTTGGAAGCAGGAAAACTTCTTTTGTTTCTGAGATAGTACAGAATAAACACTGGCGAAAAACTTAATCCCGAAAAGAAGGTGAATCAGACACCCAACCTTTTAATTGCCCATAAGCAAAAAAATTGTCGTAGACATTTATCTCCTCTTTTAGCATTTTTTTAAACATTTTTCGAATAGGGGGAGTTGTGTGTTAATGTCAATCAAATTTTAGGCCAGTTACCGGTCTAAAATTAGGCCACCTAGACGTTAAAAAATTAGTCTTCCTTTGCCTGTCTCGAAAGAGCTTGCTTAAACCTGTAACTTTCACCGTTAATGTTCAGTATGTGTGCATTATGGGTTAGGCGGTCAAGCAAGGCGGCCGTCATTTGTTCATCACCTAACACCTCAGTCCATTTTGGAAATTCTAAGTTAGTAGTTATGATCAGGCTGCCTCTCTCATACCGGGAGGAGCAAAACTGAAAAAGCAGTTCGGCTCCTACTTTACTGAAAGGCACGTAACCTAATTCATCAAGAATTACTAAATGCGGCGCCAACCACTGTTTCTCAAGCTTATTGAGACGGTACTCCTGTTGTGCCGCAAGCAATTCGTTAATCAAACCGGCTGCCGTATAGAATTTTACCCTCATACCCTGCCGGCAGGCCTCATAACCGAGCGCAATCGCAATGTGGGTTTTGCCTACTCCGGAATTGCCGATTAAAATGACGTTTTCTCTTTTTCGAATATATTCTCCCTGCATAAGCTTCAAAACTCTCGGTTTGTTTAGTGATGGAATGGCCAGAAAATCAAAGTTTTCAAGTGTTTTGATTACCGGAAAGGTTGCCTGTCGGATTCCTCTCTGAATCCGGTTGTTTTCACGCTGGTGCACTTCCTGCTCTAGTACGCACAGTAAGTATTCTTCATAATCCAGGTTGTTGTCTGCTGCTTCTCTTGCCAGGGATTCATAGGTTTTTGCCGCTTGAGGCATTTTAAGTTTTTTCAAGTAAGCTTCAATAAGCATTTTATTGACCGCCATTATTGTCTACCTCCTGACATGAGAACACTGTATTTACTAAGATCAGGAGGTATTACAACAACCTCGGGGATGTTCTGAAGCTTGTCCTTGCTAATTGGAGCCATTTTAGGTCTTTCTGAGAAAAGTAGCTGCCCCAATATGTTCAATACACCGTCATAGCTGTATACATTGTATGTCATAGCTATTTCAACGGCTTCTGTCACTAATGCCGGGGGATAATCCCTATGCAGCATAAGTATCTTTACAAATTCCTTGTTACCTTTATGACTTCTGGCATTTAAGTTCCGGCGATACTGCTCATAAACGGGTGCTAATAGCTGAGGCTTATATACTT
>DGEF01000066.1:64095-65060 GCA_002385805.1 Peptococcaceae bacterium UBA3933
TATGCCCATCAAAGAAGGCTTCTTGTTTCTCAAAAGGATATGCTCTTACATAAAAACCGCCTGAGCCTCTCAGCTTCATTACAAATATGTGTGCTTTGGTTTCTTTGCCTCTAAGATAGAAATATGCTTCTGTCCAGTCTACTTCTGCATAGGTTCCCAATTCAAATTCCAGTGGTAAGAAAGCCTCTCTTTGTTTTCTGTATTCTTTTCTTAAGTAATCCATTACTGTATTGTATCCGCCTGTGAAGCCTTCTTTTTTAAGTATCTCAAATATTTTTGTCCCTGTATGGCGTTGTTTGCGGTGTCTGGTTTTATCATCTTCTATTATCTGTTTGATCATTGGTATGTACGGCCCTAATACCGGATGCGTTCTTTCCTTTGTCAACTTGTACTTAGGTGGTTTTGGTTCCTCCAGCGAAATATATTTTGAGATTGTATCCCTATGTATCCCAGTCCTCCTGTTAATTTCCCTGATACTTAAGCCTTCCATGAAGTACATTTTTCTGATATCCTCTAATTGAGCCATCTTAATCATATCCTTTCCTCCTGTACGATAGTGTCTGTTCAACAAAATCATACAGGAAATTTGATTAAGGTGGCCTATTTTTTTGCCGGTATATGGTACATTTTTAGAGTAGCATTAACATTTATGTGGCCAATGCTCTTAAGACCAAAATTGTTACCATTATTAGTTTCAGTAGTTTCTATAATTTAATTTATAGCATTTTTGTTATGGAGGCATGTTATGGAAGATTATATTCTCATTGTAGATGACCAAATTCTTACCAGGTCTATTTTGCAACAATTTTTGCAGGAATCAGGCTACAAGGTGCAATGTGCAACAAACGGTAGGGAATGCTTAGATATTGCCTGTTCCTCAGAAAAACCTTATCTTATTCTATTGGATTACAATATGCCTGAGATAACTGGGCTTGAAGTATTAGCAATGCTCAGAAAAAAAGAGA
>DGEF01000066.1:65176-80652 GCA_002385805.1 Peptococcaceae bacterium UBA3933
CATGCTTTAATAGAAGCCATTAGAAAGGTTTGAATATAATTATAGTGATTATAGTGACAAGTAGTGAAGGGAATCGAGCTCTGACTATAATATAGATGCAGTGAAGAAAACATATGAGACAGTAGGTATAATAAACCGTGTATAAAGGTTCTTGCAAGCATATTTATACACGGTTTTATTTTTCCTAATTATTATGCCAAGCTACAAGAAATATAAAGAATACTTCGATGGTTATTGAAGGGCCCGAAAATCTGATATATATTATGCAATATTTTACATGGTTAAGGGGACCCAGTCTGGTAGCGAGTATTCTGATTTTTCACAGGGATTATGCCAAATTTGGCGAACGGGTTCATGAATACTGGTATGGTCCCGGTGTGTATCCCATACTGGAGAAGCTTAAAGAACTTGCCGATTAAAGGGACACAAATGAATACAAATTTTACAAGAAACGTTTGGCTAGGGTAATATAAACGGTTTTGATGCTCCTGCCCGCTGTTTTGCAGGGTTTGCCTTGACAACTCTGGACACCACAGTAGGTGGAATGGCTGTCTGGGTGTGTTGTGGATTATGCTTATTGCGCTGACTTTTGGTTTGACAGTTAGGACTGAGGGGCCTTTTAGAACAACGTACTATTTTGAGAAATATTCCTTTGCCTGTAAATGCTTGAGATAATGCCGATTGTTGCTGCATTAATGACCAGTTGTGAACCGCCGTAACTTATAAAAGGTAATCCTACCTGGCTTATAGGCACCAGTCCTAAATTCATACATATATTCCACAAAAACTGTACTGCCAGAATAGAAACAAAACCGCTTATTAATAACCTAGCATAACTGGTTTTTACTTGTTTAGCTATATACGCAATACGAACCAGAAAAATAATGACAAAACTAATAAGCAGGACACTTGCAATCCAGCCAAAGGTATATGTGATAAAGGCAAAAATAAAATCTGTATGGAGTTCAGGTAAGGTTTGGGGATTAAATGTAAGCCCTTGACCAAATAACCCTGATTCAGAAAGTATTTTACTCAATTGAATGTTTAGGTATCCACTTCCTAGTGGGTCACCTTCAGGATTAAAGAATGAAATGAGTCTTTTCAGTCTATAAGTTTGAGTAACAATAGGCAGCATTAGTAAAGCTATAAATGAACTTGCTATTAAGAAAATTTGCTTTAGTTTTGCGCCAGAAACTATCGTTAAAGCTATACAGGCAACAGTAAAAATAATTCCTGTTGAGATTGAGGGGGCTGCTAAAATAATAATCAATGGTACTGCCAATAACAGTAAACCTTGCAGTAACTTTTGCGGGCTGTTCCAATTCCATTGATTAAAAATACCTGCCAAGGCTATGACAAAAAGTAAGGGGCTTATTGCCACGATATTAACGGTAAATGGTCCTAAACTCAGCCAACATCTACTACCGTTTACTTTAATTCCCCATAATACTGTAAATAAAAGAATTAAGAGAGTTCCAAGATAAATGTGTCTGGAGTATTTTTCCAATTTACTATAATCAAAAAAGTATAAACTTACAATGGAAATTAAGCTTATAAATGAAAAGAGTAAGCTTTTTTCAAATAACCGCATTCCATTTGTAAGCAATTCCTGTTTTTGGATAAAGTACATAGCTAATAATCCTATATTTATAAAAAGTAAGGAAAGTAGTAAAATACTCCATTCTGGCTTCGGTTTATGGACTTTGTTTAACTGTTTACCGATAAGGTTAGCATCTCCCATTTGTGAAATGGCCTTATCAATAGCTTCCTCTTCGGAAAAGCCTTGCTCTAAGTATTCTTCTACAATTTCTTGAAAATGAGTTTCTAATTCTAATTTTATTTCTTGATGAACTTTTTTAAATCTGACTTGGGAGCATACTTCGTTAATATAATCTTGGATTTTTTTGTTATGCATTAGATCCATGCAAAAGCCTCCCCCATTAAAATCTTGTCAACTGTTGAGCGGAAAGTAACCCACTCCCGCTGTTTTTCTTTCAGTTCAGACTTACCTTTAGGTGTTAGACGATAATATTTTCTTTGTCTGCCGCCTTCATTGCCCCACCAGTAAGATTCAATCAAATTTTCAGATTCTAATGAATGAAGAATGGGATAAAGGGTTCCTTCTTTGAAACTAAAAAGACCCTTCGATTCTTTTTCAATTTCCTTAATCATCTGATAGCCATACATGGGTTTGCGTTCAAGCATACTTAAAACTAAAACCACCGTACTGCCTTTAAGCATTTCTTTGCTTATTGACATTGGAATCATTACCCCCTTTTAAATATATCGCAGATCAATACATCGAATATCTAGGTATAATATTATGCCATTTCCTTAAATTATGCAATAGTTTTTTCGAGTTATTTTTTTGCATTAAATTAAAAGATAGTGAAAAGATATATATAAAAATTTCCATGAAGGTGGAAAATGGAATGCCTAAAGAAACAATAAAATCTTTAAACAAACTTTTACAGGGAGAATATATGGCAGTGCAGAGCTTTAATAACTTTATATCTAGAATTGAAGATGACAAGGTCAAAAATTCCTTTAAGGATATCCAGAGTCAGCATAGAGAAAACATCAATAAATTAGTCAGCTACATTCAGGACATAGGGGGTAAACCGGAAGAAAACCTTGGTATGATGGGGATAATGGGGGAAGTTAAGCTAAATATTGATTTAGGTTTAAAAGAAGACACTCTTGAAATCATTGACAAAGCTATCGAAGGTGAAACAAAAGGTGTAAATATGGCAGAAAAAATTTTAAGAGGAAACTTAGATGATAAATCAAGAGTTATTACCGGAGAAATTTTAGAAAAAGATAGGGAGTCTATAGAAAAACTAAAGGATCTAAAAAATATAATTTCTTCACGAAAAGTTATCAGCTAGGCCCATAAATCATGGAAAATATCCATGCATTTTATGTCCTTTACCTTTAATAGAATTTTTCCAATTTGCTTAGTTTTCCAATCCTATGAAAAGAATTAAACTACCGAAGATTTTTCTCGGTAGTTTTTTTATTTAATCTTTTAATTTCTACGAATTTGGAATGATATTAATAAAAACATATTCCAAGGATTTCATGTAACATTTTAGATATCAATATCGTTTTTATTAGTGTATACAAGCAACCGGCCGGAAAAAAGTAGGTGTAGAATTTGTGATATCCGCTGATGATTATAAAAAGGCTAAAGAAGGTGATCTGAAAGCAATTGAAAACATATGTGTAGTCACTTGGGAACCTCTCTATCGCTTTATATACTATAAAGTGCAAAACCGAGAAGAAGCAGAGGATATTACTCAAGAAACATATGTTAAAACTTTGACTTACTTGCAAAAAAATAATGCTCCCCAGAAAAACTTTTTAGGTTTTATGAAAACAGTATCTTTAAATATAATACGGGATCGCTGGCGTCGAAAGAAACGGGCGGGGGTTATAGTTAATTTCCAAGAAATAAATCCTGAAGAAACGGTGAATATAGATGAACAAAATGATATAGCACAACGTTTATTCCTAAAAAGTGCATTAGCCAAGTTAAGTCAGGAACAGCAAATGATTCTTGATTTACGAATTATTAAAGGATATTCAGTAGCTGAAACTGCAAAGCTGGTAGGGAAAACAGAAGCTGCGGTCCGCACTGCACAACATAGGGCTTTGCTTGCTTTAGCCCGGATTCTGGATGATGAAGGCTGAAAAACATATTTGACTAAAATTAAGGGAGGGATAATATTGAGTAAATATAATACCGAAGAAAAGGTATCTGACTATATAGATGCGTTAAATAATGAACAAAAATCAGAAATAATAGGAACTACAGATGACCAGGAATTGGAAAAGCTAATGGCAACAGTTCGGTTGGTCCGAACTTTACGAGAACCTGCTTTGCCTGAAGAGGGGTACCCCCATAGATTAGCTCAAGCAGTATCCGATAAACTCAAAAAAGAAAAACAATCTAGTTCGAACCAATCGGTAAAATCGGCACCTAAATCTATTAGACGGATTCTGCCACCTATGGCTGCCTTGGCGGCTAGCTTATTAATGCTTTTATTAATAAACTGGTTTGGTCTCTTTAACCAGGATGTAGTTTATGCTATGGAGAAGGCAGTTGCTCAATTGTCAAATTATCATGGTATCCTAGAAATCCGCACAAAAAATGCAGCTGGCGTGGAATGGTTAGTGCGCCAGGTGGAAATATGGTCAGAGGATGATAAATATGCCATCAAGCAAGATGATGGTACAGTGACTGTTAATAACGGACAGCAAAAGTGGCAGATCAGTCAAGAAAAAAAAGAGGTAGTCTTATTGCCCCTTCTGCCGGATCCAACTGGGAATAGTTTTGACTTGCGGGATGAGGCTAAACGGGCTAAACAATACCCTCATACTATTGTCGGCTCTGAGTTGGTTGCCGGTCGTCAAACAACAAAACTGGCAATTTCTCCACCGGGTGGAAGGGAATATTATCTATGGGTGGATACGGAAACCAATTTACCTATTCAACTGCAAACAGCTATGCAAAATGCACTACAGACCACATACACATTTGTAAGTTTTGAACCTAATACTGAGATTAATCCCCAAAGATTTGCTTATCAGGTTCCTGAGGGATATCAGGTAGTAGAAAATAATCCGGGACAATTAGTAGCTACTATTGAAGAAGCAGTTGCTATCAGCGGATTAAACCCTTTACTCCCAGAACAAGCACCCACCCGTATCTTAGCTTTTGAAGATGGGATTGTTTTCGATTACGGTGATACTACTATTAAGGAAACCTTACCTGAGGGGGAATTTGTGCTAGCTCCCGATGCTTCCCTAGGTACTGCTGCCAGTGGCCAGCTTGAGGTATGGCAGGAACGGTTACGGTGGAGACAGGATGGTATCGAAATCCAGGTCGAAGGAGTACAAAGGGTAGAACTAGCTAGACAAATTGCACCTGATCTTGCTCTTCCCAATTCAAATCAAGATTTGGTAAGTAAGGCTCAGGTTAAGGTTTCCGTAGATAAAGAGATTGTTGAAGCTGACCAAAAACAGGTTGATAGAGGAAGTAGTCCTTGGCAGCTCGATCCTCTACAGGTAGCACTTGTTTTCGTAAATTTAAAAGTAACACCGGAAGGAATTCAAGGTGAGCCGGTAATACCCATGTCGTCCTTTAAACTGGTAGAAAACAATTCTGCTGAAGCGGTTGTAGAGGTAGCCAACGGCCCTATCGAACGGGTCTATCTGAAGAAATTGGTTCGGCAGGATGACACCGGCATTTGGTCAGTAGTAGGATACGATCCTCGTTAAGATTTGCCAATTCGTTATAACTAAACTTTGGCGTTAATTATTTGTTTATGGAAAAGCTTTGAACAATCAAAGCTTTTCTTTTTGCTGAGTGTATGTTGTCAACAAAGATGGTGATTTTTGGAATACAGATTATTTTAAACATAAGGAAACTTTAGGCCTGCCACAATCGTCGTATATTATAGAGGATTGCAACATACTCATAAAAGGAAGAGGAGAAAGGAAGAGGGAAATGTTAAAGAAAAAGACGCGCTATATTGGGATTCTAATCCTGATAGTCATGTTCCTTTTGGCTCCGCAGGATTTAATTGCAATAGAAGATACAGGTATTCTACAATCTTCTTCCAAGGAACCACAGGAAACTTTAAATCCACGGGAACAAAACCTTGAAGAAGAAACATCCCAAGACAGTGATGTCCCCCAAAATGACCCAAAAGAAGAACAGAAGGAACAAAAGCAAAAAATTTCTATTGAAGAGACTGAGCTTCAAAACAATTCTAAAGTAGTATATCTGACCTTTGATGATGGGCCTAATCAATATACAGATCTGATAATTAATATCCTTGCTAAATATAATGCTAAAGCTACCTTTTTTATGTTAGAGCCCCAAATGGAGAAAAATACTGGAGTATTACAAAGAATGAAAAATGAAGGACATGCTTTTGGCCTACACGGTGTAACACATGATTATAGGCAATTTTATCAGTCTAGCAAAAGTGTTATAACTGAAATGAATACAGCGCAAGCTAAATTATATGAACTCACAGGAGTTAAAACCTATTTAGTGCGAACACCTTATGGTTCCAAACCATACATGAAGCCTGAATATATGGAAGCTGCCCAAAAGGCTGGTTATAAAATCTGGGATTGGAATGTGGATAGCAAAGATTGGTTTTATAGAGACAGCCGTATGGTCAGTAATACTATTCAACAGATTATGGTTTTAGATAAAAATAATATACAACCGGTAATATTGTTTCACGACATTAAAAAAACCGCGGAATTTCTTCCTCAGGTACTAGAATACCTAATTGAAAAAGGGTATACATTCGAAATTCTGGACACGGACCTGGAACCGATCCAACTTAAATAGAGGATTAAATGCGAATTTATATAACAAGTTTATTCCGAATAAATTTATTTAAACACAGAGGGGCTGTTGCAAACGAACTATTTAAGTTCGTTTTGCAACAGCCCCAAAAAAAGTTTTAATCTTATATGGTCCATTGATTATTGATAAGACCTACTAACTTCCAGTGTCCTTCGTACTCTTCGAAAACTAACCTAAGACTTCTCCAATCCATTCCTTCGTACTCAGGATTAAATCCTGAAAAATAGTACTCTACTATAATGGGACTTTCATAAACTTCAAATTGGTTTTCAAGCATATTTCCAAAACTTAATACTTCATTGTATCCAATCTCTTCAGCATTTACAAAATCCTCAGAGTAAATAAACTTAGCGTAGTACTCTGACGGTGTTAAGAGGATTTCCTCTCCACTGCCATCGTAATAGCCCCAGAGGTATTGATTTTGATCTTTAAAAAAGTTCTTTACTTGTTCAACATTAAAAACTATATCCCGTTCCGGTGAAACATGAGTATAGGGAGTAAACCGTAAACCTTTAACCGGGTGAACAAATTCAGAAATAGTCTCCGAATCTTTAACGCTAAGAGCGTAAATAAGTTCATCTGCTGTTTCTTTGATGATCTTTTCGGCGGATTCCGGTTTTATAATTCCCTTTTCATCATATTGTATTTCTATTTCATTAGATGTTATAGACCCTTGTGGATCTGTTTTTTGTTCAATCATGAAAAATACCAAAACTCCGCATAAGACTAGTATTATGATTGCGCCTTTTAATATGTTTTTCATGATTATGATCACACCTTTCATTTATTGCTTCTTATACTGACGAAAAACAAAATAATTTGTTCCCCAATAGAACCATTAAATCTTGTATAATTGTTACAAGATTTTTTTTGAAGGTTGAACATTTACAGTCAGGGATAGCTTTTGGGTAAATTGCTAATTGTTACAAGATATATATTATGATAGAATACAACAGTAGTCGACAAAAAAGTTGATAATATTGGAGGCTCTAAGGGGGTTAACAGTTTGAAAAAGCTACCGTATATTATGATGATTTTGATTTTTGCTACTGTTAGTTTTACTTCAATTGCCTGGGCAGACACTACCCCATCAGATATGCAGGCTGTGTGGATGGCTACAGTATATAACCTGGATTTTCCGACCGTTAAAAATGACATAACTGCCCAAAAACAAGAATACATAGAAAAAATTAATAATTTGAAAGCTTTAGGTATAAATACGGTAGTAGTTCAGGTTAGGCCGAAAGCGGATGCTTTATATAAATCACAAATCAATCCCTGGTCCGATGTTCTGACAGGAATCCAAGGTAAAGATCCGGGTTATGATCCTTTGGCTTTCATGATTGAAGAGGCTCATAAAAGAGGTATGGCCTTACATGCTTGGCTAAATCCCTATAGAGTTACCACATCCGGGACAGATATAAACAAACTCAGCCCGAATCATCCGGCGAGATTACACCCGGAATGGCTGATAAAATGGAATAATGCATTGTATTATAACCCTGAATTAGAAGGGGTAAAAACACATATAGTAGAGACCGTAAAAGAAATTGTGACCAATTATGATGTTGATGGAATTCACTTTGATGACTATTTCTATCCGTCAAATTACCCTTTACCGTCGGGTGAAGACAAGGACGGGCCGGTAGCTAACAGTCGAAGAGAGCATGTTAATGATTTAATTCAAAGGGTCAGTAACGCTATCAAACAAATTAATGATGAAGTTTCCTTTGGGATAAGTCCTATGGGCATCTGGAAAAACAGCACCTCCGACCCCACAGGATCTGAAACAAAAGGTAACGAATCCTATTATACGGTCTTTGCTGATACCCGAACTTGGATTAAAAACGGATGGATTGATTATGTTGTTCCCCAAATTTATTGGGAAACGGGAAATAAAGCAGCGGATTATGAAACCTTAGTCAAATGGTGGTCAAATGAAGTAAGGGAAACCGGTGTTGACTTATACATTGGCCATGGTCTTTATAAAGATGTAATTGCTAAGGAAATCGATACTCAATTGCGCATTGCCCAGAAGTATCCTCTAGTAAAAGGAAGTTTTTATTATGGAATGAAAAATCTTTTAGCAAATCAGGCGGGCAGCGCAGAGAAAATTATGGCTTTTAACCGCTTGCAATCTTTAGAGCCAGGTCTTAACCCTCAAGCGGACGTTAATATAAGTTCCGGTCAGTCTCCGGTTAAATCAGGGACTGTCACAGCCAGTGTATTAAATGTGAGAAGCGGTGCCGGATTACATAATTCCGTCATAACTAAAGTGCCAAGAGGCACAAAGGTAACGGTATTAAACAAGGAACCTGGTTGGTATAATGTTAAATTAGCAAATGGACAAGTTGGGTGGGTAAGTGCAGATTATCTTACTGTTAATTTCTAATTAAAATAATAAGATGTTTATTAGTCAAAAAACCCTGTAACCTTGTTAGAACAGGGTTTTTTTATGCTGAAATCATACCAAACAGGGATAAAAATAGGGTATAATGAACATTATGAAGTAGTATATAAAGGTTTGTTAACGAGGTTTTTAACATGGAATACAGATATGGTAAAAATGATAATTACGAAGACTTTGCCAGTGGCCGTGTTCTATATCATGGAAGTGGGATGACCAACTTTCCCGTAAGGCTGGCCCAAGAGATATATGGAAGGTGTCTGCAGTACTCACCTAAAAAGAAGGATATTTGTTTATATGACTGCTGTTGTGGTGGGGGGTACTTACTTACTGTTTTGGGATTTTTAAATCAAGACTCTCTCGTGAAAATCATTGGCAGTGATATAAATCCTGAACTACTTGAGATTGCAAAAAAGAATTTATCATTACTAAGTAAAGAAGGAATAAACGAACGGATAATCGAAATAGAGCAGATGATAGCTAATTACCAAAAACAATCCCATATGGAAGCAAAAAATAGTGCCCTGAGGCTAAAAGGTATGCTGAAAACCAATATTGAAGTAGAAGTTTTCCAGTCTGATGCTTTAAGGGAAATCAATCTTAAAATAAAACCGGATCTGATTATTACTGATGTTCCCTATGGTAATATGGTGGATTGGCAGGGAAATCAAGAAAATGTAATAGATAAGTTATTAGACTCACTTTTTAAAATTTGTTCTTCCGAAACAATTATAGGTCTTTGTATGAATAAGAAACAGAAAATTACAAATAAGAAATTTATACGCTTGGAAAAACAACAAATCGGAAAAAGGAAATTTGAAATATTAAGGAAAAGATAAATTTATTGTTAAAGATAAGAAAATTGCCTGTCAGGGGAGTGTCCTAATGAGAAAGAGGGAATATTTATACAAATATGATTCACCTATCGGAAGACTTGATGTATTAAGTGACGGGGAAAATATTACCGGCCTTTGGATTAGGAATATGAAATATGATGTGGATACTGAAATAATAGAGGTGGGGGCCGGTGAAATACCTGTTCTAAAAAAAACCGGGGAATGGCTTGACTATTATTTTTCTGGAAAAAAACCAACTTTTTTACCTCCCCTTAAACCGGAGGGAACCCAGTTTCGTCAAACTATTTGGAAGATGCTTTTGGAAATACCTTATGGAGAAGTTGTTACTTATGGGGATATTGCCAAAAAAATAGCTCTAAAAACAGGTAAAGCTAAAATGGCTCCCCGGGCGGTTGGAGGTGCGGTAGGAAAAAACCCGATTTCCATAATAATCCCTTGCCACCGGGTTGTAGGTGCCGGTGGTAATCTTACCGGGTATGGCGGTGGTTTGGACATAAAAGTCCGTTTACTACAGTTAGAAGGTCTGGACATGGATAAATTCTATCTGCCATCTAAGAAAGTCGCGTATTAGTGCGACTTTCTTTGTTTTAGTCACGATAAAATTTTTTTAGAAGGACTTTTAAAGAAAGTTATAGAAATACTATGTTCTAAAGAGGAATGTTTGTTTGGTGGTGGTAATTAATAATGATTCGTGAGCATATAGAAAATCTTGAAGAAAAATATTTATCACCTTACGCCACTCTGGCTAAAAAAAGTAAAGGCCGTTTAATAGAAGAGGAACCTGATCCCATAAGAACCTGTTTTATGCGGGATAGAGATAGAGTAATTCATTCTAAGGCCTTTCGACGGTTAAAGCATAAAACCCAGGTTTTTATTTCTCCTGACAGTGACCACTACCGTACTCGATTGACTCATACTTTGGAAGTAAATCAGGTAGCCAAAACCATTGGTAAGGGTTTAGGACTTAATGAAGATTTAATTGAAGCGATTGCTTTAGCCCATGACGTAGGACATACACCTTTTGCTCATACCGGTGAAGAGGTTCTGAACGGTTTAATGAAAGAAGGTTTCCGGCATAATCTTAATAGTGTGCGGGTCTTAACCAAGATTGAAAAAGGAAGAACAGGGAGAGGACTAAATCTGACTCACGAAGTAATAGACGGGGTTTTACATCACAGCGGTTTTGGGGTGAGTACCACTCATGCGGAAACTTTGGAAGGACAGGTTATCAGATTAAGTGATAAGATCGCTTATGTGCAGCATGATATTGATGACAGTATCCGGGCAGGGATTTTAGGGGAAAAAGATTTGCCCCAAGAATATATACAAATTTTAGGGAATAGTCATAGTGCACGGATAGGAAATCTGGTAACTGATTGTATTGATTATACACGGAAAAGTTTACAAAAAAACCCTAAGGCTAAAGTCAGTCTAAGCCCTAGGATGGAAGAAGCTTTAAAAGGATTAAGAAAGTTCATGTTTGACAATATTTATAAAGGAAAGTACTGCTCTCAGGAAAGAGAACGGGCAATGTTTATAGTGGAGTACCTTTTTATCTATTATAAGAAAAATCCTGATAAATTACCGGATTTTTACCGGGAAATCGCTAAAGAAGAAGGGCTGGAAAGAGGAGTAGCCGACTATATTTCAGGGATGACTGATAACTATTGTGTAGACCTTTTCCGCCAATTAACCATACCAAAATCTTTTATAAGATACTAGCTGTGGGTCATTAACAGTCTGTGCCAAATTTCATGTTTTGATTTGCATATTTTGGTACATAATATAGAAGTCTATTATATAAAAAAAAAGTACTTTTAACAAGAAAAAATTTAAAAATTTTGCAGGAAATTTGATTTTAGTAGCGAATACTAGTTATCCGTTGTAGTTTTTTTTAATTTCGATAAAAGCAGTGGGAATTATGCGGATATTTGTTGATGCAGACGCTTGTCCAGTAAAAGATATTGTAATTGAAGTGTGTGAAAAATATCAGGTAGCTGTAGTACTTGTTTGTAGTGTTTCTCATTACAGCCCTTATAGTACAGAACTAGTTGAATACATTATAGTTGATAACATTCCTCAGGCAGCAGACATGGCTATAGTTAACAGGATTAAAAAAGGAGATATTTTAATAACCCAAGATTATGGTTTAGCTTCTTTAGTTCTTAGTAGAGGTTGTGTGGTGTTACACCATACCGGCAAAAGATATACTTTAAAAAATATAGATAACCTTTTAATCAAAAGACACATAGCCCAAAAAATTCGTAGAGGCGGTGGTAGGACTGCCGGACCTAAAGCTTTTACTAAAGAAGATAGGCTTAAGTTTCGAGAAGCTTTAGAAAAGGTTGTTTTAGAATTAAAGAAGGAATAAACAAAGAGGTGGCGAAATTTTTAAGAAGGAAAAATGAAGGTGATAAAATGGCCAGAGGTTTAATTCCTCAAGAAATAATTGATGAAATTGCCACCCGTTTAGATATAGTGGAGGTAATCAATGAGTATGTACGCTTAGAGAAATCAGGAAGAAATTTTTTTGGGCTTTGTCCTTTTCATAATGAGAAAACACCTTCTTTTTCAGTTTCTCCGGAAAAGCAAATTTTTCATTGTTTTGGTTGCGGCACGGGAGGCAATGTTTTTACTTTCGTTATGCAAATCGAGGGATTGAGTTTTCCCGAGGCCCTGGAAAAACTTGCTCAGAGAGTAGGCGTTTCTTTACCAAAACGTGAATTAACCGAAGCCCAAAAAGAACTACTGGAGAAAAAGCAAAAAAAATATAAATTAAATTTAGCTGTAAGTAAATTTTTTCATAGACTTTTGTTAGAAACTTCTTGGGGTAAACCGGCTTTAAATTATCTAAAAAAAAGAGGTATTGATATAGCAACAATTGAGAAGTTTCAACTGGGTGTATCCTTGCCTCAGTGGGATGGACTTCTCAAGTACTTTACCCAAAAAGGAGTCAGCCCCAAGGAATTAGAAGAATTAGGATTGGTTGTCCCCAACAATTCACAAACCGGGTATTATGATCGCTTCCGGAACCGCCTAATGTTTCCCATCTGGGATGAGCAAGGCAATGTTATCGCTTTTGGCGGTAGGGTGTTAGATGATTCTCAACCTAAATACCTAAACTCTCCGGAAACATCACTTTTTCATAAAGGTAAACATTTATATGGTCTACACCTGGCCAAAAACAGTATGAGAAGCGAAGACATGGCAATTATTGTAGAAGGGTATATGGATGTCATTGCCTGTCACCAGTTTGGGGTGACTAATGCCGTTGCTTCTTTAGGAACTGCTTTTACCAAAGAACAAGCTAAATTACTAATGCGTCATACTTATCAAATAGCCTTTGCTTATGATGCAGATTTAGCAGGTTCTAAAGCCACTTTGCGCGGACTGGATATTTTCAGTGATTATGGATGTCAAATAAGGGTAATCAAACTACCTGAGGGCTTAGACCCTGATGAGTACTTAAGAAAATACGGTAAAAATGAGTTTAACAAATTAGTATTAAACGGCATGAGTCTAATTGAATACAAACTGGTAAAACTTATGGAAAGTACAAAAGACAATTCAATCCTCAGTAAAACCAAGATAGTACAAAAAATTATACCTGACCTTTTGAAAATGGATAGCATGGTGGCCAGGGAAAGTGCTGTTAAGCTTATCAGTGAAAAACTGGATTTAACCGAAACAACAATTTTAAGTGAACTGCGCTATTTTGCTCAGCAACAGCAAAAATTACCCCAAAATCAGGATATTAAATATAAAAAAAGGGAAAATAATCCTAAACAAGATTTTCCTAGAAATAAAATTAATAGAACAGAAGCTCAATTAATAAAAATATTGTTTGAACATCCTCATTATTTAATAGATGTGGAGAAAGCCGGGGGAAAGGAATTATTTACCTATCCCTTACAGCAATTATTCGAAGAAATCTTCGAAGTTTTTCAAGAGAAAGGTGAAGTGGTTAGCACTGATTTGTCAACTGGTGACAACAGCAAATTACTAGCCATGGTGCTTATGCAGGAATTTCGTGTTCCTGATTTAGAAAAAGCAGTGGCTGATTATATAAAAATATTAAAAGTAAACAAATTAGAAAAGGAATATCTGGACAAACAAAATGAACTAAAAGAAGCAGAAAAACTGGGTGATGGAGAAAGGCTCAAAGAGATTCTTTCTCATATCGAATGGATCTTACAAGAAAAAAGAACATTAGCACCCTAAAAAAGGGGGAAGAGATGTGAAGGAAGACCAAGAAAAAATTCAAGGTGTTAAGGCACTAATTGAAAAAGGCAAAAAACAGGGTGTTTTGACTTATCAAGAAATCATGGATACCTTACAGGGAGTAGAATTAACTCCCGACCAAATAGATGAAATCTATGAACACTTGGCTTCAATGGGCATAGAAATTGCTTCTGAGGGTCAAATAAGCGATGTCGATGATAAAGTACCGGAGGAAGAAGTAGAAATAGACTTATCTGTCCCCGAGGGTGTAGGCATCGATGATCCTGTGCGGATGTACCTAAAAGAAATAGGGCGTGTTCCGTTATTAACTGCTGAAGAAGAAATTGAGTTAGCCAAGCGGATGGAACAAGGGGACGAAGAAGCTAAAAGGCGTCTTTGTGAAGCTAATTTGCGCTTAGTAGTAAGTATTGCTAAACGTTATGTTGGTCGGGGTATGCTATTCTTGGACCTAATTCAAGAAGGTAATTTAGGGTTAATCAAAGCTGTAGAAAAATTTGATTTTCGTAAAGGATTTAAATTCAGTACTTATGCTACGTGGTGGATTCGGCAGGCTATAACCAGAGCCATAGCCGATCAGGCTCGAACCATTCGTATACCCGTACACATGGTGGAAACCATAAACAAATTAATTAGGGTTTCCCGACAATTACTCCAGGAATTAGGTCGTGAACCAACTCCCGAAGAAATTGCCCAAGAAATAGATATTCCAGTAGAACGAGTTAGAGAAATAATGAAGATTGCCCAAGAGCCTGTTTCTTTAGAAACACCTATAGGAGAAGAAGAGGACAGTCACTTAGGCGATTTCATTGAAGATGAAGATGCTCCTGCCCCTGCTGAAGCAGCATCCTATATTCTCTTAAAAGAGCAATTAGAAGGGGTTTTAGATACCTTAACGCCGAGAGAAGAAAAAGTGTTACGACTACGTTTTGGTTTAGATGATGGTCGTTCACGTACTTTAGAAGAAGTAGGTCAGGAGTTTGGTGTTACCAGGGAACGTATTCGTCAAATTGAAGCTAAGGCTCTACGTAAGTTGAGACACCCTAGCCGCAGTAGAAAATTAAAAGATTATCTTGACTGAAAAGGCAAATGCTGTTATACTGCTTGTCGGTGGCAATTTTTAAGTTTAGTAGAGATCTAAAAAGTTTTCAGCAAGTATATAAAAATGGCAGAACCTACTATTGACTTGCTAAAGAATTTCACGTATAATAAAATTTGTCGCTAATGGTTCTGCTTATCATTTTGGGCCTATAGCTCAGCGGTAGAGCATCCGGCTCATAACCGGACGGTCCCTGGTTCGATCCCAGGTGGGCCCACCAAAATAGAGGTCGGAGGTTAGAAGTCAGAAGTCAGACTAACCCCTGACCACTAAATCACTAGTTACTGGTCACCAATCACTAGATTGCTAGTCAATAAACTACTAGTCACTAGTTACCAGTCACCAGTCACCAGTCACCAGTCACTAGTCACTAACCTGGCGCGTTGGAGAAGCGGCTTAACTCACCAGCCTTTCACGCTGGCATTCACGGGTTCGAATCCCGTACGCGTCACCAATTTGGGCGATTAGCTCAGCTGGGAGAGC
>DGEF01000066.1:80850-85214 GCA_002385805.1 Peptococcaceae bacterium UBA3933
CAGTTAATCTGTAACAGGTTTTTTATTTTTGTTCTTAAATTATGATGGTAAAGTAACGATTATTTGTATTAACCTTTTCGGTACCGTAATAATAATATGGATATAGATTATTTTGCATAAAAACGCGTAACAAGGAGGACTAGGAATGTCAGATGTTAAGCACTTAGAAGATAGATTAAACAGTGTCATGGGGGAGATAACCGGAATCATTGACGAAATGATTGAGGTTAGAAAGAATTCACCGCAAAATAAAGAAAAAACCGCTAAAATTCTGGAGGAATTCTTGAGTAACTTATATCATTATTTTAAAACTGCCAGTAAAGAATCCGGGGATAATCTTCTGGCAGGCGTTTCGCTAGTGAAAATAAAATTAATGAACTAAACACAAAAATAGTGGGCGATATTAAGACCTCCGGTTGTATGATTAAGGTTGAGGTTAAGGTTAAGAAGGTGGAGAAATCCATGTTTAAGACCCGATTAATATCCAGGACTTAACCTAAACCTTAACTTTACGACCGAAAGGAGTTCAAATCTCGCCCACTCGCTCACTTGTAGGCAAATTTTAATCCGTGTCCATTCCTAGTTGTAGCTTGCACAAGTGACCTATTTTTTATATCATAAAAGAAAAAATCACGGAGTTGGATTAATGGTTAAGTTGTCGAAAAGGTTACAGCAAATAGCCGATTTTGTTCCCTTAGGAACAAAAGTTGCAGATATAGGAACAGACCATGGGTTATTACCTTGTTATTTAGTTCAAAAAGGGGTATCTCCTCTGGCTATTGCCGCAGATATTAGCAAAGGACCTCTGAAAATGGCTGAAAGATTAGTTTCCACACTGCTTTTAGCTGACCGGGTGGAACTACGTTTAGGTGACGGGTTAAAGGTTTTAAACCCGGGAGAAGTGGACACGGTAGTTATTGCTGGAATGGGCGGAGCAACTATTAAAAATATTTTGGAAGCCAGCCCTAAAGTTGTTGAAAAATTAAAGCGTTTGATACTCCAACCCAATGTAGCAGGTAATCTGGTGCGCTTATGGGCTAAACAAAATCAGTGGCGGATAATTGATGAGGAAATAATTTTCGAAGATAAACACTACTATGAAATAATCGTTTTAGAACCGGGAGAGATGAACTGGGTAGATGATATTTACTTGCATCTAGGACCAAAACTGGTAGAAAAACATCATCCTTTACTTATTCCTTTTCTACAAAATCAAGAAGAAGTCGAGCAGGAAATTTTAAAGGACTTGAAGAAAAGTAATAGTAAAGAAGCCAAGCAAAAAGCCCAGGATATACAAAATAAATGGGCTAAGATCAGGCAGGTGATAACATGGCGGTTAAATGTGCAGATGTAATCAAAGTAATGGAAAAAATAGCTCATCCCAAGCATGCTGAAGGTTGGGATAATATCGGACTGCAGATAGGATCACCTGATTCCCAGGTGGAAAAAGTCTTGGTAACCCTTGACGTAAATTTAGCTGTAGTGGAAGAAGCTAAAAAGCATGGTGTTGATTTATTGGTTGTGCATCATACCCCTATGTTTAAACCTGTGCCGCAGATTCGCTGGGACCGACCTCAAGGTAAAATTATTCAAGAGTTAATTAAAAATAATATCAACCTCTATTGTGCTCATACCAATTTAGACTCAAGTCCTTGGGGTGTAAATGAAGTTTTAGCCAAGAAGTTTGAACTACAAGAAGTAGAAGTACTTTCTCCAAACTGGCAGGAAGATTTTTTAAAGCTGGCAGTTTTTGTGCCAATTGGTTATGAAGATAAAGTACGAAGTGCTTTAGGTAAGGCAGGAGCCGGTTGGATTGGAAATTATTCTGACTGTACCTTCCAGGTAAAGGGTACAGGTACCTTTCGGCCCTTAGAAGGTACTAATCCTTTTATCGGGGAAAAAGACAAGCTGGAAAAAGTGGATGAGTATCGTCTGGAAACAATTATTCCCCGGGAAAAGTTGAACCAAGTACTGGAAGCTTTGTTCCAAGCCCATCCTTATGAGGAAGTGGCTTACGACCTTTATCCTCTGGCCAATAAAGGTCAAAGTACAGGGCTGGGTAGAGTTGGATTGCTTCCTGAGGAGATTACTTTTCAGGAATTAATAGAGAAAGTAGCCGATATTTTACAAATAAATTCGTTGCGCTATGTAGGTGATTTAAACAGTAGAGTTAAGAAAGTGGCTTTATGTGGCGGCAGTGGAGCCAGTCTTATAACTTTAGCTCTAAAACATGGTGCCCATGTATATATTACCGGTGATATTAAATACCATGAAGCTCAAGAAGCAGAAAGTTTAGGTCTTAAACTTATTGACGCAGGTCATTTTGCTACCGAACAACCCGTAATTCAAGTAGTAGCTGATTTTCTTAAGGAAAATCTACCTGAAATAAATGTTTTTACATCACAAATTAATACTGATCCTTTTATGTTTTTTAAAAGATAGGACATAGTTTGTATGTTCCTATCTTTTTTTTGTGGCAAATGCTTTTCATTTTAAAAAGGGGGTTGGAGTATGAATGGCAAAGCACTTTTAAAGTTACAGGAAGTAGACCAAACCTTAATGAAAATTGCCAAAGATATTAAACAAAAAGAACTTGTCTTAAGCTTAAAAGAAAAACAATTGGCAATTAATAAACTTCAAAGTATACTAGATAGAGAAGTTGAGGAGAAAACAAACTTAGAAAAAAAAGCTGCGGAAATTGAAAAAGAATTAGCAGTACTGGAAGCAAAAAAACGTCAGCTAGAAGAAAAACTTTACGGCAGCAACACTACTTTGATAAAAGAGATAGAGGGGATGCGGGACAGACTTCAGCAATTTCAAAGCAAAATTAACCAGATCGAAGATAAAGTATTAAGCTTAATGGATCAGGTAGAGGATAAAACCCAGATAATCAATAAAATCAAAGGACAATTGAACCAGTTGAAAGAAGAATACGTGAAAGGTGTAAAAAAATATAACCTTAATAAAAGAAACCTCCAACAAGAAATAGAGGATTTACAAGCAAGACGCTGGAACATAATAAATAGTTTAAGCGAAGAAGTATTAGCCAGGTACCAAAAATTACAGGAAAGGTTTAAATACACCGGAATCGCCAAAGTTAACGGAACTTGTTGTTCCGGGTGCAGGATTGAAATACCTATTTTAAAATTAAGAAGCATTAAAAATGGAGATAATGTGGAATACTGTGAGTATTGTGGACGTCTTTTAATTGACGCGGAAACAGAAAATTAAAACCCCTATCCAATACTTTCCGGTTGCATTAGAGTGGATAAGCTGTTATACTATAATTCCGATTTAAAAAAGAATAAAGCAGTTGAGTAAACCAGATGATCGCGGGCATAAGCCGCAAGGCTGTGTCTGAGGAAAGTCCGGGCTCCATAGGGCAGGGTGCTGGCTAACGGCCAGTGAGGGCAACCTCAAGGAAAGTGCCACAGAAAGAAACCGCCTAAAAGAGGTCCGAGGTTAGAGGTCAGAGGTAAGAATATGATAAAGGAATTTAAGGATTTTGAAGTCTATAAAGTTTCATATGACTTGGCTGTTAGACTTCATAAGCTATCTGCTGAACTGCCACAGATTGAACAGTTTGAGTTAGGGAGGCAGCTTAGAAGAGCAGCCACTTCGATTCCTTTGAATATTGCCGAGGGCTATGGAAGAAAAAAGTCTACGGCTGATTTTAAACATTTTCTATCTAATGCGTTAGGTTCATGTAATGAGGTAAGAGTTCTTTTAGACTTATTAAAAGATCTTGGATATCTAGAAACAACATTATACAATGAATTTAGTAATGCATATGAAATATTAGGTAGAAGACTATATACTCTGATTGTTAAATGGAAATGATCTGACTTCTGATTTCTAACCTCTGACTTCTTTTAGGTAAGGATGCAACGGTGCGGTAAGAGCGCACCAGTAGCTAGGCGACTAGCTAGCTAGGTAAACCCCACCTGGAGCAAGACCTAATAGGGGAACATATGGAGTGGCCCGCTCCGTTCCCGGGTAGGTCGCATGAGGTGCTAGGTAACTAGCATCCCAGATAGATGATCATCCTACGACAGAACCCGGCTTACGGTTTAGTCAACTGTCTTTTATACAAGACATTGAATATTTATGCATTTATTCAATGTCTTTTTTGTATGCATATTTTTTGAAAATGCTAGTTATGGCATACGATTTAGGGTTATGTTTATAGGTTATGTATCACTTACATTATACATTATTATAAATAAAATTCCATTACTTTCAAATTAAATTAACATAAAATTTAGGTATTTAAGACTGGACTAAAGAGTACTTGAAAAACATCAAGTATTCCTTAGTCTTTTTTAGTATGGCAAAAAGGAGATGATGAATATGAAAAAGGTGGT
>DGEF01000066.1:85354-85745 GCA_002385805.1 Peptococcaceae bacterium UBA3933
CCTGATATTGTATTTCATTTTTTAGATGATGATAAGCCAGAAGAAGCCGAAAAGAAGCTTAATCTTTCTTATAATTTGATAAGTGATTGTGATGAACTATGGGTATTTGGAAATTTTCAAAAAAATGAAAGATATAGAAGGCAAGTTAAGATGGCCCAACTTTTAAATAAAACTATAAGGTATTGGGGACAAAAAGGAGATGATTAATTGCTTTTATTTATATTAACCGAACACCTTTTTATTATCAATTAACCGACTAAAAAAAGGAAGGGGATATGAAGTGATAATGAAAAAAAAATACCTGAGAATAATTATAGCACTTGTAATTGCTATTACTTCTACAATCTTTATTGTTTCATTTTCAAACAAAGCGGCTTGACCCCCCAATAAT
>DGEF01000039.1 GCA_002385805.1 Peptococcaceae bacterium UBA3933
GGAATAAATGCTTGTGGAATAAAAGCACTAGTCATGGCTTTAAGTTCACTAGGTAATTTATATGTTATTGCTCCAAGCGGAGAAAGAAGTGCCTGTGGGCACGGTATTACTATTCGCGAACCGATTAAAATCAATAAATATGATTTTCCTCTTGCTTTAGAAGCCTGGTCGGTAGAAGGTACGCCTGCTGATTGTGTTAAATTAGGAATAACTACTTTATTAAAAGAAAAACCTGATCTGGTTGTTTCCGGGATTAACCAGGGTCCTAATTTGGGAACAGATATTTTTTATTCAGGGACTGTTTCTGCAGCTATTGAGGCAATTTTGTTAGGGGTACCGGCTATTGCTATTTCCTTAGCCTCTCATACTAGTCAAGACTTTTCAGTAGCTCAAAAAACAGTCAAAATTTTGAGTGAAAATATGTTAAAAAAAGAGTTAGCCCCGGATACACTCCTTAATGTTAATGTACCTGCACTTTCCTTAAAAAATATTAAAGGGTTTAAAGTGACAAAACTAGGTGAGAGAAAGTATATAAATAATTTTGAACATAAAAAAATAGGTCCTAATGGGACTGATTATTATTTATTAACCGGCCAAGCTGTTTTACCGGAGAAAAAAGAAGAGGATTTAGATGTAATTGCTGTTGAAAATGGTTATATTTCCATAACACCTATTCATTTTGATTTAACTAATTACCGAATAATGGAGCAAATAAAACAATGGGGAATTGAAAATAAGGGCTTTTAGCCCTTATTTTTATTAAAATAAGTTTTTAAATTTAATTGACCACTTATAACAATTAATCCCAAATAAACAAGGCCACTGGAAAGCAGGCTGATTACTGTGACAAGGTTAGTAGAAAAAACGGGAGATAAAATCTTGGTTTGCCAAATTATTAACCCGCCCATAATCAGAACAGCCAATAAAGGTATAATAAATTGAAGAGTTTTTAAGTAAAAACCGGTATTTTTATAAATTGCCTGTAAATTTAAAATACAGACAATAATAAAATTGAGTACAAAAGCCAGGGCTGCTCCATTAATATTTAATTCGGGAATTTTAACAAGGTAAATTATAGCCAGTAATTTTACAAAAGCCCCTACGATATTATTAATGAATATCCTGTTAACTAACCCTAGTCCTTGTAAGATTCCATTAGAAGTCTGAGCCAAGTAAAGAAAAATAGCCCCTAAAGCTAAAAACCTAATTGTTGTTCCTGTTTCAGGCAAATTGAATACTAATTGGCTTAACCCGGATGCTTTTAACAATAAAGCTGTTGCTACGGGAAGGCCGAATAAATAAGTTAATCTTAATGCTTCCATGCTTCGAAATTGTAAAGCAGTTAGTTTTCCCTGAGCTTCAGCTTCGGAAATGGCAGGTACTAAGGAAGTAGCTAAAGAAAAGGTTAAAACATTAGGGATGGTTAATAAAGCTAAAGCAACTCCTGAAAACTGTCCATACATACTGGCAGCTTGATTAATATTATAACCAATTTTTTGTAACAATAAAGGGATTAAGCTAGCTTCTAAGGTTAAAACTAAGCTAGAGGTTAATCTAGTTAAGGTTGTTGGAAATCCAAAAGATATTAAAGAGGCAATTATCCTTTTTGCAGGTAAATGAACCGATGGAGAGGCAGTGGGGTAAGAGGTTAACATAGTTTTTCTTCTTCGGATAAACAGGCTAAAGATGATTAGAAGGCTGGCTAACTCCCCTAGGATCATGCCCATAGATAACCCCATAGCCAGTACTTTTATTCCATAAGGTCTTAATTTAAAAATTAGCAATAAACCTAAAGTAGTACGAACTAATTGTTCACAACATTGGGTAACGGCGGGAGGAACCATATCTTGTAGTCCTTGAAAAAAACCTCTTAAACCAGAACTTATAGGTACGATTAATAAGCCTGGAACCATAGCATAGAAACACCAGGTGACTCTGGAGTCTTGGTAAAAAATATTTAATATAAAAGGAGCGGCAAATGCTAAGATAACAGTGAAAATAATACTTAATACTATTAAAAGATATAATGATATTTTTAATATTCTCAATGCGCCGGAAGTGTTATGATGAGCCATTTGTTCGGCAACCATTTTGGATATCGCAGGAGGCAAACCGGCTGTTGTCAAAACTATTAAAGTCATATACAAGGGAAAAACCATATTATATAAGCCTATTGCTTCTGTGCCGATGTATCTGACTATAATTATTTGAAATATAAAACCTAATATTTTTACAATTAAACTTGCAGAAAATAAAATTAAAGCACCCTGGATAAAATTTCTTTTAGTCATATTTCCACTCACTTAATTATGATTCTTATTCATTTTTATGCAGGATGGTTTTTGATTATTTAAGAATCTTAATTATTTCCAAGGGTTATTAATTGTTAAAAAAAATGGTAATAATAAAAAATAAAATATTTCAAAAATACAATTTCTTAATCTTTTCTATATTTATTGCAGGAATTTTTAAATTTTTGGTTAATTATATACTATAAACTTTAATTGAAGTAACTATTCACCTTATTATTAAACCATTAAACAAGGGAGGGGCTTCATTGAAAACATTTGCTACTAATAAAATTAAAAATGTAGGCATAGTTGCCCATGGTGGAGCTGGAAAGACTTCACTTACTGAAGCATTACTCTATAACACAGGTTATACTTCTAGACTGGGAAAAGTTGACGATGGAACGACAACAACTGATTATTTGCCAGAGGAAATCAAACGAAAAGTCACCATAACTTCAACCCTCGCCCCTATCGAGTGGAAAGAACATAAGTTAAATCTTATTGATACGCCAGGTTATGCAGATTTTATCGGTGAAGTTAAAGGAACTTTACGTGTTGTTGATAGCATCTTAATGGTCGTTTGCGGTGTTTCGGGAGTTGAAGTGCAAACAGAGGTAATCTGGGATTTTGCCCAGGAGAAACAAATGCCAAGAATAATATTTATTAATAAATTGGACCGTGAAAATGCTAATTTCCAAAAGGTAGTAGAAGAATTAAAAGAGACATTCGGGACAGGTGTTGTACCTATCCAGATTCCCATAGGCGCAGAAGCTCAGTTTAAAGGCGTTGTTGATGTATTAAGGGGTAAAGCATATGAATTTGCAAACGGTAAAATGACGGAAATCAGCATCCCCACAGAGCTGGAAGGGCAAATAGCTGAATATAGAGATTCCTTAATGGAAGCAGCGGCTGAGGGTGATGATGAACTTTTAATGAAGTATTTAGAAGGAGAAGAACTAACTGCTGAAGAAATAATTTTAGGCTTTAAAAAAGGTGTGAAAGCTGGAAAGGTTTTCCCCGTATTAGCGGGCTCTGCTCTTAATAACATTGGAATTCCCCTTTTATTAGATGCCATTGTTGACTTTTTACCATCACCTGCTGAATTAAGCGATAAAGATTTGGAAAAAGAAACTCCCGCAGCTTTAATTTTTAAAACATTATCCGACCCTTACGTGGGTAAATTAAGTTTCTTCCGTGTATTTACCGGAAAATTCACAACTAATGATAGTATCTATAATGCTAATTTAGGCAAAGAGGAAAAAATTAACAACTTCTTACTGGTTAGAGGGAAAAACCAAGAAACATTAAACGAAGTTGTTGCAGGTGACATTGCTGCTGTTGCTAAGCTGCAAGAAACCTTAACGGGACATACTTTATGTCTTAAAGGCAAACAGGTTGTTTTGGAAGGAATTGATTTTCCGGAACCTACCTTAGCTGTTGCCATAAGTCCCAAGTCACGAGGCGATGAAGATAAGGTGGGTAATGCTGTTTCCAGACTATTGGAAGAAGATCCTACTTTACGTCTCGAAAAAAATACAGAAACAAAAGAAACTATTCTTTGGGGTATGGGTGATCTTCATTTAGATATTATTGTCGAAAGAATGAAAACAAAATTCGGCGTAGATGTGGAGATGCGTACACCCAAGGTGCCATATCGTGAAACTATTAGAAAAACTGTTAAAGTCCAAGGAAAACACAAAAAGCAATCCGGGGGAGCCGGTCAATACGGTGATGTTTGGTTAAATTTAGAACCTCTTCCTGATGCTGATTTTGAATTCCATGAACAAATTTTCGGGGGAGCAGTACCTAAAAACTACTTCCCTGCCGTAGAAAAAGGGATCAGGGAGGCTATGCAGGAAGGTGTATTGGCGGGTTATCCTGTAACCAATGTAAAAGCGACTCTGGTAGATGGTTCCTATCACCCTGTGGATTCTAACGAAATATCCTTTAAGATCGCAGGTTCTTTAGCTTTCCGCAAAGGTATGGAACAGGCTAACCCTGTATTATTGGAACCCATAATGAATGTGGAAATTTTAGTCCCAGAACAGTTTATGGGAGATATTATGGGTGATTTAAACAGTAAGCGCGGTAGAATTATGGGGATGGAACCACAAGGAAAAATGCAACTTATCAAAGCTCAGGTTCCTCTGGCAGAAATGTATAGATATGCTATTGACTTGAAATCAATTACTCAGGCCCGGGGAAGCTTTAAAATGCAATTCTCTCATTATGAAGAAGTTCCCCAAAAACTGGCTGAGGAAGTGATTAAAGCTAGAAAAGAGGAAAAAACCGAATAAAAAATTAAGGGAGTCGTTGCGACTCCCTTAATTTTAAAAGTTGTAAAATTTTTAAAAGCAAAATCATAAAAAAATCTCCTAATTAATAGGAGATTTTGGCAGGGGCGGCAGGACTTGAACCCGCAACCAATGGATTTGGAGTCCACTACTCTACCAATTGAGCTACACCCCTTTATGACGACAAATAAAATTATAAATATTAAATTACATTTTGTCAAGAGAAGGAATAAGGAATAATTACTGGGGAAAATAAATAAATGTTAATTGATTTTCCTAAGCGGAATAATTAAAATATAAATGGTAATGTATGCCTGTTTTTTTAATTAATTTACATATAAATATTAAAATATTTGCTGCCAAAAGAAGGAAATAAGAAAGATGTGTCGAAAGTATCATAATAGTTGAATACCTTAGAGTATTAAATATATTCCGAATAATTACTAAATATTATATATATAAATCTATTAAAACCTTTAGTCCGTAATGATATTTTTTAGTATATTAACAAAATTCAGATAATTATCAAGATATATCAATATTTAATACAAAAAACATTTACATATCAACAAGGTTGTTTTACTATATAAATATGGATGATAAATAAATATTTATTATTGTCAGCCCTGCCCTATGGGCTAATATAAATAAATATTTAAATCCTTAAGGAGGTCCTTATAATGAGTTCTCAAGAAAAAAGCGCCCGTCAAATCTCCCTGGAAAGAGCAGCTGAGTTGAAGAAACGTATCCAACCTTATCTGGAGGCAAGAGAAAAGATTCCAACTGGTTTCGATTTTATTGATGAAATTAAAGAAAGACAGGAGAAAATTAAAAAGCTTTTTGGAGCCACTGACGATGATTGGAATGATTGGCGTTGGCAGATCAGAAACAGAATTACTGATAGTGAAACCCTTGGAAAAATAATCAACTTAACAGAAAAACAGAAAAAAGATATTGATGAAGTCGGGAAAAAATTTAGATGGGCAATTTCTCCTTATTATGCTTCCTTAATTGATCCTGAGGGTGATCACCTGAAAAACCCAATTTATTTACAATCTGTTCCTACCGGACTTGAGTTGCGGGATGAAATCGGTGATCCGGATCCTATGGGTGAAGAATTTACAAATCCAGCCGAGTGTATTACTCGTCGTTATCCAGACCGTTTAATAATTAATGTTACCAACCAATGTGCTATGTATTGTCGCCATTGTCAGAGAAGAAGAAATATTGGAGAAGTTGATACTCCACGGAAAAAAGAAGAAATCCAGGAAGCTATTGAATACATTAGAAATAATCCAGAAATAAGAGATGTTTTAATAACTGGTGGAGATCCTTTTACTTTAAGTGATGATATGATTGATTGGATTCTCACAGAATTAGACAACATTCCTCATGTGGAGTATAAACGTCTCGGTTCCCGGATGTTAGTAACTTTACCGCAAAGAGTAACTCCGGAATTTTGTGAAATGTTAAAGAAACATCATCCTGTTTATGTAAACACTCATTTTAATAATCCGCTGGAAGTTACTGAAGAATCGAAAAGAGCTTGCGAAATGTTAGCAAATGCCGGTGTGCCTCTCGGTAACCAAGCTGTATTATTAAGGGGTATCAATGATGATCCTCACGTAATGAAAAAATTATGTCATGAGTTATTGAAGATTAGAGTAAGACCTTATTATATCTTCCATGCTAAAGGCGTAATTGGTACCATGCACTTTAGGACCAGTGTTGATATTGGTATTGAAATCATGGAACATTTACGTGGATATACTTCTGGACTGGCTATTCCTACTTTCATAGTTAATGCACCTAAAGGTAAAGGTAAAACACCCATGCTACCTGAGTATCTGATTTCCCAGGGTCGCAATACGATTACAATTAGGACTTGGGAAGGTGAAATTATCAAGTACCCCAATAGGGATGCCCATGATTTAGAGGATTATATTGAATAACAACTTTGTTGATAAAAAATAGTTTTTTGTTTATATTATTTTGAAGATTTTGAAGGTTTTTTAAAATGTTTGACGAATAAATATAATGTTGCTATTTTAACTATAGGTAAAGTGAGGTGATATACTCTAAATTTTACTTTTTCCTGTATTTTAATTTTGAAAAAAGTAAAAGGGGGTTTAACGTGAAGAAAAGAATTGCGCTACTATTAATTTTTGCTTTTGTATTAAGTATTGGTTTAATGGGTTGTGGAGGACAACAGGAAGAACCTCAACAAAGTGGTGAATCTACTCCAGAAGAACCTGCAAAAGTAGAACAAACTCAAATTACCTTGATAACAGGCTCTACAGGTGGTACTTATTATGCTCTTGGTGGAGCTATGGCTAATACCTTTACTAAATACTTAGATAATATTCAAGTAACAAGTCAACCAAGTGGCGCATCAGTGGAAAATATTAACCGGCTGAATGCAGGTGAAGTTGAACTGGGTATTGCTATGAATAACATCGCTGATGATGCCTGGAATGGTCAAAACTCTTATAGTGAGCCTGTTCAAAACTTCAGAGCAATTGGTGTTGTTTATCCCGAAGTTTTTCAAGGAGTTGCTTTAAAAGAAACTGGAATTAAAACTATTGAGGATTTAAAAGGTAAAAGAGTTGCTGTAGGTCCTGTAGGAAGCGGTACAGTAATCTTAACCCAATTAGTATTAGAGGAAGCTGGTTTAACCTTTAATGACATTACAGCAAATTATGACGGTTTTGGTGATGCTTCCGGCAAAATGAAAGACGTCATTTAGATGCAGCCTTTAACGTATTAAGTGTACCGGCAGCGGCAATTCAAGACATTCAAACCGTCCGTGATATCGAAATTATAGAAATTAAAGACGACTTATATGAAGCAATCCATGCCAAATATCCTTTCTTTAGTCAGTATATAATTCCGGCTGGCACTTATGGAAATGAGGAAGATAAATATACTGTTAACTGTCAAGCTGCTTTATACGTAGCAACAGATTTACCGGAAGACTTGGTTTATGATATTACCAAAATATGGTATGAAAATACAGCTGAAGTAGCTCAGGCTCACGCTGCAGCTCAATGGCTGGCCGATGAAATGGCTGCGGGCAACTTGGAAACTGCTTTAATGGGTATTACCACACCACTACACCCAGGTGCCTATAAATACTTTGTAGAAAAAGGCATTGAAGTTCCCGATGAAATTAAGCCTATTGATTAATAAATAAAGGGTATAGGCCGGGGGGCTAATAAGTCCTCGGCCTTCCTACTTTATCCAGAAAACCTTGGTAATTTTTTCATCTTCTTGTTTTCAAAGGGAACGCTTGGTGAGTTTTTTAAAAAGATTCATGGTCATTTCTTATTGAGGAGGTTAAGATATGGCAGAAAAGCAAAAAGAAATTGACTTAACAAAAGGTATACAAGAATTAGATGAAGGTCAGGCACAAGAAATTTTAGCAAAATACGATCGGGAGCATGCTTTCCGTAGATTAGAGGGGCCTGTTGCCAAGTTTGTTTTTATCGTTGCTGTTATCTGGTCATTAGCCCAACTATATACAGCAGCTTTTGGTGTTTTTCCTTCTACTTTACAAAGAGCACCTCATGTTGGGGCAGCCTTGGTTTTAATTTTTTTACTCTATCCGGCTAAAAAAGGTTCAAAAAGTAATAGAATTCCCTGGTACGATTATGTTTTATCTTTTTTAGGTTTTGCTGTAGCAGCTTACCACGTAATTTATTATGAGGAACTGGTTTGGCGTGCAGGGTTATATACTACTATGGATATGATAGTAGGTATAATCGCCGTATTACTGGTAATTGAAGCTACGAGAAGATTAGCCGGACCGGTAATGATTACTTTAGCCACATTCTTTTTATTATATGCCTACTTTGGGAAATATTTCCCAAGCTTTATGGCCCATCCCGGGTTGAGCATAAAAAGAATAGCTGTTTTCCAATGGATTGGTACAGAAGGTATTTTAGGAATACCTATTCAGGTGTCTTCAACTTTTATCTTTCTGTTCATGTTATTTGCTACTTTTTTGAAGAAAAGTGGTATTGGTGATTGGTTAACGGATATTGCTATTGGAATTACCGGTTGGGCTACAGGAGGTCCGGCAAAAGCAGCGGTAATTGCCAGTGCAACCCAGGGTACTGTTTCCGGTAGTTC
>DGEF01000063.1 GCA_002385805.1 Peptococcaceae bacterium UBA3933
GGTAACCCCTGCCCAAGAATATGATGAAGGTGAAACCGTTGCTTTGCCTTATACTGTTATCCCACAGGTTGCTCAAACCTATAAATACTGGGCTTCCGGGAATTGGGACAAATCTGCTTACGAAGGAGATATTCTGGTTGGTTTAAATGAAAAAGGTGTGGCTATGGCCTGTAATACTGCTTGGCCGGGTTCTAAGGAACCGGGAATAGGCAAGACAGGTTTGAAAAGGTATAGTATCCGCCAGTTAATACTGGAGCGGGCAACCTCTGCTCGGCATGCGGTAGATATTATAACAGACTTAATTGATACGTACGGGCAGGGTGGTGATATGGATCTAATTTACTGCCTAGCTGATCCCCAGGAAGCTTGGATTGTGGAAACTACCGCCAATCACTGGGTAGCTAAAAGAGTACCTGATGACGGTTTCATAGTGGTCGCTAACCAGTTTACTATTGGTGATGATTATGATTTAGCCAGCGAGGACCTGGTGGAATATGCTACTGAACAGGGCTGGTGGAAGGAAGAAGAGCCAGGAAAATTAAACTTCCGGAAGGTTTATGGTAAAGGATTAGATTACAATTTTAATAAACTTCGTGAAGATATGGTTAAAAATGCTTTAAAGAAAAAGGTAGGTAATATTGGACCGGAAGATTTAATGGCTTTATTACGAAGCCATTATGAAGGAACAGAAAAATATGAGGAGCCTGTACATAAAAATAGCGGCTGGGCAGTAGCCAACGAAAACCGTATTCTTTGTACTGATGCAACTCAATCAGGGTCTGTTGCGCATTTAAGAAATGACTTACCGGTAGAAGTAGGTGCCGTCTTATGGTTTGCCATGTCTACTCCTTGTTTAAGCGGATTCGTACCGGTCTTCGCAGGCAGTGATAGGGTAATTCCTCAATATGCATCTACTCATTATGATTTCACCCAATTTTCAGCCTGGTGGAATTTTGATCTGATTCAAAGAATAGTAGATGTGTATGGATATGAAGAATTTGCCCCTGGGATAAAAGAAATCTGGGCAAATTATGAGGCTGAAAAATGGGAGGAAGTAAAGGAACTGGAACGGGAAGTTGTTGAACTATTCAATAAAGGAGAAAAGGATAGTGTTCAAAAGTTATTGACCCAATTTACTTTAGAGGCGCAAGCTAAAGCTTATTATACCGCCAATAATATCCTAAAAGAACTGGTTGAGAAAACGGAAATTGGCTTTGACCCTAGTAGTGAAGATTGGCAGTATTTATTAAATTTACCCTAAAGAAATTTATAATTAAAGGGCTGTGGCCGGTTTGGCAACAGCCCTTTTAGTATTTAATTCATATACTAATAGTAGAAAGACTAGAACATGGGAAGATATCTATGAGAAAAATCATCTTGTTCTTCAAAAAATTGTACCGTAAGAACAAAGATACTGCCCGGATTGAATTAGGCCCTTTAAAAATGTTCATGGAGAAAACCTATACTTATCATCATCCTCATGAGTTATCCCTTTATATTCCGCGGGTAGAAATAAGAGAAAGGGTAGAAACTCCTTTTTTTACCAAAACCAAAGAAACTCTTTATAACAGTATAACAATTGTTGATGCCCCTCAGCATCCTTTAGCCGATGAAGGTAATGATAACCAGATAATAGAAATTAATTAATTACAAAACAAAAAAGACCGATATCCGGTCTTTTTTTTAAACCTATTATTCAACAGGTTATTAATTACGAATTAACTACCTTAAGTTCAGTTTGAATAATAAGGTCATTAATTTCGCCTTGGCCTCTTTCTAAACCTCTCCTGTAAGCTTTCTGGGGTTTAAGTCTTTTAACTAAGTAGTTGTAAGCTTTTTGGGGATCAACCTCTGTTCCACAGGTATAACAATCAATGGCGCAAAAACCATGTTCAGGATAAGTGTGGATAGAGAGATGACTCTCCGCTAAAACAAGGACGCCGGTAACACCTTGTGGTTCAAATTGAGCAAAACTTTCTGCAACTACCGTAGCTCCACAGGCTTTAGCTGCCTCATAAAGGATCTCCCTTAAAAGCTTACGATCATTTAAAACCTCCCCAGAAACTCCATGGAAATCACCAACCACATGTCGACCAAAAGTAGAAAAACCCATATGGTCGCCCCCTTTCTAATATTTATAATAATATACACCCACGGGGGTTTAAAGTCGGGCATTTTGCATACCCAACCCTTTAAGGTGTATAAAGTGTGCTTTATAAAAGACTAAAAATTCCACACGATAGCTATAAGTATAAGTTCCTTTTCAATACTTGTCAATATAATTTTGGGGTATTTATCTAAAATTTTTTGATTAATTTTAACCGGGTTTTTCTAAAAAAATTTGATTAAATATAGTCTGTTTTACCTGAAAAAAATAATATTTTCTCTCAAAGTTTACTTAATTTAAAAGCTATTCAATTTTAGTATATCTAAATTCATCCAAAGAGGAAACTAAACTTTAAAATTTTACAAAAAACTTTTAACCGTGAGTAATTAGCATTTTTTCTATGTGATTATTAACGGCTTAATTATCGTGTCAAGATAAACCCCCTTTGCATATTTTGTAATAGGTTTTTACTATAAAGGGGGTACTTAAGATGAACCTGGAATTAACTTTATTGCATTGGGTTTACCTCTTATTTATATTTTTTATTTTAGGTTTTATGGTTATGAGAAGGGATACCTCTTTGATAATCTCAGTTATTACGGCTATGAGCAGAGTATTGCAGAATACAGGTTTAAATGAAGAAATGGTAGCTCCTTTTACTAGATTAATCCGGACCCCCACGTTGGCTTATTGGGTAATAGGTATTTTAATGATGGTTATTTCTTGGTTTTTCTGGCCCTCTCCGGGTGTGGCGTTAATGGGAGCAGTCCTTTTGCCTGTTGCCTTGCGAGTAGGACTTCCGGCTTTGGGAGTGGCTATGGCCATGAATTTATTTGGACATGGAATTGCTTTGTCTGGAGATTTTATCATTCAAGGTGCACCTAAGCTTACCGCTGATGCGGCAGGAATACCAGTAAATGAGGTTGTTTTAGCCAGTGTTCCCTTAGTTTTTGTGATGGGTGTGGTAACTACTGTAGTTGCTTTTTGGTTCTTGAAAAGAGATATGAAAAAAGGCATCTTAAAAGTTGAGGACATTTATGAGCATCAGCATTTAGAAGAACTGGAAAAGGCAAAAAGGGTTTTTTTGCCCTCCACCAAAAGATTTTTGGCAATTTTAATCCCGGTACTGCTTCTCTTAGATGTAGTTATCATGTTTATAGCTAATTTACAGGGCGGAGATGCCACCGCTTTAATTGGTGGTACCTGTGTGTTTATTTTAATCTTAATCACAATGTTGGCTTATAAAAACGGAGGTTTAGAAAAAGTTACCGGATTTATGATTGAAGGCTTTCAATTTGGGTTTAGGGTATTTGGCCCCGTGATTCCTATTGCAGCTTTCTTTTATTTAGGTGATGCGGGAATTATAAGTATTTTCGGAGATGTTTTACCGGAAAACTCTGCTGGTCTTGTCAATGATTTAGGAGTAGCCTTGGCTACGGTGGTTCCTTTGAATGCAGCAATAGGGACTATAACCCTGACCACGGTGGGAGTTATTACAGGATTAGACGGTTCAGGTTTTTCCGGAATATCTCTGGTGGGCTCTGTAGCTAACCTATTTTCTACGGCCATTGGATCCGGAATCGCAACTTTAACGGCTTTAGGTCAAATCGCCGGAATCTGGGTAGGGGGAGGAACTATAGTTCCCTGGGCTTTAATCCCTGCAGCAGCTATCTGTAATGTAGATCCTTTCGAATTGGCAAGACGCAACCTGCTGCCTGTAGCTATAGGATTAATTGTAACAACTATTGTAGCCATGTTTTTAATTTAGTGAAATCTTTATGGGTTAACAGTAACCGAAAAAAATGGTAGAATCTAAGACAGGGTTAAAAGGAAGACAAATATGCATAAGCAAGGAGAGAAAAAATGAAAAACATTTCATTTTTCTTGATTCCTAAGCAGGACGTGGTTTTTTTACCTAAAGACTCTACCATTCGTCAGGCTCTGGAAAAAATGGAGTATCATAGGTATGCTGCTGTTCCGCTTATCGATGATCAAGGAAAATACTATGGGACTTTAACCGAAGGGGATCTTTTATGGAAAATGAAAAATACACCAGGTTTAACTTTTGAAAATGCTCATAAGTATTATCTAGATGAAGTACCCCGGAGGTTACAGAATAAGCCGGTGCGGATTAGTGCCAAAATGGAAGACTTAATTGAATTGGCTATCACCCAAAACTTTGTACCAGTTATTGATGATAATGACGTATTTATAGGAATTGTCAGACGCAGAGAGATAATCGAATACTTTATGAGTAATTATGTTTGTAAGATAGAGAGGGATTAGAAAATGTATATTAGTACACGTAATAACTATCAAGAGGTTTCTGCAGCTGAAGCCATTAAATTGGGCATGGTCCCCACCGGTGGACTGTTTGTCCCGAAAAAGATTCCTGTTTTATCTGAAAAAGAAATCAGTGATTTAGTAGGTCGATCTTATCAAGAAATAGCTCAAAAAGTCATTTCTTTATACCTTGATGATTATACTCCGGAAGAAATCCTGGAGTGTGTGCAAAAGGCTTATAACCAGGAAAATTTTCAACACCCCCAGATTGCTCCTGTACGAAAAATCTATCCTGATACCTTTATTTTGGAATTATGGCATGGGCCCACAGCCGCCTTTAAAGATATGGCTTTACAAATAATGCCCCATCTTTTGTCAAAAGCCATTTCTAAATTAGGGCATACTAAAGAGGTAGTAATTTTAGTTGCTACTTCCGGTGATACAGGAAAGGCTGCTTTAGAAGGTTTTAAAAATGTTCCCGGGATCAGGATAATCGTATTTTATCCTTACAAAGGGGTTAGTAAAGTCCAGGAATTGCAAATGAGCACCACTGATGGTAATAATACTCATGTAGTTGCGGTTAAAGGTAATTTTGATGATTGTCAAAGCAAGGTTAAAGAGATTTTTGCAGATGTAGAATTTAAATCTCTTTTAGAGGAAAAGGGATTTGAGTTATCTTCAGCAAACTCCATTAACTGGGGTCGTTTATTACCACAAATAGTATACTATTTTTCTGCTTACCTTAATTTAGTTAG
>DGEF01000005.1:0-1948 GCA_002385805.1 Peptococcaceae bacterium UBA3933
TTTTTATATCATTAGCTTTAAGCTTCCTGATTTAAAAAAAGGTTTTTTAAGCTTATTTGACGAAAGCACACACACTAAAGTAGAGAAACTAATGAATACTTTGTATAGAGCAGTCATTGGCTTTATTGGAGCTCAGATTGTTATCAGCATCCTAATTTTCATCATAACAACTGTCGGACTTTCTATATTAAAAATAAGGTATGCAATCGCAACAGCCTTATTGATCACTATTGTTGATATTCTACCAATTCTGGGCACAGGTTCTGTTCTTATACCTATGTCCATTTACCACTTTATTCTTGGTGATAGTTTTACATCTATAGGTTTGCTGATATTGTATGGCACTCTTGTTGTTTTCCGCAGGATAGTGGAACCTAAAATCCTGGGGGATGCTATCGGTATTGGCGCCTTCAGTACTTTAGTAAGCATGTACTTAGGTTTTAAGTTTGTCGGATTTATAGGTATTTTTATGGGACCTGCAGTTATTATTATTTTTAAAGCTTTGCTTAATGAAGAGATTATCAAAATTAATATTAAATTTTAATATTGACAAGCTATATATTTTTTATTATTATCAGATTACAAAATTGAATATTCTGCCAAAGGGGAGTAGCTGGACAATAAAATCGTCATTACGAGAATTTTTTCTCCGGTTTTATTGGCAACTATTAGTTGTTAGCGAGACCTTTGCCTTTATTTTCATAATAGGTAAAGGTCCTTTTATTTTTGACCTTTACCGATATTTGGTAAGGGTCATTTTAATTTAATTGCACAAACTATTACAAGAAAGAGAGGAGAAAAAATGGAATTATCATTATTACTGGAGTATGGCATTGTCTTACTTGTGCTAATAGGAATGGAGGGACTATTAGCCGCCGATAACGCCCTGGTCATGGCGATCCTGGTTAAACACCTTCCGGAAAAACAAAGAAAAAAGGCACTCTTTTACGGTTTAGCTGGGGCCTTTGTCTTCAGGTTTAGTTCTCTATTTGTAATTTCTTTTTTATTTAATGTTTGGCAGATCCAAGCCATTGGTGCCATTTATTTAATCTTTATCGCTGTAAACCACCTCTTTAAAAAATTTGTTTTGCATAAAGAAGAGGATAAAAATATGGAAGATAAACCTGCCAGCACATCTAGCTTTTGGTTAACCGTACTCAAGGTGGAAATTGCCGATATAGCTTTTGCGGTAGACTCTATTTTAGCTGCCGTGGCCTTAGCCGTAACTCTTCCAGCAACTCCTTTACCTAAAATAGGCGGGATGGACGGTGGTCAATTTTTAGTTGTCTTTACCGGCGGCTTTATCGGTTTAGTGATTATCCGTTTTGCTGCATCACTTTTTGTAAATTTACTACACAAAAGGCCAGGTTTAGAAACAGCCGCTTTTCTTATAGTTGGCTGGGTTGGTATAAAATTAATTGTTTTGACTCTATCTCACCCTCAAGTAGGAATTATCGCCGAACACTTCCCCGAATCTTCTCAGTGGAAACTAACCTTCTGGACAGTTTTATTTACAATTGCCGCTCTGGGCTGGTTTTTATCTAAAGATAAAACTGCAGGTCCTAAAGAGAAAGAACCAGAAAAAGCCTTGGAAGGTGCAAAATAGTCCTGGAGTAAAAATAACCCCCTAACCTTTAAGGTTAGGGGGTTGTTTTTATTGAGAAATTTAAAGCTTTAATATTCTTTTGATTATATCTTTTATTTCTTCTTTGCCACAAACCTTTTCATGTAAAACAGGCTTCATGTCTAAATCCTTCAATCCAGGATGTATTTCCTGGCCACTTACTTTACTTAATTCTTCCAGGATCTGAAATTCATCTTTATTTTCTACCGCCTCCGGTCCTTTAATGGCCTCCAGAACACTGGCATTAAATTTAAAAGGACTGGCAGTAGCATCAATAATAGTTTTGGTTTTATCACCTGTAGCCTGTTTGTAATCCTCATAAAC
>DGEF01000005.1:2186-2560 GCA_002385805.1 Peptococcaceae bacterium UBA3933
TTAACAGCCACAGCCGTATGGGTATCTAGGGTATAACCGGTTTCTTCAAAAGTCTTCTTTATTGTAGCTAAGGTTTCTTTTTCTCCGGCAAAACCACTTTCTAATATTTCAGAGATAGATTCAAATGTGGCTTTATCTACGGAAAATTCACCTTTTTCCTGTAGTTCCTTCATCCACTGGGTTATTTTCTCCCAGTCATGGTTGGTAATTTCAAATAGGAAACGTTCTAAATTACTTGAGATAAGGATGTCCATGGAAGGACTGTTTGTCTGCTTAAACTCCCGGTTACGGTTATAGATACCTGTTTGGAAAAAATCAGTAAGCACTTTATTTTCATTAGAAGCACAGATAAATTTATTTACCGGCAAGCCCAT
>DGEF01000071.1 GCA_002385805.1 Peptococcaceae bacterium UBA3933
GGGTAGAGCAGTTAGGGAGCTCGTCGGGCTCATAACCCGGAGGTCAGAGGTTCAAATCCTCTCCCCGCAACCAACCTCTCAAACAATAATAATTATAATAAACCAACCTCTCAGATGAGAGGTTTTTTTTACTTATATTTATATTATTGCTTTATAGAAAAACTCTTTATATATTCCTCATGAGCCAGATTAGCTATTTCATAGAAAGGAATGTTTACTGTAAGCGGTTCTTCGGCTATTACATTATAACCTAAATTTTTCAGTTCTGCTAAAACATCTTCTTTGCTTTTCGTTACCACTATTTCTACCTTTACAAACTTTTCCGGATCACCTTTAAGAAGAATCTCCTTGATTATTTTATTTGTTTCCTCATCATATAAGTCATCCCTAACGGGCATTTTTAAACCGGCAAACTTATAACTCTCCTTCTCCCAAACAAACCCGTTTTCATTAAAATTTAAATCATACTTGAAAAAAACATGTCCTTTTTCAAAGATTAGACTGACTAGCCCTCCCTTTTTCTTTACTCCAACATATCTAACATCTTGAACAACAATATTATTAAATTCAGCCTGATTTAAGGGGGTCATTAATTGGGATATCCTGTCAACTGCCTCTGACAAGGTTATGCTTTCAATTAATTTTTTTTCTTTAAAGATTTCTAATTTATCTGCCTGATTTGACCCTTCAGCCTTTTCTTGATAATTTCGTACTACTAAAGTAGTATCATTTGACCTAACGGCTTTATCATCTTCAGCTAAATCTGCGTCAATCTTAATATAGCCGTAGTAGTTATCTACTAAACCTTGCTCAATCTTATCCATAGGTAAAAACCTCTGAGCCAAAACCAATAAAAGCAATACTAAACAAACATTTATCCCTATATCTTTGAGATTCCTATTACGACCGAAAGCTAACTGAGCACTAATGGTAAAGACTATGGCAACCGCCATATATATTATATAAACAAATAACCAACTCATCATATATTCGTCATAAACATATAACCAAGCAAGAAGATTTAAAATAAATAAGACAGGAATCATAATATTCCGTGAAAATCTAGGCACTTTCATGTTCAAGACCACCTCATTTTATTTGAGTAATTAAACTTGTCTAGTAAAAAAAGACTTTACTATGCTATACTTCATATAAAGGAGGTATAAATATGGCTATTAAAATCTATACAGAAAATTTTCCGGAAAAAATTATGGAAAAATTATTCAGTAACCATGTTATATCCCAAAAAGATGATATTTTAGCTGTTTATGTGAACACTTTTTTAGGACACATCAATGATGCCTGTATAATTACCCCAGAGAAAATTATCCAGTGGATAAATAAAAGAAACGCTGTAGAAAGAAAAGTATTAAGCTTCAAAAAAATTAAAGATATCACTTATGAAGAAAAAGGCTTATATGGCTACATTAATTATCATTTATCTACAAAAAAGACTTTCGTTATTAAGCTAAACCGCCAAGACGGAGAAAAGTTTTATAATCTCTCCCGGGAAACATGGGAAAAGTCTGAAGAATGATTTTTCACCTGAAGCACTTCACCTTTGTCAAGCTTAAACAAAGGTTCACTAGGTTCTTCGGTAGTACCACAGGCGACAGTTAAAATTAAGGTTAAGGCTAAGGTTAAGATTAAAGTAAGAGAAGGTTTATTCATCATAAACACCTCGAAATTTAGTGGCTAGTGGCTAGTTATTTGTGGCTGGTAAATTAGTGACTAGTGACTTGTGAATAGTATTATTAATCACAGATAAACACTAATAATTTTTAGTCTAAAAGTGAGCGAGTGGGCGAGTGAGCGAGATTTTAGTCACTAAAATAAACCACGGATAAACACTGTGAACATAGATAAACACGGATAGTTTAGTATCTAAATTTAGATTTATAAAAATACATCATGTAAAAATGTCATTAATTAGATGCATCCCGAAAAAATAACATTCATCGGATGCATCATGCAGTGTGTCCCAAAATCAGATGCCGACCCTAAAACTGAACCCGTAAGCCATAATGCCGACCCCATAGTTCGACCCAAAAGCCAATCACCCTACTTCAATCTCCAGTTGTGTTCCCTTGCCGCCGTTTTCCGCCGGGGTAACTATTAATCTTCTTTGTAAACGGGCTCTTAGTTCAGGTACATGACTGATTACACCCACAGTCATTTTTTGACTTTGTAACTTTTCTAAAGAATCCATTACCGTTTCTAAAAGATCTCTGTCTAAAGTACCAAATCCCTCATCTAAAAAGAAAAACTCTAAAGGGTACTTTCCTCTTATTTGAATTTGGCTGGATAAAGCTAATGCAAGGGCCAGGGAGGTTAGGAAGGTTTCCCCACCGGAAAGAGTCGAAACAGGTCGATACAATCCTCCGTTGGCATCATCCCGGATAATAAAACCTCCGTCCGAATCCACAATCAAAGCATACCTGCTTTGGGTTAAATCAGCCAAGATGCGGGAGGCGTCTAAAGAAACATTTATTAATTGTTCTTCGGCAATAAACTCCACAAAAGCATTTCCCCTAAAAAGCTTTTCTAATTCCGTTAATTTATCCAAAAGCTCTTCCCAGTGTTTCTTTTCTTCCTCCAATTGACGCCAGCGGATATTGTTTGTTTCCAGCCTTTCCACATGTCCTATCAATTTATGATATAATTCCTGGCTTTTCTCTAACTCTTCCCTGTTTCTTTCCATTTCCTGCAAGAAGGATTGCCATTCTTCTTCCTCTATATCTTTGTCCCCAAGTTTATTCTTTAATGATTCCAGGTTTTTTTGAACCAGTAATTTTTTATTTTTAAACTCCTGAATTTCTTTTTCCAGTAAAGCCATTTCTTCCGGTGTAAGCAGAGCTTCTTCTGCTTCTACCTGAGATGAAAATTGAAGCACCTTTATTTTTTCCGCTAATTCTTGAAGGGCCTTTTCTAACCTTTCTTCAGTTTTCTTTTTTTCATGGCTAAGGTTAGAGTAAAGGTTTTTCTTTTCTTCATAATTTAAACGGTTTTTTTCTAATTGTTGTGCTGCTTTTTCTAAACTATCCTTTAAAGCTCTCAGTTCTTCTTCCACCTTTTGTTTTACATCTTCTGCTTTATTCCCGAAAGTAACTTCATTTATTCTGGCAGTCAACTGGTCAATTTGCTGTTTATACCCTTTACCCTCTACTTCTAAGGATTCTAATCTTTGCAAATTTTTCTGTAGTTCTTCCTGAACCTTGAATAAGCTCTCAGTAGTTTGCTCCAATTGCTTGGCAATTTCAGCTTCTTTCTTTCTTAGCAGAATTAAATCTTGCCGGGCTTTTTTTATTTCCTGAACTTTCTCCTCAATTTCAGAACCGGTCATTCCTTCGGCTTTTTCATAAAAAAACTTTTCCTTTTTCTCTTTATCTAAACTAATTATCTCTAATTTTTCCCGCCCTTGTTTTAATGTTTCATTTAAAAAATCACGGTTTGCTTCCTCTCTGGCTAAAGACTGTTCAACACTGTTGAGTTTATTATTTATATCCGCTAACTGTTCTATATACTTTTCCTTAACCTGAGCATAAGTACTTATTTGTTCCTGCGCTTGAATTAAATAACGTTTTCGCTGATTTTGCCAAGTTTTTAAATCCTTTACATCCCAGCTTAACCACTCTGGCTGAAGTTTATTGCGCTGCTCTTTTATTTTATTAATCAAGTTATTTTGTATTTCCCTGATTTTCCTTTGATTTTCTTCCAGTAACTCTAATTTTGACTTTAAGCTGCTTTCTTTATTAAGAGATTGATTTAAATGTTCTTCCACCTGCTTTAGTTCTTCCTGTTTTTGCTGGATAACTTCCTCCAACTTTTTGAGGGGTTTCTCCTCTTCTTCCTCCGGAATTACATGAACCAAGGAACCACAGACAGGACAAGGCTTATTTTCCTCCAACTTTTTCCGTAAAAATAGAGCTAGATTTTTACTCTGCAATTCTTTAAAATCTTTATCTAAATTTGCTATTTCCTGAGTTAACAGTTGTTTTCTGTCAGTAAGCGTATTAATTGTACTTTCTTCTGTTTTAAGATTCTCCAGCACCAAATTTATTTCCTTTTGAAATTGAGAAAAATCTTTTTCCTGAGCATCAAGGTCTGCTAAATAATACTCTAAGGAACTGATAACTTCACTATAATCATTTAATTCCTTTTGAGCTGTGTTTAATTCATCCTGAGTAAGTTCAGGGACAGGGAGGGTATCCATTTCTTGTTTTTTCTTCAATAATTCTTTATTAATTTCTTCTTTTTCTTTCAAAAGGAGCGAAATTTTTCTAATAACTCCTTCTACCTGTGTTTCTTTTTCTTTGACATCTTGAATTAATTCATTATAAATCTTTTCCGACTCTTTAAACTCCTGCCAGGCCTCTTTTTTTGCCGCAAATACTTCCTCTAATTGAGCTATCTGTTCCTTTTGTTGAATAATCTTAGCCAATTCCGCCTTTTTAACCTGCAATCGTGATCTTAGATTTTCCAGCTCTTTCTGTTGGGCTTTTAAGGATTCTCCCGCTTTTTTTGCAGCCAGGTAATCTTTTTTAAGTCCTTCACGCTTTTCTAATAATTCCTGGCGAAGTTTTTCCTCTGCTAACGCTTGTTCCAGTTTTACTAATTTAATTTCTAATTCTTTTCCCCTGGTATTCTTCTTATTCTCTAGTTCCTGATAAACTTTCAGGGTAGCAGCTAAAATATTCTCAAGGTTATTAACTTCCTCGGTTAAATTCGCTAAGTGAGCGCAAATTTTGTCTAAAGCTAATTTTTCATTATTGACTACTTGACAGTAAGGTTTGACTTTTTCCGCCTTATGGGCTAACTCTAACCTTTGCAATTTTAATTGAAAGGAAGGCTCCAAAACCTTTATATCCTCCCATTCTTTCTGGGCCTTCTCCAATTCCCTCTTTAATTCAATTATTTTTTTCAATTCCTCATAACGTTTCCCATAGGATTTTTCCAATTGTTTTAGTTCAAGAACTACCGTCTCTTGTTTTTTTAATTCTTCTTTAGCCTTTATTAATGCTTTCTCAGAAGCATCACCTAGCTCACTTTGCATCCCACAAACTAATTTTAATTCATTTTTGGCACTGTTTAACCTACTTTTTACCTTCTCGTAAAGTTTAACCCCGTATTTTTCTAAAGAGAATATCCTTTGCAGCATTAACCGCCTGTCTTTGCCCTGCAGTGATAAAAATTCTGCAAACTTGCCCTGAGGCAAAACAACGGCCCTGGTAAAATCTTCAAAGGTAAGACCGATTATTTCGGTGATTTTCTTATCCATATCTCCCTGTTTCTCAGCAATTACTTGTTCCGTTTCATCTACCATCTCCAGGAGGCGACATTTATGCAAATTCACACCTCCTTCATTATTTCTTTTAAAACTTCTTTCGGCTATATACTTTTTCTTGCCTACGGAAAAAGTAAATTGAACATAAGTTCTCTCTTCATGCTGATTAATTATTCCCTGGGCACGGCCTTTGGCCCTTTCAACTTTACCATAAAGAGCCAGGGTTATTCCGTCTAAAATTGTAGATTTTCCGCTACCGGTAGGACCAAAAATGCCAAACAGCCCTGTCTCTGATAATTTAGTGAAGTCAACGGTCTGTTCTTTGCGGAAACTATTTAGTCCTTCAATTTTTAATAATAAGGGTTTCACGAATCTTCACCCTCTTTCTCCTCTTCTAGAAGTTCTAAAAATAATTTTACCAATTCCTCCTTTGGTTCCACCTGATGGTGATGATAATAAAACTGACGAAAAAGCTTATCTACCGGTAAACTCATCCTGTTCTCCACTTGCAATAGCTGTTCCATTTCCGGTAAAACAGGGCGAATATTAACGATATCCGGCCGCATTTCCCGTAAAAGTTTAATTTCACTAAACTGCAACGGTTCAGGAACGTAAATCATCAAATCAATCCAGGAGTTAGGGTCTCGGTTTTCCTCACACCATTTTATTACCTGAGGTAAACCTTCTCTGGCTTCCCAGCGAACCAGGTTTTTTCCCCGTGTAAGAGGCACTTCCTTTACTTCAGCCGTTTCGCCGGGTAAACAATCCACCACATAAACAACTTTAGCTTGCCCTGCTTCCGAAAAACTATATCCTAAAGGTGAGCCTGAGTATCTAATATGTTTTAAACCCGCTACCCGTTGGGAACGATGGAGGTGTCCTAAGGCAATGTATTGAGCCGGAGGAAGTATATCAGGTTCTACCAGGCAGGCACCGCCTAAATCAATCTGACGCTCGGAATCACTGCTTTTTCCGCCCCGCACAAAAAGATGACTTATACAAAGATTAACACTTTCTCTCCGGAAATTTTGGGCTAAATAGTGAAAAAGAGCCCCTAGCTTTTCTGAATAACTTTTTTGCAGGACCTCATCCTCCAACCTATCCACCAGGACTTCCTTCAGTCTTTGTTCCGAAGGATAAGGCAAGGTAATAATTACTGCCGAATGGTCACAACCCGGTACTCCCAGCTCCAGCCACCCTGAGCCTGCTTTTAATCGTACTACTCCTGGGGTCTCTTTATTGGAAACAAAGGGTTTGTCTTTAGGAAAACCTAACAAAGTTATCCCTAACCGTTCAGCCAAGGGGTCAACTGCTTTAATTCGTTCCGGGTTATCGTGATTTCCGGCAATAACCACTACCGCCCGCTCACCCCCCCGGGCTAATTCATAAATACCTTGGTAGAAAAGCTGTTCGGCTTTAGCAGGTGGGTTTGCCGTGTCATAGACATCACCTGCAATCAAAACCAAATCCACCTTTTCCTCATCAGCAATATCACAAATTTCCTGTATAATATCTTCCTGTTCCTGGGATCGGTCCCGACCTTCCAAAGTCCGCCCTAGGTGCCAATCAGATGTATGTAAAATGCGCATAATTACACCCCCGAATGCAGTGGCTAGTTTTTAGTGGCATGTGGCCGGTCTTACGACCTTCGCCGTCATGCCGTCCCTAAAAACTGACTCCAAAGCTAAATTTTCACTGTTCTCCCCAAACTAAACAAATACAAATACCTTTCCTTAACCGGTTGTTGCAAGATTTCCTCTACAGCTCTCGTATAAAGGTTAATTTGAACTTCATATTTTTTTACAACCTGATCTATTTCCGTTTCCTTAACCTGATCGCTTTTATAGTCTAATAATATCCACCCGTCTTCTTCCCACCATAAACAGTCAATTACCCCCTGGAGAAAAATAGTTTCTGTAGTTCCTTCTAAATCCGGATAAATTTCAGCGGCAGGTAAACCCAAACTAAAAGGAATTTCCCTTTTAACTTTACCGGCCTTGCGCATTCTTTTACCTAAGGAACTTGTTAAAAATTGAAGGATCTGGTCTAGGTTGATTGTTTCCTTTTGTTCTGCAGTCATAATCTCCCTCTTAACCAGAGAATCCAAAAAGTCCTGTAAATATTCCTCTTGTTCGGCCAGATTTAGGTCAAGGTGCTGGAGGACTAAATGCAGGGCTGACCCTTTTTCTTGGGGAGATAATCCCTGATAGCGTTGTAAAAAAACCGGACGCTTAGTAAGTCTATATTCCGACGAGTACCCCTGTTCTTCCTCGGCTAAAGCCTGAAACTTATTTTTAATTTCAGTAACAGTAATTTTGGCACCTTTGGTTACCACATTCTGATAAGGATACCGCCAGTTTAACCTTTGGGTGATTGCCTGTTGGAGTTCAGGATTGACTTCAACCGGCTGCAGATCTTTAATTTGTTCCAGTATTTCCTGGGTTATAGACTCACGGGAATCTTTTTCTATGGATACTCCTTCCCGGTAAGTCTGGATCTGCCAACAGGATTTATCTTTAATACTTTGGGGGTCGTCTTCTTTACCAATAAGTTGCCGCAAAGGATAACTCTGCTCATGCCTGATTAAAGCCGGCCCCAACCAATCTAGGTAACACTTGGCTTGAGCCAATTCATAAGCCGGGAGAGTTTCGGAAGCTAAATCCATAACCCTATACCAATCATCTACATTTTTCTCTAAATTATTTAATGAGCCTACCAGGATTAATTTTTCTCTGGCCCGGGTTAAAGCCACATAGAGAATTCGCATTTCTTCAGCTAATGTTTCCTGTTTAATCTTTGTTTCCAAAGCTAGCTTTGCAATGGTAGGATATTTTATCCTTTTCTCAGGATCAATAAAAACAGGACCCAATCCTAAATCTTTGTGAATTAACACATCTTTTCTGGTATCCACCATGTTAAACTGCTGACCTAAACCGGCTACAAAAACCACAGGAAATTCTAAACCTTTACTTTTGTGGATACTCATAATCCGCACTACATTTTCACTTTCACCTAAAGCCTTAGCCGGCTCTAAATCCCTATGATTTTCAGCCAGCCTTTCTATAAAACGTAAAAAAGAGTGTAATCCCCGAAAACTGGTAGCCTCATATTGGCGAGCCCTGTCATGTAAAGCACGTAAATTGGCTTGCCTCTGGTTTCCCCCGGGCATTGCCCCTACATAATCAAAATACCCGGTTTCCCGATAGAGTGTCCAAATAAGATCGGCCAGATTTCCTTGGCGGGCCATAGTTCGCCAGTTATCCAGTTGTTCTAAGAAATATCTTAACTTTATTCCTAATTCACCTGTCTCCTGCTCTGCGGTTTTTACTAAAGCCTCATAAAAAGTAGCTTTCTCCAAATGCAAACGGATTTGGGATAATTCTTCTATGCTTAAACCAACTATCGGTGAACGTAAAACCGAAACTAAGGGCATATCCTGCCGGGGATTATCAATAATTTGCAAAAGGGACAGCATGACCCCTACCTCGGTTGCTTTAAAGTATCCACTACCTAACTCTGCATAAACAGGTATGCCTAACCGGTGGAAATACTCCAGGTAATTTTCCGCCGTTCCCTTAGGAGAACGAAGCAAAACTACAATATCCCGGTAAGTCAAAGGCCGATAAGTATCAAGTTTAGTATCATAAACCGGATAGCCTTGGTTTATCAATTCTTTAATCCGCTGACCGATAATAAAAGCTTCTCTCTCCGAAGGTGAGTTATTTTCCACCAACTCCGATTCAAGCTTTTTTTCCAATAAATGAACTTCTATACAATTATCTATCGTTACCTGTTGATCATAGGCAGGGTAATTTGCCCCATAAATCAAAGCAGCCTTTTCATCATAAGACAGTTCCCCTACTTCCGGAGTCATAATCTGACGGAAAAGATAGTTTATCCCATCAACTATTTCCTGGCGACAGCGAAAATTTTTAGCTAAATCTATCCGCCTGTTTAAACTTGTTTCAGCGGGACTAAAAGATTGATATTTTTCCAAAAACAATTCCGGTTTAGCCAGGCGAAAACGATAAATACTCTGTTTAATATCGCCTACCATAAACAGGCTGTGTTCCGGTGTTACCAGTTTTAAAATTGTTTCTTGTACATCATTAATATCCTGGTACTCATCCACTAAAACTTGAACATATTTTTCTCTGATTTTTTTACCTATATTTTCATCCTCAAGAACTGCTAAACAATAATGTTCCAAATCATTAAAATCTACTAAATTTCTTTTAGCTTTGGCTTCACGGTAAGCTTTGGAAAAATCTTTTACCAGTTGCACTAACATTTGTAAATAAGGTTGTAATAATTCTAAGTCGGCCATTAATTCTTGAGGAGTTCGGGAAAAGTGTTTTTCCTGAATTTCATTTAACTTTGTCTTAACCCTATCTCTAATCTTTTTAACTTGCTCTTGAATTTCAGGATCTACTCCATCCTTTTTCTTAATGGAAGGTAACCTGGCAAAAGACACCTGAGAAAAAGAATCATAAAGTCTTTCCCAAGAAATTTTTCCGGCCGCTATTAAATCGTCCAGAAGTGCCAGTTCCTCCTGTAAGGTATCTAAATATAATAAAGGCCCCCCCGGACTTTGGGCTAAAGCACAAGCCTGAACTAATAATGACCGAAGAGCGGACAGTTCCAGTCTTATATCTTTTAAAATTTCTTTGAACCAGTCAGTGGTAGTAAAATTATTTTCTGCTTCCTTTAACCATTTTTCCGGATAGGGATTACTTTGCGAAAACTCATAAAGATTGAGAATCAATTCTTTAATATTGGAATCATCCTTTGCACCACCATAGGCATCCATTAACTTGATAAAGAAATCATTTTCTTCCGACTGGGCATAGTATTTTTCCATGACTTCTTCTAAAACATCAAAACGGAGCAACTCACCCTCTGTTTCATCAATAATACGAAAATTAGGATCAATCCCCAGAAAATAAAAATTTTCTCTTACTATTTCCAGGCAAAAAGAATGCAAAGTCATTATGGAAGCCTTATTTAAGAGGGTATTCTGCCTGTACAAATGACGGGAAAGGGGTTTTTCTTTTAATGCCTTGTTAATGGCTATACCCACCCTTTCCTTCATTTCAGCAGCCGCCGCATTAGTAAAAGTAACAACTAAAAGCTTATCCACATCAACGGGATTGTTCTCATCACTGATAAGTCTAATAATCCGTTCCACCAGTACGGCAGTTTTCCCTGAACCGGCTGCTGCAGCCACTAAAAGGTTACAGCCTCTGGCTTTTATAGCTTCCTCCTGTTCCGTTGTCCACTCAGGCATATAAATCACCTCTTGAGATAGCTTTTGGGGGGCAGATATTGGCTTTTGGTCAGACCTATTAAACATTTCTTTTATAAACATTTAAATTCTGACCAAAAATGATGTCCCGAAAGTCAGTTCTGACTCGAAATCTTACCCCAAAGATTTAAATTTTCCCAGATTTCTTCTTCATCTATTATCTTTAATACCCGGTAACTATTCCCTTCTACTTGGGGGTCAAATTGACACACCACCTGAAAAGAGCAGTGCTCACAAGCCTTAAAATTCTCTAACTGATAGGGAGCAATGGCTGCTTCCCCGGCTAGGATTTTTTCCCCACAATCTTTTATTAGAAAACGTACATGCCGACGGATGGTATCCATTTGGTCTTTTGTTACAACTTGAGACTTTTTCTGGAATAATTCCAGGGGATTAGAGTCCGGCGTCACCTCTTTACCTTCTTTTAGCAGTTGGCTGCCTTCTTTTTTTAAACCTACCGGAATTATCGGGGACCATTTTTCTTGTGTTTCCCCATCCATCAATTGAAATACATTTAAATCAGCCAAAACTAAACCCTGCATTTTCAGATCCTTTAATATTTCCAACTCTATTTTTTCTTGGTTCAGAGGACCTCCGCTGCTCACCAAGGGATCCCGCAGATAAAAATACAATACACCTGCAGGTAAAACCTCACCTGAACCAATTAGCTCTTGCCCATAAGTCAATACAATGTCTAAATAAGTAATCAGCTGTAATTTAAACCCATAAAAAACTTCTAAAAGATTCAAGCCGGTACTTCCCGATTTATAATCAATGACCCTAAGAAAATATTGCTTGTCTTTTTCTGCAGCATCAATTCGATCAATACGGCCTACCAGTTCCATTTGAGTTCCGTCTTGTAAAATAAATTTCAACCCGGGTAAAGTCCCCCCGGGACCAAATAAAATTTCCAGACCTATTGGTTTAAACTTTCCACGTCTGGCGTGTTCTTTTAAAACCTTAACCCCTCTTTGTAAAGTCTTTTTAAATTTTCCGGTTAAATAACGGTACCTGGCAGAGCTTAATAAAACCTGATTTTGTAACTGAGGGGCCACTTCTTCAACAATCGTATCGGTAATTGCTAAAATTTCCTGTTGACTTAGATTGGCCCAGTCTCTTTTTTCCTCTATTAACCTTTTTGTAAACCTTTCCATGGCCTCATGGAAAAACAGACCTAAGTCCATTTCCTGAAAGCGATAAAGTTCCCGCTCTTTAAGTTTCAGGCCATAAGCCACAAAATGAGAAAAAGGACAGGCTTGAAACTTTTCCAATCGTGATACACTGACGCGAAAAGGATTACTAAATAATTTACGAGCCAAACTGGGGTTAAGAGGTCTCACTTGATTTTGATGGAAAAGTCCCTGGATTACCCGAACCAAATCTTTTTTCCTTTCCTCCTCTTCTAAAAACCAGCTGTATACCTCCCACCAGAGAGGAGACACCTCCAGTCCTTCCTTTGCCTGCCGAAGCTTGGCACCTAAATATGCCAATGTCCTACGGGGATGACTGATAAACTCCCAATCTTCTTCCGGCCCACGTGGTTCAATACCTATATGTTCTTCCTGAATTTTAGGGAACAATTCTTTTATCCTGGTAATAACTAAAGAGGGCCGTAGAGCTTTACCTTCCAAATCCGCTAAAGGGTAACTTAATACTAAATAAGCATTGGCCCGTGTTAAAGAAGTGTATACTAAAAATTCTTCCCGCAACAATTTTTCCCGACTACCCGGGGAAAGGACTAAACCCATATTTTTAAGAAGTTCCCGCTCCGTATCATTAAATATTCCTTCCTCATGAGGCCGTGCCGGTAAAATCCCGTCACTTACTCCTAAAACAAAAGCAGCACGTAAATTAGGGTTCCGGGACCTGTCCAATGAACCTACTACCACCTGATCTAATCCCGGAGGAATCAGACCTAAACGAATATTTTCTAAACCAGAATCCAGAATTTTACTAAAAGAATCTATTAGAAAATTCTCTTCGCCCATAGTTTCCACTAATTGATCCAGTAATTCTACAATCCCATTCCAGATCTGACTGTGCTCCCGGGAGACTTCCAACCTTCCTGAACTTTCCGCAATTTGAGCCCAAGTTTCTAATTTTTGAGGTACTCTTAAATCCAATAAAAGTTCATATAAAGCCTGGGTAACTTCCACCACATTTTTAGCCTGATTTATTTTATCTTGAAAAATCTTCAACTCTCGAATAGCCTGCCAACGAATCTCATTAATATCTTCTATATCACAATTTGTAAAATTCCAGCTATCTTCTTTATACCAAATACTGCCTTTAATACCTCTGGCTAAACAAAAGTTTTCTAAAATATCTACTTTATCCCGGGAAATATTGGCTAAATCAGTTTTTAGATAACGAAATACCGACTGGTAAGTCCAACCTTCCCTGACTACTTCCAAAGCAGAGCGAATTAATTCTACCAGGGGGTGATGTAATACAGTCCTTTTACGGTCAAGGAAAAAGGGTATTTCGTAATCAGCAAAAATTGTTTCTATTAACAGGTCGTAATTATTAAAATCCCTTAATAGTACACCAATGTCTCTATACCTAAAACCCTTATCCCGGCATAAATAACGAATCTCCCGGGCAACTGCCTCCACTTCTGCCCGGTGATTTTGGGCACTGATTATTTTTATATCTTCTATCTCCCCTGAATAACTTTCCGCACTTAGATCAAAAAAGGATTTTTCTAGATAAGCTAAAGAAGAAGAACCTTGAAAACGATAAGGTATAGACCGGTCTAAAAAATATGGTTCTTCTTCTAAAACACCGTTTTTTAAAGCCAGTTCTTTAATTTTTTGGTAAGTATTATAGGTTTCTGTAAAAGGTGATAAAGTTATTGGGGAAAAATCCGGCTTGTCCAAGGTAATCGTAACATTAACCCGCTTCGCATGTTTTAACAGTGTGGCAATAACATTTAATTCCTGGGGAGTAAAACCGGTAAAACCGTCAATCCAAATTTCCGCACCTGAAATAATAGTTGAGTAGGGAATTTTTTCTGCCAGAATATTTAAGTAATCATCAGGGTCCAGATAGGTATCCTGTAAATATTCCTGCAGGTTTTCATAAATGATAACTAAATCCTCTATTTTAGCAAGCAATAGAGAAGTATCAGTAGCCTTTTCCTCCAGAACCCTTTTTAAATCATTGACTCCCACCCGGTATAATTTCATTTCGGAAATTGCCTCAGCCAGACTATCCACAAACCCGGGCAAATCAGCCGCACCTTGAAAAACCTGAAGTTGGGACTTGTTTTCCTCTAAAAATTTACGAATAACCATTCTTTTACCTAAATCACCCAGGTGAACTTTGGCCCCACCTCCTGCTTCTTGGAGTACCTGCCAGGCCAAACGACGAAAACTTAACACCTGAGCCCGCATCATGCCTTTTATATTAGGAGTGTTAATTAACTCCATTTCATTCTGAAAAGTAGCCTGCTCCGGAACCAGTAAAATTAAATTGTTTCCTTCCGGGGACTCAGCAAGTTTTTCTCTGATTTTATTTAAACAATAGGTGGTTTTACCACTGCCTGCCCGACCGATAATAAACTTTAGGGACATCCAAAACACCCCGCTATTATTTAATGATTAGTGACTAGTATTATAGTGGCTAGTTTTTAGTGGCTGGTATTACGACCTTGGGTCGTATGATTAAGGTTAAGGTTAAGTCGGATGGATCTTGAAGAATATCCCAAAATTAGATGCTAACCCATAAGCTAGACCCGTAAGACGTAATATTTTAGTATTCTCCTTTTAGAACACTTGTTCCTGCAAAATATAGTGTTTATATTTGCTAGAATTTCTTTTATTTCAACAAGTTTTTTCGTTTGTAATAGTAAGGGTTTGCTATGTCAAGGAAAGAAAAACCTGTCTTTAGCCTAAGACAGGTCCTTTTGTGTGAGATGTTATTTATGCAATCATTAATTAAACGCCTTTCTCGTAAATATCTTCAGGCAAATCCGGTCTCATAGCCGCTTCCGTGGCTAATTTATCACATCTTTCATTTTCCGCCAAACCATCATGACCCCGGACCCATTTAAATGTGACTTGATGGTTTTCCATAGCTTTTAAAAGCCTTTGCCATAAATCAACGTTTTTTGCCTTTATACCTTTTTTAGGATCCCTTAACCAACCATTTTTTTGCCAGCGTTCCACCCATTTTTGTTCAATGGCGTTAACCAAATACTGAGAATCTGAATAAAGTGTTACTTGACAGGGTCTTTTTAAAGCTTCTAGACCTACAATGGCAGCCATTATCTCCATACGGTTATTCGTAGTATTTTTAAACCCACCTGCTATTTCTTTACGGTGGACTTGATTGTTTTTATCGGTATATAAAAGCACAACACCATAACCTCCGGGGCCGTCAGGATTACCTTTACAGGCACCGTCAGTATAAATGGTCACTTTCTCCATAATTACCATCCTTCCTTCACAAAAGCTACAATTAAAACGAAATTAACCTTATTTTTTTAAGAAATCAAACACGAATTTAAACTTAATGTAACTTTACACGAAACTACTCTTTATTACAAGTTTTAAATAATTACTCATTTTAAGGAATATGTTAAAATTAAGGAAAGGATTTTACCGGGAAAGGACTGATTGAAATTAAAACATTAGAGGTTTTTCCCTCCTGGCAGACAGTTGTTCCTGATTTTCTTTTTAAAAAAACAGTTGTGGTTATCGATGTTCTGCGTGCTTCCAATACAATTATCACCGCTTTAAATAACGGAGCTAAAGAAATTATACCCGTTGCCGAAATTGAAACAGCCTGGGAACTAAAAAAGAAGAACCCGGATTACCTTTTAGGAGGAGAAAGAAAATCGAAAAAAATTCCGGGCTTTGATTTTGGTAATTCTCCTTTGGAATACACACCTGAGAAAATTAAAAACAGAGGGATTATTTTTACTACATCTAATGGAAGCAAGGCTTTAAAAACTTCAGAAAAAGCCAAACATACTTTTGTAGCTTCCTTGGCTAATGCCAAATCTGTTAGTAAACTGCTCAATAGCCTGACTACTGATATTGTCATCCTTTGTGCCGGTACCCTAGGGTTTCCTTCTTTAGAAGACACTTTAGCTGCCGGTAAAATCATTGCCGAGTTAGAAAATTTATCAGCTTACGAAATAAATGACTTTGGACTCATTGCTTTAAGCAGTTATCAAAACTCCAAATCCGATCTTTATCATACCCTTCTCAAAAGTCGTAACGGTCGACGTTTACAGGAATTAGCAATGGTCCAGGATATAAAATATTGTTCATTAATTGATACCTGTACATTAATCCCTGAATATAAAAATAATAAAATTATTAATCCCATAGAAAATTCTGTAAACCTGTAAAGTTGAATTTTCTTCGAAAATAATTAAAATATTATAATATAATCAATTACTTAAAAATAAAAAGAAGGTTTTAAAAATGTCTTTAATCAAATATCTCAGACAGCCGGTATTAATTGTTTTTGCCCTTATTTATATGCTGAATGTTTTTACTCCTTTTTCCCGTATTTTAATTCCTTTAAGTACATTTTTATTAATCATTATGGTTTTACAAACCCTTCCTTTTGCTTCCTCCGCCAGTAAGAGTATTTCTATGCTTCTTTTTCTCTTAGGTGGAGTATTTCTTTATCTAAATGAAGCCAGCTATTACAACTATCTCGAAGCTTTAAGTTCTAATACAGGTTTAGTCGTACTTTTTATTGTTCTACCCTTATTAAGCTTCCCCCTTTATTACGATGATTATGAAAATACATTAAAAAGCCTTTCATTAAAATACATCAACGGTCCAGTTCGTTTTGGTAATATTTCTGCATTCCTTACCTTTTTCCTCTGTTCCATTTTAAATATAGGTGCTTTCGCCATTATCTATGAGCTATTTAAACAAACTAAAGAATTTACAAAATCACAGAAAGTTCTCTTTAACTCGATGCTGCGCGGTAATTTTGCCGCTATTTTCTGGTCTCCTAATTATGTAGGATTAGCAGCGATTATTCATACCCTCAATGTGTCCTGGGTTAGTATCCTTCCTGCTGGATTATTAATTGCCGGTATTATTCTTTTAAGTAATAGCATACTGATATTGCTCCAAACAAAAAAGAATGATAACAACACGATCCATGATTATAATTCATCTGCCATTCCATTAGAAAAAGATAAAATTCGAAATTTGCTCTTTATTTTTCTAGGCTTAATTTCCCTGGTCGCCATTCTTAACAGTTTTACTAGCCTAGAAATATTGGAGATCATTCCCTTGGTGGCCCTGTTTTTCCCTTTTGTTTTAGCTGTTTTTCAGAAGAAATTGCCAATCTACAAAAAACTACTGCATAAGTATTACTTTGATAAACTTTTAAAAATAAATAATGAAGTGCTTATTTTTGCGGCGGCAGGTTTTTTCGGAAAATCTTTGGAAATTTCAGGAATAGGAGCAATGGTTCCTTCTCTATTAAGAATAGAAAACATTCATCAACCGGCCATAGCCATCTTTACAATCATCTTTATAGTAAGTTTATTAGCCTTCGTAGGGGTGCACCCGATTGTGACCACTACTACCATTGGCACAACCATTAGCGCCGGCTCTTTAGGAATTTCTCTTACCGCTTATACCTTTGTCTTAATTGCCGCCTTCGGTATCGCTGTTATGGTTTCCCCTGTTTCAGGCACAACCCTGGTTATCTCCGGCATAACTAAACACAGTTCCTTTGAAATGGGGCCGCGCTTGAATAAGTTTTATGCATTGGGGATGGCTGTGTTTCTTGCCTTTTTTATACCGATTGTGATAGGATAAAAAAAGTTTGGCAGCTAAAACTAGCTGCTTTTTTTACGGGAGGTATTCTAAAATGGATTCCCACATTTTTTCGCGTACTGAATTAATCATCGGTCCAGAAAACTTAAAAAAATTGCATGCC
>DGEF01000111.1 GCA_002385805.1 Peptococcaceae bacterium UBA3933
TAAGCCGTAATGCCGACCCCAGAGCTTAACCCGAAAGCTTTTAAGCTTTTCCGCTACTGCCGAAGAGGCGGATTTTCTCTCTGACAATTTCCGTCATCCGCTCACGAGCAGGGCCTAATACTTTACGTGGGTCAATTTCATCAGGTTTTTGGGCTAAAGCATCTTTAACACCCTGCATAAAGGCTTGGCGGATATTGGTATCAATATTAATTTTGCGTACACCTAATTCAATGGCCCGCCGAATATCTTCATCAGGTACACCGGAGGAACCGTGTAAAACTATAGGTATTTGCACCAGTTCTCTGATTTTCTTTAGTCGCTCAAAATCAAGTTCAGGCTTACCTTTATAAGGTCCATGAGCAGTACCGATAGCAACAGCCAATGAGCCAACACCAGTTTCCTCCACAAAGATTTTCGCTTCTTGAGGATCAGTTAACATGGCCTCCCGCTCGGAAACGGTAATATCATCTTCTGTACCACCGATTTTCCCCAGCTCAGCTTCCACGGAAATACCTAAAGGTGAAGCAATTTCCACCACTTTTTTAGTCAAGGCTATATTCTCTTTTAATGGCAATTTTGAACCATCAATCATGACAGAAGAGAAACCATATCTTATACATTTGATTACCTGTTGAAAATCGGTCCCATGGTCAAGGTGTAAAGCTACCGGTACAGAAACGGATTCTGCCGCCACTTCCACCAATTTAACTATGTAGTTTAAGCCCGCATATTTTATTGCCCCTTGGCTGGCTTGAATAATTACAGGGGATTTTTCTGCTTCCGCCGCTGCAACAATCGCTTGTACAATCTCCATATTATTACAGTTAAAAGCCCCTACTGCATACCCTTGTTCTTCTGCTTTGGCCAGTAAATAATCAACACTTACTAAAGCCATGTCTTTCCCTCCAATTCTTTTTTTAATTTTAGTATTTTGCTAATTTTTTCCTTAATGTCAAATTTAGGGCAGATATAAAGTTCTGCCCTTAAAGATATGCCCTTTATTTTGCAGGTATTTTTATTATTATTTGTTTTTAATTAAATTTTATTTTTTAAAGAGATTTTCCTTTTTTTCTTATTCATATAATCAATATATTTATATGTATTTTCCGTAAGAATAATTTCTTTCAGTTGCTGAACCGTCTCTAAATCTTTGAATGTTTCCGCAAAAACAACCCCTACTGCACCACAATCTCTACAAAGAAGCTCTAAGCGATCGGGATAAACCTCAACTTCTAAATTATAATTGCCACAACTACAGAATAATTTGCCCTTTTCGGCAATTTTATGAAGTATTTCCAATACTTTATACATTATCTCCGCGTTATTAAAGTATTCACCATAACCTAATTCTTCAACCATTTCCTGTACTGATTTGTCCATATTGTTAATACTTTTTAAGACCTTATCCCTAGGACCAATAAAACCTATTTCTACACCTGTTTCCTGACAAAAGACAGTAGCCACTTGTTCAGACCATAATTCCCGTGCTGAATAAGAGTAATTATGATACTCTTCACACATATGACAGGCAATTTTTAGTGAATAAATTTTGCCTTTCTGATGTTGAAATACAAGGAGATTAGTACCACATTCACAAGTAATTTCAACTTTTTGTCTGCCACTTAAATTAAACCGAGAGATGGCATGAAAATTTACCTTCCCACAAGTAGGGCAATAAACTGCGGTAGTAGTGTATGTAATAATCAGCATATGTGGTAACCTCCTTTCAACAAAATAATTCTCCACCTGAAACGAAATTCCTGCTTCTTTTATGTACCAGGTTTTTCTTTTAAAATATTATCTATTAAACTAACCAATTCAAGTAAATCGAAAGGTTTAGAAATTACTCCTGAAATTCTTACACTATCCTGGATCATTTCCATATTATTATAAGCAGTCATTAGTACTATCCTAGGATTTAAATTTAATTTATAAATAGCAGAAATAGTATCTAAACCGCTCATGTCCGGCATTTTCAAATCCACTAAAATTAAATCTGGCTGCCAATTTTCGGCTATCTTAATAGCCTCTTGCCCGTTAACCGCTTCCTTTAGGTCATACTTTTTTAAGGCTAACTTGAGCAAAGCCCTTACTCCATGCAGATCGTCAACAATAAGGATTTTCTTCTTCGGCAAAGATACCCCTCCCCTACAACCCGTCATAGTCATAGAAATTCTCTGCTATAGAAAAAAAACCTTTATTTTGCAGCCAGTGTAACTTGTTCATATTTTTCTTGAATACTGCGAACTTTCAACGGCTTACCTCCCTTAAGAAAAACCTTGGGTAAGGATACACTGATGTTTGTTCTACGACCCGGTAACAAGACAGTATCACCTATCTGGACCTGGGGAATATGGGAAACATCTAAAATCGTTAACTGCATACCTACTTTACCCAACACAGGAACTTTTACCCCTTTTATATCCCCGTAAATTTGGACACGCGGATGATTAAAAAATCGTAGTATATTTTTTCCTAATACTTTAAATAAATTAATTATCCCTTTTGGTTTTAGAAGAGGCTCAACGGAAAAACCATGTACATATCCAACCGGTATAATTGCTATTTTAGTATCTTTTTTTAAGATATGGGTTTGTTCATAACCAATAGGATGACCTTTGGGTAGTTCATTGATATAAATGATTTGACTTTTTAAATACCAAGCATTTAGGAGTTCCTCCTGAAAAATGTTTTTTCCTCCTACTTGTTGTCCGTAAAGAAGATTTCCCACCCTAACCATATCCAAATGCATTTGGGGAAACTTACTGAGGGCGGCACTGTTGCAGATATGTTTAATAGGTAGAGAAATACCTTTTTCTTCAAGAAAGCTAACAGCACGGTTAAATTCTTCATATTGTTTTTTTACATATGAAGAATTATCCCACATGGCTGTAGACAAATGAGAATAGGCGCCTTCAATATTTAGAAAGTCGTTTTTTTTCAATATATCAGCGGTTTCAGCTAATTGGTCATATTTGAGACCAGTGCGGCCAAAACCTGTCTCCAGCTTGAGGTGTGCTTTTAAAGGAATGGCCTTTTCAGCCAAAAACTTTAAAAACTCTAAATTATTAATGCTAATGGTTAAGTCGAATTCTTTTAAACAATATGCATCCTCCGGCAAAAAGGGACCAAAAACTAAAATAGGGGTTTTAATTCCCGCACGGCGTAACTTGATACCTTCCTCTAACTCTGTTACACCTAGGTAATCAATTCCTTGGCGTTCCAATTCACCGGCTACTTCTACAGCACCATGTCCATAAGCATCGGCTTTCACTACACCTAAAATTTTGGTTTCTTTTCTAACAAATTTCCTAACCTTTTGGTAATTTGCTGCAATGGCGTCCAAGTCTATTTCTACCCATTTATACATAATAATCACCTCTTGGGTAAACTTTGGAGTCAGATTTTGGCTTTTGGGTGAGGTTTTTAGTCAGACTCTAGCTCATGGGTTGAGACTTTTGGTCAGATTCACCTTTATAGTGACAAAAAATTTTAACCCGAAAGTTTTTTCTTTAATGAAATTAGTCGGCGTATGTTTTTCTGATAAATCGGTTCAACGGTATGCCACAACCAGTAATAAAATGGAGAATAGATTAAATCAAATTCACCTACAAATTCTGTATAAACACCGTTAAACCCTTTTTTAAACCTGTATAAACCATAGAGGGGATTGTCTTCACTAAGGTCACCGGGAACGCCCCGAAAATCATATAAAGTACACCCTTGTTCTTTAGCCCATTGGATCATAGTCCACTGAATCAGGTAGTTGGGCATCACATTCCGGTGTTTGTTACTGGAAGCACCGTAAAGATACCAGGTCTTTTTACCGAAAATTAAAGCCAGGGTACCGGCGATATATTCACCATTGTATTCAGCTAAAAAAAGTTTGCCGTAACCCCGTTCCACGAGATAATCCCACATATCTTCAAAATAACTGTAGGAACGAACTAAAAATTTATCTCTGGCGGTTGTCTCCAGCAGAATTTGATAAAATATCTTCAAATCATCTTTGGGGCAATCAGTCTTTATTTTGACACCTTTTCGTTCAGCCAAGCGTATATTGTATCTTGTTTTGGAATGCATATTTGCCAAAAGTGTTTCACTGTCAGGAGTTATATCTAACCTAAACACATATTTAGGCTGAATGCCTTCAAAACCTTCCCCTGTTTCTGCTGATTTAAATCCTCGGGAAAGCAATAGTTCCCTAAAACTCTTATTCGCGGAGGGAACATCAGGGTCGATTTTCAAAAAAATTGCTTTATGCTGTCCTGCCAGTTTTTTGACTTCTGCTAATAGAAAATCAAACACTTTTTCATCTTCTATATCAAAAACAGGACCACGTGGTGCGTAAAAAATAGATTTTTTGATACCCGGAATTTCCCTTTTCAAAATAGAAATAGCAGCAATAGGCTTATTATCTTCTTCTACTATAAGCCGTAGTGGCTGCCAGCCTGTTTTGGCTTTTAGCTCACCCCATTCATAAGACTGGAGGATATGCCCTTTAGGGACACCGGCAATAAAATTGTTAAAATAATCTCTTTCCTCTGGTTTTATTAACCTGGCCTGCATTTTATCACCTCTTTCTAGTAAAAAGCCCAGGGAATATACCCTAGGACTTTTTATTAATTATGATGATCTTGAAATTCTTGAAATATTAATTACAGCTCCGACAAAATCCCTAAACAAAGGATGTGGTCTATTGGGTCTGGATTTAAATTCCGGGTGGAATTGAGAACCGACAAACCAGGGATGATTTTCTAATTCCACAATTTCCACCAAATCCTTTTCCGCATAAACTCCACTAATTATTAATCCTTTTTCTTCTAGGGCTTGTCTATAATGATTGTTTACTTCAAAACGGTGACGGTGCCGCTCACTGATCACCTTTTCCCCGTAGGCTTTAAAAGCTAGAGTTCCTTCTTTTAAAATACAGGGATATTTTCCTAAGCGCATAGTACCGCCTTTGTTCTCCAGTTCTTTTTGTTCAGGTAAAATATCGATAACCGGATGGGAAGTTCTAGGATTAAACTCTGCACTATGAGCGTCTTTATACTGCAACACATTACGGGCAAATTCCACTACAGCCAATTGCATGCCTAAACAAATACCCAAGAAAGGAATCTTATTTTCCCGGGCATACTTAATGGCCACAATCTTTCCTTCTATGCCCCGGTCACCAAATCCCCCGGGGACTAAAATGCCCTGGACATTTTTCAAGTATTGTTCCACATTTTCCTGAGTTAAATCCTCAGACTGAACCCAGTGGATATTAACTTTAGCTTCATGTGCAATACCGGCATGGATTAAGGCTTCGGCTACACTTAAATAAGCATCTCTCAGTTCTACGTATTTTCCTACCAAGGCTATATCTACTTCTAATTTAGGGTTTTTAATTCTATCTACAATAGCCTTCCACTCCACCAGGTCTGTACCGTTACATTTTAATCCTAAACGGTCAATAACAATGTTGTCCAGACCCTGTTCTTTCAAGACCAAAGGAAGTTCATATATAGTGGAAGCATCAACTGCCTGAATTACTGCCTCTTTATCTATATCACAAAAAAGAGCTATTTTTTCTTCCATTTCTTTTGATAAAGGTTTTTCACTACGGCAGACTATAGCATCAGGTTGAATACCGATACTTCGTAACTCTTTGACACTGTGCTGGGTAGGCTTTGTTTTAGCTTCACCGGCTGCGCTTAAATAAGGTACCAGGGTAACATGAATATACATGCAATTATTTCTTCCTACATCACTCTTAATTTGACGAATAGCTTCCAGAAAAGGTAAAGACTCTATATCCCCTACTGTACCGCCGATTTCAGTTATGATAACATCTGCTTTGGTTTTTTCCGCTAAACCGTATACCCGTTCCTTAATTTCATTGGTAATATGAGGTATTACCTGTACCGTCCTTCCTAAGTACTCACCGCGCCGTTCTTTATTAATGACCGCCCAGTAAATCTTTCCGGTAGTTACGCTACTTAAATAGGTAGTATTTTCATCGGTAAAACGTTCATAATGACCTAAATCTAAATCTGTTTCCGCACCGTCCTCGGTAACAAAAACCTCTCCATGTTGGTAGGGGCTCATGGTACCGGGGTCGATATTTATATATGGGTCAAACTTCTGTAAAGCAACTTTAACTCCTCTGCTTTTCAGCAAACAACCTAAAGATGCTGCAGTTATTCCTTTCCCCAACGAAGAAACGACTCCCCCGGTAATAAATATATATTTGGACAAGACAATTCCCCTCCTGATATTCTTATAATATTATATTGCCCACTGATAACAATTAAAAAACCGCATAATTACTTTTCAATTCTATCTTTACCGTTCACTACTGTCAAGAACAATTAAACGACCTTCGGTCGTAGGGTTAAAGTTGAGGTTGAGATCTGACCAGAAAAAAGACACCTTTATTGGTGTCTTTTTTTTCTATATTTTACATCCTCTCCGGTGCACTTACTCCTAATAAGGTAAGGACATTGCGTAAAGTTATCCGGGTTGCATTAACTAAAATCAGTCT
>DGEF01000057.1 GCA_002385805.1 Peptococcaceae bacterium UBA3933
TAGACGCTATTATATATCTACAATTATTCCTTGTCAAGCACTTTTATAAATTTTGTGTTTAATCTGTAATAATATAAGCTTTTTTTTGAGCTGACCACTGAATGGAACCGATTTCTTTCAATACGTACTTGATCCAGGGTTTCCTGTCAAAAGGCCCTTTAAAGCCGGCTGCTTAGCAACATCAGCAATTCTGCAGGTGAAAGTCGAAATAAGACGGGAACAGCAATTTGCCCTCCCTTGGCACATGCTGCGTAAATGTCCATCCATTCGACGCGGTTGTAGGATAGAATAGCCACTCTTTCACCGTAGCCCACACCCATGTTTGCCAATGCCCTGGCCAGTCGGCAGGAGCGCTCGTTCCACTTTTTAAAGGTGAAGCTTTAGTTCTTATCCTGGCAGCCGAGCTTATCAGGGTAATTAAGAGCATTCATCTTTAATACTGTTCCAACAGGCATCCATTTGCTTACGGTCACTTTAATCCTCCTAGTACAATTATAGTTAACTTATTTTTTATCTCTTTAGGTGATAAAGCTAACTCTGCCTGTTTGTCCGCATTCTTGGGGAGGTAATACCATTGACAACATATTTGGGATTTTCGCCTGCCGCTACGCGCTGGATATTGGCTAACGCCTCTTCTAACATACGGGAAAAAGAGGCGGCGGTAACTCCGGCTATATGGGGTGAAGCAATAAATTTTTCATTTGCTGCAGTTGATAAATTCAACAAGGGATGCTCCGGCGGCGGCGGATCCGGCGAAAAATTGTCCACGGCAGCCCCACCAAGGTGCCCGCTTTCCAATGCCTCTGCCAGAGCGGCCTGATCAAGGACTTCGCCCCGGGCAGTATTGATAAGCAGCGCGCCTGGCTGCATAAGAACCAGTTCATCCCTGGAAATTAACCAGCGGGTATCTTCATTCAATGGAACATGTAAACTTATGACCTCGTTGTTCTGAAGCAACTCCGTAAATGAACAGTAACGAACCTTTAATTCATCCTCGATTTTTTTGTCGGGGCGGTATGGATCATAATAGCTCACCCGAGCACCCATAAAAGTGGCCAAGCGGGCTACCTGACGTCCAATAGTCCCCAGGCCGACCAACCCGATATTTGTTCCTCTGATTTCTTTCAGACCGGTTTTAATAAACTCCTGTTCGATTTCTCTGTGCCTTCCGGCTTTTACTTCTTTATTGCCTATCATAATTTTCCTCTGCAATGCGATGATCATTCCTATGGTAAATTCAGCCACAGTGGTGGCATTTTGACCAGGAGTATTGGCTACCGGGAGCTTAACCTCCTTAGCGGCCGTAATATCGATTTTATCAAACCCGGTCCCAAACACTTGCAGTAAGCATACGGAGGGGATATTTTGAATTATTTGTGCTGTGATAAGGGGGTTCGCCGCAGTCACCATCAAGAAATCTGCATCCTTACAGGCCTCAATAATCTCTTTTTCTCCATGGTCCTGGGTAAAGACAAAATTCCACCCCGAAGGAATTTCCACTTTATTTCTTTCAAATAACCCTGGAGGTAAAAAGCATGCTACCTTTGGCATCATATGCTCCTTTCTTTTAAATTATTTATTCGCCTTAGCCTTGCCTAGCAATATACAACAAGTTAGTAACTTTATTTCAATTTTTTCATTTAAAGATTTGTTTTCCTTAAGCGCTACTGCTTATTTTTAATAACCTCAAGATAAAGCTTCCTGTAAGCTTCTATATCGTTTATCATAGCCTTTTCAGCCGCTTCGGGATCACGATTTTTAATAGAGTTATAAATGTCATAGTGGTTCTTCATAACAAGTTCAACATCATTTTCTTCCAAAGTAAGATTTGCATAAGTTTGAAAAATAAGCTTACGAATGGCCTGTACAATATAATAGAGAACCCTATTCTGTGAGGCTAAAGCTACAATTTCATGCAATTCAAAAGTTTTTCTATAAAATTCTTCTTTTGAATCTACTCTTAGATCAATTACTTTTGCCATTACTTCAAGGTTTTCGGGTGAACGGTTAAGTGCGGCCATTTTGGACGTTATACCTTCGATGGCTTTCCTGGCTTCCATCAATTCATCGAAACTCGCTCTTTGGGTTTTTATAAGTAGATCAAGGCCATTAAGAATTATATCTGAGTTTATTTTTTTAACAAATCTTCCTCCCTTATAGCCTTGTACAGTTGTAATTAACCCCAACGATTCCAGTTCCCTTAAACCTTCACGTGTAGCCGCACGGCTTATCCCTAAAGCCTGAGACAGTTCTATTTCAGTCGGTAATTGATCTCCGGGACTATATACTCCGGAGATAATGTAATCTTTTAACATTTCTGAAACATATTTGTGGGCAGAGCTTTTTTTATAAGGTTTAAAAATAGGCTTAGATTTTCTGTTCAAAAGAATCCCCCTTTTACAAAAAGTTGCAATGAATTACATATTAATGTCTGACATAATTACGATATATATATTATATTTTTAAGACAATTTTGTCAAGTGTTTTAAGAAAAAAAATAAAGAGAACACCTCTAAAAGTATAGAAGTGTTCTTTTCAGCGAACTTTTTTCTTTTTAATTTAAACAGATTCGGTTGCATCCAGTCCTTCGCCCATCTCAAAGCGGACGAAACGACGAATAATAATATTTTCACCTATTTTAGCAATTTTTTCTGTAAGCAGATCTTTAACTGTTTTATCCTGGTCTTTAATGAAAGGTTGTTCCAGCAGGCAATTCTCTTGGAAAAATTTTTCGATCCTTCCGTTGACAATTTTATCGATAATCTTTTCAGGTTTTCCTTCATTTGCCGCCTGTCTTCTTAATATTTCTTTTTCATTTTCTATAACTTCCTCCGGGACGTCTTCACGGCTAAGATAGGCGGGATTTGTAGCTGCCACTTGCAAACATATGTCCCTGGCAAAAGCCCTAAATTCTTCATTTCGGGCTACAAAATCCGTTTCACAGTTTACTTCCACCATAACTCCCACTTTTCCTCCCAGGTGAATATAGGAATCAACAACGCCCTGGGCAGCAATTCTTCCCGCCCTTTTGGCTGCTTTGGCCAAACCTTTTTCGCGTAGATAATTTATTGCCTTTTCTTTGTCCCCGCCCGTCTCTAACAGCGCTTTCTTGCAATCCATCATCCCGGCACCGGTCAGAGTACGGAGCTCTTTAACCATTTCAGCAGTTATCATCATTATATATTCAACCCCTTCTCTATCTTAATCTCTTTATTAGGCAAGTCATTCCTGTGACGGAGTACTAATATTTAATTCGCCTTCATTGTTGCCGTTGCCATCGGTTGCAATTTGTTCAGATACTTCCGCAGTTTCCACTACAGCATCATTCTTTTCATCTTCAGCTTCAGTCTCTTCTTCCTTTTCCTGTTGAGCAATTTGTAAACCCTGCTTTCCTTCCAATACCGCATCGGCAATCTTGGAGGTAATCAGCTTTACTGCCCTGATGGCATCATCATTACCCGGAATAATAAAATCAACTTCATCCGGGTCACAGTTTGTATCTACAATAGATACAATAGGTATCTCCAATTTACGTGCTTCGGCCACAGCAATTTTTTCTTTTCGCGGGTCAACTATGAAAACAGCTCCTGGCAGCTCCTGCATATCTCTAATACCGCCTAAAAATTTTAGCAGTTTATCCTTTTCATGGAGCAGTCTCATAACTTCTTTCTTAGGTAAGACCTCAAAAAGACCTTCCTCTTCCATTTGTTCAAGCTCTACAAGCCTGTTAATACGATTACGGATAGTGTTAAAGTTTGTTAACATTCCCCCCAGCCAACGCTGGTTAACATAAGGCATTTCACAACGGGTAGCTTCTTCATGAATCGATTCCTGAGCCTGTTTTTTTGTACCCACAAATAAAATTTTTTCGCCCTGCATTGTAACATCTTTAACAAAATTGTAAGCAACATCCATGAGACGAACTGTTTTTTGAAGGTCAATAATGTAAATGCCATTACGTTCGGTAAAAATGAAATCCCGCATTTTAGGATTCCAGCGCCTAGTCTGGTGTCCGAAATGAACACCGGCCTCCAATAATTGCTTCATAGTGATTACCGACATCGTTCTCAATACCTCCTTATGGTTATATCCTCCGCCAAGTCATCATCATGAAAAACCCATACAGGGCACCATTTCACGATTTTCTCGGCGTGTGTATTCCAAACCATTACGTAGTATAGCACAGTTTATGCTAAATGACAACAATCAAACATAATCTGTTCGGTAACCCCATGTTCTTAAGATGATTGAAAAAAGGAAAAGTTAGAAGACTGCACTAGTTCAGCCATACGACAACAGGAATAGAGTAGCGTTTTAGAAAAGGGATCATAATAACCTGTCCGTTTAAATCCTCAAGCAACATTTCCAACGCATCATTTGTTATTCCATGGCTCAATTCCGTAATAAATTGTTCTTTTTCCAATTCATCCAAAAGTTCAAGGACGTAAAGAGTAACATCATTGCGCAAATTATTTTCCAACTCTTCAATATATTGCTGAGGGAGATGTACAGTATAGCCTCCTATTTCCAAATTTCCGATAGTTATAAAATCATGCATATATTTTTCAACCAAAGAGGGAGCCTGCATTTTAATTTCTTTGATAAATCCAGGAAACTCTTCCTGCACTTGCTGAACTACTTGCCCGCCTATTGCTTCAATTACCTTTTCTCCGCTTATATATATATTTATACCGCCAGAACTTTGTAGAATTGTGACGAGTGCAATGCAGACAATTAAAAGAGATCCAGCCAAGACGCCAAAACAAAAAAACAGAAAATTTTCTAGAGAAATTTTTCTTTTCTTTACTACCTTCTTTTTTTTACTCAAGTACATACCCTCACCACCTCCTAACTATACTAGACGCAGATGCCCGCATTTATGCCTTGAAACGCATGTATATTTAGTGTTATCTCCGCAGTCACAAATACTGGTGAAAATGAACTTGCTTAGACCCGCTCCCGTTCCCTGGAAGCAGCGCTGTGGGCGAGAGCGACTTGTGGAGCGAAGTCAAAAAGTTCACAGCGAAGCGAAGGCCGGAGACGACCCTGCCTACATGGACGTCGGCAGCCGGCCTCTGACCTGTCTCTTATACACATCTCCGAGCCCACAAGACTAAGGC
>DGEF01000068.1 GCA_002385805.1 Peptococcaceae bacterium UBA3933
GAACCACCGTTTTCTTCAAAGGTTTTAATAAAGTTTTTAGCTAGGCCTTCTGCATAGTCACTGGATTTATCCTGGATAACCACTGCTTTGGTAGCTCCTAAATTGTTAGAGGCAAAGTTAGCCATGGTAACACCTTGGAAGGAATCATTAAAGCAAAGACGGAAAACATATTCATTTACATTACCGTTCTTGTCAACAGTAACCCCTTCATCGGCAGTAGCACTGGCAGAAATAACCGGAATTTTATTGCTCATAGCTACGGGAATTGTAGCCATAAAGTTTCCGGAAGTAGCAGGACCTAGACAAGCTACAACACCCTCTTGAGTCATTAATCTGGTAGCTAAGGAAGTAGCTTCCGCAGCATCAGACTTATTGTCCATTGTAACTGGAACAATTTCCATACCATTAATACCGCCGGCAGCATTAATTTCATCAAAAGCCATTAAAATACCGTTTACGGAAGATTCACCATAAGAAGCAACATTACCACTTAATTCGTAATTAATACCGATCTTGACCTGTTGTGCTTCTGTGCCACTACCTTCCTGGCTGCTGGTATTTTTGTCACCGGAGCAGCCTGTAAAAAGACTGACAACTAAACTAAGTGTGAGAAGTAAGATAAGAGATTTTTTCATTTTTGAGACCACCTTTTCTTGTCATAATTTATAAAATCATTGTACAATCTTTTCTGCTTCTAGGCAAGTATTTTTATAAAAAAATAAAAAAATAGCAAACTGTTATAAGACAGATATTTAATCATCTTTGTTGAAGTTTAAGTAAGATAGGGAATAAAAAGAAAAGGATAAATATTTTTTATATTACGTATTGAATAAAATTGGAGGTCATGTTATAATTTTCACAAGAAAAAGTAAAATGATTCACAAAGGGGTGATTCTAGTGATCGCCTTAACATCAATCTTTTCAGTGGTTTTTACATAATATCTTAATCAATTTCATTTTTAGAAATTCTACTAAAAAAGAGGTTTATACAGTCGGAAAAGATAATGTTATATATCTTAACATGGTACGAAAAGCACGAAATTTATATTGACAAATTTATATTGAAATATAAAAGGCTCCTAATTAAAAGGAGCCTTTTATAAATTTTTTATTGGGAATAAAAGGAAATACAATTTTTTTGTTGAATATTAATTATATGTTAGAGAGTTTTTAAAGAGGTGCAGAAACATGACTAATTTGGTGCTGGAAAAGGAGGCAAAAAAGTATATAGAAATTTGGCGTGAACTAATTGGGGAAATAGACCTGACTCATGAAAACATTTCCGGTATCTTGAAATGTTTGGATTTTAGTTACATGTATGATGCTGCAAAGGATCTGCAAATAGTTAACGGTTATTTATTTAACGAGGAAAATAAATCTGATTTTTTACATGAAGTAGCTATATTATTAGAAAATACTAATTTTATTGAAGACCAACGACAAAAATTAAAGGAATTGTTAAATTTTACACCGGCAGAATACCTGGAGCATTTACTGGCTGCCGTAAGAGAAAAAGTAATTAGGAAAAATGGGGATTTTACCCAAGAACTTGAAGAAAGATTTTATAAGATAATGATTACAGTTGCTTTAGTGAACATTCAAGCCATTAAAAGTTTTCGGGGAATTTCAAATTAAGTATTCATTTAATGGGTACAACAATGTAAATTTGTTGTGCCTTTTTTATATTATTAAAGAAATATTAAAAAAGTTAAGACTTGGTAATTACAATAATGCACAGGTTTAGGTATAATTAAAGAGTATTGTTTTTGCCTTGAATACTTGGGAGCGTGAATAAGGTTGAAGCAAAAATTAAAGTTTTTAAAGCAAAAGTTGAAAGAAGCTTTTTTAACTAAGGCTACTCCTTCGAAAGTAGCCTTAAGTGCTGCTATCGGGATATTTTGGAATTTTATACCAAGTCTAGGTATTGGACCGGTTGCAACCTACTTTACTGCTAAATTTTTGGGTGGTAAAGGAGCTATCGCAGTTAGCATAAATTTAGCTACAGGTTTTTTTATCCCTCTTTTTTATACTCTGAATATGATTACAGGTAGAGTAATTACCGGTAACCATATATCTTTAAAAGAAATTGAGCGTCAAATGGATAAAAGTTTAGAACAAACAGCCATGCATATTGATCAGGTTGTTAATGAACCCAGCCAGTTTTTTTTAGTAGATAAACTTCAAAGCTTTACTGTAGATTTTTTTGTGGGAGCTTTAATCAATGCTTTTTTATTTAGTTTTATATTTTATATATTGATTTTTTTATTTTTGAAATTTGGAAATCCGCGAAAGTATAAAAGTAATAAATCAAGAGGTAAATCCAATTAGATTTAATTATCGGTAAGTAGGGAGAATACATTTAACAATGAGGAATCAAGTAGACAAAAAAATGAACAGTGAACTTATAGGTGTCGGTTATGGCATTCTGGCTTATATCATGTGGGGCTTACTGCCTTTATACTGGAAGATGCTGGCTAAGATTCCTGCCATGGAAATCTTAGCTCACCGTATATTTTGGTCATTTGTACTCATGGTCGCACTGTTGCTATTTACCGACAATTGGCATAGTTTAACCGCTTTGTTGAGGAGTAATAACAGGAAAAATTTACTTTTCATTTTTATTAGCTCAGTTGTTATTTCTATAAACTGGTTTACTTATATTTGGGCGGTAAATTCTGAGCTTGTTTTGGAAACAAGTATGGGTTATTACATAAACCCTTTAGTTGTTGTTTTGTTAAGCATGACTGTGTTTAAAGAAAAATTAAATCCTCTGCAGTGGGTAGCTATAGTTTTAGCAAGTATCGGTGTATTGATAATGACTTTTCAGTACGGAAGAATACCTTGGGTAGCCCTTACTCTGGCAGTTTCCTTTGCTCTCTATGGTTTACTTAAAAAAATAAACAGTGTGGATTCCATGTTAGCTTTATCAATCGAAACCTCTCTTCTAATGCCCTTTGCTTTAGCTTATATTTTATATATACAATATCAAGGAAACGGGGCTTTAGGGGTAGTTCCACCAGCAGAAGTATTAGCTTTAATCTGCACAGGTATTGCTACAGCCGCACCTTTATTATTCTTTGCCAAGGCAACCCGGCGGATAAAATTTTCCACCGTAGGATTTTTGCAATACATAGCTCCCACTTTGAGTTTTTTATTGGGTGTTTTTG
>DGEF01000064.1 GCA_002385805.1 Peptococcaceae bacterium UBA3933
TTGAACCGGTGTCTTCGCCGTGAGAGGGCGATGTCCTAGGCCGCTAGACGATGGGGGCATTCTGGTGAGCCATCCGCGACTCGAACGCGGGACACCCGGATTAAAAGTCTGGTGCTCTACCGACTGAGCTAATGGCTCACATTTTTTCGTCTCACGTTTTAATATTTTACAACCTTTCGTTTCTAATGTCAAGGCAAAATAATTTAGTTTTTTATAGACAAGTTATGGCAATTACTTAAAACTTCCTGCCATACCTTCTTTAAAGGTATTAGATTTTTTTGGGCTATAGCTTTACAGTCTTCATACTCAGGCTTAATATTAACAATCTCTTCTCCTTTTTTACCTAATTTCACTCTTACCTTACCCCAGGGTGTAGCAACCAACCCTTCTTCACGGTAAAGTTTTACCCTGTCTACAGAGTAAATCCTTACCCCTAAAGTTGTTGTTTCTTTGAACAAAACATCTAAAATTAGACTATAGTCCTCCTGATTACTGGTGATTTTGAGCAAAGTACCTGGGCGGTTTTTCTTCATTTGAACTGGGATTAAACTCACATCCACCGCTCCCACAGAAAACAGCTTATCCATTAGATAATCATAAAATTCCGGGTTCATATCATCTATATTCGTTTCTATAACCACTGCTTTATCCGTTAGATATTGAGAACTCTGTTTTTCTTCCGCAAGAATCAATCTCAAAACATTAGGAATTGGTAAATCTTTTGTTCCGGCACCATAAGCAACTTTTTTTATTTTTAAAAGGGGCTGTTTTCCAAAATATTCGGTAAGTGTTGTGAGAATAGCGGCACCGGTAGGAGTCACCAATTCACCTTCAACTTCATTGCTGTAGCTAACAGCATCTTTCAACAGTTCTTGGGTGGCCGGAGCAGGAACCGGCATAAGACCATGGGCACATTTAATCATGCCTTGTCCCACGTTTAAAGGTGAAGAATACACTTTATTAATCCCCAGTTTGTAAACTCCATAGGCTGCTCCTACAATATCTATAATAGCATCTACCGCTCCTACTTCATGAAAATGGACTTTTTCCACACTTGTACCGTGAACATGGGCTTCTGCTTCAGCTAAACGAGTAAAAATTCGCATAGCTAAATCTTTAACTTCTTCCGGTAATTTACTTTGCTGAATAATCTCCGTAATATGATGAAGATGACGATGGGGCTGTTTTTCTAAAACTTTTACCTCTAAATGTTTAGCTTTTATACCCTGTTTAACTACATCCTTTACTTCAATTTCATATCCGCCTACAGGTAACGTTTTTAAATTTGCTTTTAATTCTTCAATATCTAAACCTGCTTCAATAAAAGAAGCCAAAATCATATTTCCACTGATACCGGAAAAACAATCAAAATAAGCGACAGTCATTTATTACACTCCCCTATTAGTGGATAGTTTTTAGTGGCTGGTGGCTAGTATTACGACCTCCGGTCGTATGGTTAAAGTTGAGAAATTATAATTAATATTTAACTTCGGATGCACACTGATTAACATGGATTGACAGAGATAACACAAATAAAGCTACTAAATTTTTACTTGGACTACACTAAGATAATTCAGCCTATTCTTGTTGCTGAAATAATTCCTTAACCTTAACCTCAACCTTAACCATTACATTAAGGCGAATAATCTGTGTTTATCCGTGGCTTATTAATTAATCACTATTGATCAAGCTGGCTAACCGGGCAGCGCCGAAACCGTTATCGATATTACAAACACCTACGCCGGCGGCACAACTGTTGAGCATGGCCAAAAGTGCTGCCAAACCGTGGAAACTGGCCCCATACCCTACACTGGTAGGCACGGCTATGACCGGTTTATTTACTAAACCGCCGACCACGCTGGCTAAAGCCCCTTCCATACCGGCTACTACGATAATTACTCTGGCTTTTTGCAGCTTTTCCAGGTGAGCTAACAGCCTGTGCAGGCCGGCAACACCCACATCATAGAGACGTTCTACCTTATTGCCAAACGCCTCAGCGGTAATAGCCGCTTCTTCCGCTACCGGCAGATCAGCGGTACCTGCACTGACTACTAATATAGTTCCTTTATTTTTTATTTCTCTTTGTCCGTTTACCAGGACTATTCTGGCTAATGAATGGTACTGTGCATCAGGAAAGATACTTTTTATTGCTTCATAAGCTTCTCTATTGGCCCTGGTGGCCAAAATGTTTTTACTTCCTTTTTCCGCTAAAACTTTGACAATCTCCTTTATCTGGTCAGGTGTCTTCCCCTGACAGAAAACCACCTCCGGGTGCCCTTGCCGCAATTCCCGGTGTAAATCCACTTTGGCAAAACCTAAATCTTTAAAAGGAAGTTCTTTTAATTCCTGAACTCCTTCCTCAATAGATATACTGCCCTGTTGGATCTTCTCTAAAAGCTTACGCAACTCTTTTTCCTGCATTAACGGTTACCTCCAACTTCATTCATACTCCCTGTGCGATAACCCATTAAATCTAATGTTATATATTTATACCCTAATTTTTCAAAAGCACTGATAATTTCTAAACGGTTTTCTACTACTTGAGTTAAAAATTTTTCTTCTACTTCAATCCGGACCAAATCCTGATAATCCCTTACCCGCACCTGGTTAACTAATAATTTCTTTTTGATAAATTCCTCCGCCTTTAGGACCTTTGTTAAATTTTCCAGGGTTAACTGGGTACCGAAAGGAAAGCGGGTAGCCAGGCAAGGCTCAGAAGGCTTATCCCAAACGGGAAGATTAAGTTTCCTAGCCAAAGAGCGAATTTCTTCCTTGGTTAAACCCACTTCTTCCAAAGGGCTATAAATCCCTAATTCGCGGACGGCTTTTCTGCCTGGGCGATAATCCTTTGCATCATCCACATTTGAACCCTCTACAACCGCCTCTATTCCTTTTTCCCTGGCTAAATCTTTTAACATCTCCATACGGGCCTTTTTACAGTAATAACAGCGCTCGGGAGGGTTATTAGAAACATGAGGATTATCCAAGTCATTAATTTCTATAATTAAATGTTGGACATTTAAAGACTTAGCTAATCCTTGGGCAACTGCTAACTCTGCCGGATTGTTTAAGGGAGATTTAACGGTAACGGCTAATACTTTTTCTCCTAAAACCTGAGCACCAACTGCTAAAAGCAGTGCGCTGTCCACCCCTCCGGAAAAGGCCACTAGGACACTTTCTCTATCCCTAAACCAATTTATAAGTTTTTCTAACTTATCCATTTTTACCTCCAAAAGAAAAAGACCATAATAATGCCGGCATAGCCGACCTTCATGGTCTTCTTAATCACTTATAACCTTCGTGGTTATTATTACGAATTTATTGTAACGATAAATAGCAATTTCGTCAACGGAGCCATAAATTTCTTTTTAACCAGAACGGAACACCAGATACTATTTCCCAGGCATAGTGCCAAATAATATACTCAAACCAAACCTATAATTTGAAAACTCTACTCCCATGTTATAATATTGTTGCAATATTAGGGAGGAGATAATGGTATGAAATATAAAAACCCTAAATATAGAAAAATAAGAAACTGCTTTCCCCTTGAAGTTTCCTGTGGCAGTTGCAAAACTCCTATATTAATCTATGCCAAAGGGGGAAAGGGGAATTTAATCAAGCTGCAAACTCCTAGAATTATAGAGTCCGAAGTGAATCTTGAAGAACACGAGGGTAATTTATTCTGTATTAATTGCAAGGAAGAGCTTGCAAAGAAAGGTAAGTACAACGGAAATGTAACTTATTGGATTATCAGGGGAAAAGTCAATAGCAGAAGGTTGAATAACTATTAATGACTACAAATAGTGTCATATGACCAGTGCACTCCATACCGTGCCCCTATCATCCCCCTGTTATAATTTTCAAAAACTTGATTTTCCTGAGAGCATGCTGATGGAAATATCATAACCAAGTTTTTGTTTTTGCTCGCCATCTACAAGCTCAACAGCTTCAAAGTCACCGCCATCTACTTCTACAATATAGAGAACATTTGGAATGGCTACTCCTTCAACTTTATTTTTTGCTGTTACAG
>DGEF01000085.1:0-4050 GCA_002385805.1 Peptococcaceae bacterium UBA3933
CTTCTGACATTAAAGACACCTCCTGGTTTAATTATATTTTTTTAAAAAGAAAGAGAAATTAAAATAGTTAATTATTTCACCTCCCTTACAAAGTGAAAAAAAATACAAATTTCATCAAAATTTTTTATAATAGCTATTCAAAAAAGAGTAAAATTATAAAAGTTGTTTATATTTATATTATTTTGTTATCAATTATAAAGATAAATAAATATTAAATCTATCCTACCTTTTTACCATTTTTCGCTATGAATTAACTAAAGGGAAAAATTGTAAATCGTAAAATTTTATAATTTATTAAAAAGTCTCTAAATGAATACCGTATTTATCAGCACTATTTATAAAAAATAATTAATAAATCTCTAAATGTAGCGCTCCTAATAAACACAGTTATTTATAAACATAAGAAATATTTATATTAATTTGCCATTTCTTTTGTAGGTTTTTAGTATGCTTGTGTAGAATAGTACAAATTAACCATATGTTCCTATAGTACTTTCTAACCATGTGGGGGAGATTATGTATGAAAAAGGAATTTCAAGACTATTACGTAAATATCAGATGGATGACCATAGTTATTCCTATTTTAGGGATTGGTTTTTATGAGGTTATAAGATTTCATATTTTAAATGACTATTTCAGCAATGGTTTAAATAGTTTATTATTAATGATCGGCATGGGTATTTTCGGATATTTCTTTTCCGCATGGCTTTTTAAAAAAATAAGTTCAATTCATGACACCTTATTCTGGGAACAACAAAGGTTAAAAACAATTTTTACCCATACTTCTGATGGGATAATTGTATTAGGGGAAGATTGCCAGGTCCTGCAGATAAACCCTGCAGCCGAAAAGCTTACTGGTTGGAAAGCCGGTGAGGTAGTTGGCAAACTTACTTGTGATGAAATGAATGGTTGTACAAAAAGTAAGGAAATGTGTTGGAATTCAGATTGTTCCGAAGGTTGTATGAATGTTGATTGTGGTCATAGGGAATGTTGGGGCAAGACCTGTTTGGAAAAAAAAGTGTGTATTCCTTATGTGGAAATGTGTTTGCTCCGAAAAAATGGTGAAAGATTTAATGTGGCTGCCAGTTATTCTTATATACCGGCTGTTGGTAATGAAAAGCCCCAGGTAAAATTAGTATTGCGGGACATTTCACAAAGGAAAGAATTAGAAAAAGCCATCCAGAATTATGCTACTTTGGAAGAAAGGTATCGCCTAGCTAGAGAAATGCATGATGGATTAGCTCAGGCATTGGTTTATTTGAATCTTAAAGCCCGCATTATCCAAAAAAACATAGAAAATGATCAGAAAGAACTTGCTTTGAATAATTTAAAAGAGTTCCGGAGGATTGCTCAGGATGCGGTAAATGAGATAAGACAGAATATCTTTAATTTAAAAACTCCTCCTGGGGAAGAAAGCAGTTGTTTTCTGGAATGGATTGATGAATATCTGAATTATTTTGGGACTACTAATAGTTTAAAAACTGAGTTTAAATGTGATTGTACCGAAAATATCATTTTATCAACTGAGGTGAAAGTGCAATTAATACGGATTATTCAAGAAGCCTTGGCAAACATTAGAAAACATGCCCAGGCCAGTGAAGCCAGTATTCATTTAAATAAAAACAGGGAAAAAATTATTTTGAAAATTATTGATAATGGTAAGGGTATAAATGTTAAGGATTTACAAAAAGTTAAAAAAGAACATTTCGGTTTAGGGATCATGGCTGAAAGGGCCAGAAGTATTGGAGGAAGTTTGGAAATTAAAAATAACGACCCTTCGGGTACCATAGTAGAATTACAAATTCCCAATTCTAATTTATAGATTGTTTACAGGTTAACCAGAATACAGTTGGACTATTAATATTATTTATTTTTCTTTGTCTATTCTTGGTTTTAAAATTAAAGAGGTGGTGTAATAAACATGAATAAGGCTCGCATCCTTTTGGTGGATGACCATGCCCTTTTCCGGAAAGGAATAGCCAGCTTACTTAATGAAGTACCTGAATTTGAAGTTATCGGGGAAGCTAGTAATGGCAAGGAAGGGGTAGAAAAAGCACTTCAATTAAAACCTGATATTGTTGTTTTAGATGTAGAAATGCCTGGGTTAAACGGTGTTAAAGCTGTAGAGTTAATTAAAAACAGTTTACCTGAATGCAAGGTTGTAATGTTGACAATCTCAGATGATGATCAAAATCTTTTTGATTCTATTAAAAACGGAGCTCAAGGGTATCTATTGAAAAGCATGGACCCGGATGAGTTGATAAAAGAAATTAAAGGTTTAACGAAGGGAGAAGCGGCTTTATCGAAAAACTTAGCTGTTAAGATTCTTGATGAATTTGCCCGTATTTCTAAAAAAGAAGTTCAATCTGGAGATCCTCAGGATTATAACCTTACAGAAAGGGAAGCGGAGGTTCTAATATTAGTAGCCCAAGGTTTTACCAATAAAGAAATTGCTTCAAGATTAGCTATAACAGAAAATACAGTTAAAAATCATTTGTGTAATATAATGGAAAAACTTCATTTACAAAATCGCGTGCAATTGGCTACATTTGCCTGGCGTGAGGGAATTGTAAACCGTAATAGCTAAAATAAAGAAGGGTTCGGCTTACAAATCCGAACCCTGTATTATCTCCTCAATGTATTTTTCTTCACAGGTTACAAACAGTGTTTTCTGATTATCGTAGATAACCATCCCCGGTTTAGCACCTTTAGGTTTGCGTACATTTTTCTTTAAAGTATAATCAACGGGAACTTGAGAGGAAAAACGACCTTTACTAAAATAGGCTGCCAGCATAGCTGCTGTTTTCAACACCTTTTCCGGTATATCTTTATTTTCCGGATTTTTTATAACCACATGGGAGCCTGGTATATCCTTAACATGAAGCCAAAGGTCATTATTTTTCGCTATTTTTAAAGTAAGATAGTCGTTTTGTTTATTATTTTTCCCTACTAATACTTTAAACCCGTTTATATAAAAACTATGTGGACTAGGGGTAGGGGTGGAGTTTTTATCTCTACTTTTATTTTTTTCAGGCTTACTTTTTATATACCCTGCTTCTTCTAATTCCCATCTTATTTCCTGCAGTTCGGAGAGACTTTCTGCCCTTTCTAAGCTACTTTTTATTGTTTCCAAATAAGTTATTTCTTCTTGGGTAAATTTACTTTGCTCTTTAGCTTTTTCTACTCCGATTTTTGTTTTGTTATATTTTTTAAAATAGTTTTGAGCGTTTTCGTTAGGTGTTAAATTTTCATCCATAGGAATTTCAATTAGTTCCTGATTTTCTGAATAAAAGTTAGGAACTATTGCTTTATTACTCTGCTTAAGTTGATAAAGATTTGCTGTCAATAATTCTCCCCAAATCTTATATTTTTCCCCTTGTTTTCCTTCGGCAATTTTATTTAATTGTAAAACAAGCTTTTTTTGGCAACGCTCTAATTCCCTATCAATAACTTTTTCTAAAGCTAAAGATTTTTGTTTAAAAAGGTTACTTTCTTCCTTTTTTCCTATAAAAAACTCTACAAGTTCACTCATCGTGGGAAAAGAAATCTGATTAAGCCCGGTAAATTGTTCTAAAAAAAAGGGAGCAAAGGCTATCGGGTTTTCCTTATTTTTAACCAAAGTAGGTTGATAGTCATTGTTTATTATTAAGTTATTTAACCAGGTTATTTGCTGCCATAGTTTACTGTATTCATATTGGCCTAAAAATTCTATACCGGTATCAGGATTTATTCCGGCTCTTATTACTAGTTCTTTTGAAGTTTGAGGTCCTATTCCTGTAACTAACTCCAATAATCCTTGGGAAATGCTTTTTTCGGAGTTATTTTCCAAAAAAAATTGAATTAATTTTTCCTCTGTTAATTCCTGGGGAGAAATTTTTTTTTGGGGAGGTGGGCTTAAATAGGTTAAACCAGGTAGAACTTGTCGATACTGGCTTGTACTAGAGCCGAGTCTTTTTATACTGTCAATGATAAGATTTGTTTTCGGGTTTATTAAAATCATATTACTGTGTTTTCCCATAAACTCGCAGATTAAGACTTTATTAGATTTTT
>DGEF01000085.1:4236-12486 GCA_002385805.1 Peptococcaceae bacterium UBA3933
CGTAATACCATGCAAAATAATGGTGGCTGTTGAGGATTGGGTTTATTTGTATTAGTAATATGAAAACGGGCAGATTGGGGATGAATCGAGATTAATAACTTATGGTTTTGGCCGCGTTGGCGAATATTAAAAATTATAGTCTGGGAATCGGGTTGTTGAATTTTATCAATTCTTCCGCCGGCCAGTAATGTATTTAATTCTTCTGTTAATGCCCGGATAGCTATTCCGTCTAAAGACACTAAAAACACCTCCTCTTAGGGAAGTATAGCATTTGTAGTGGAAAGTGGCTAGTGGCTAGGAATTATATATGTTATCTAAATAGTTTTTATCATTTTTCCCGGAAATGCTGAATAAGATTTACTTAGTATTAGTATGGTGGAGGGAAATTGATGGAAAAGAGATTTTGGCATAGTCGGGAAAAAGAAGAAATTTTAGAAGAATTGCAAGTTAATCCCCAAAAAGGTTTAACCGGTAAAGAAGCCGAACGTCGTTTAAAATTGGTTGGTTTTAACCAGTTACAGGAACAAAAGCGAATATCGCCCCTAAAAATATTGCTTAGTCAATTTAAAGATTTTATGGTGATGGTTTTATTAGCGGCAACCTGTATTTCCACTTTTTTAGGTGAATTTGCTGATGCCATTACTATTTTAATTATAGTAATTATTAACGGGTTATTAGGGTTTTTTCAAGAATTTAAAGCAGAAAAGTCAATGGAGGCCCTTAAAAAGTTAATTGCTCCGGAGGCTTTGGTAATAAGGAATAATCAGGAAATAAAGGTTCCGGCCAGAGAACTGGTTCCTGGAGACATCGTTCTACTAGAGACAGGAGATATTGTTCCTGCCGATTTAAGGCTATTACAGGTAAATCAACTGGAGATAGAAGAATCAGCTTTAACTGGGGAGTCTTTACCGGTTAAAAAAAGTGGTGATATTGTTTTTGAGGAGAAAACTGGCTTAGGTGATCGTAAAAACATGGCTTATATGGGCACTACTGTTACCAGGGGTAAAGGCTTAGGTGTGGTAGTAGCAACTGGTATGGAAACGGAAATGGGGCTTATTGCTGGATTAATTCAAAAAGTTCAGGAAGAGCAGACCCCTTTACAAAGGCGTTTAGAGCAATTAGGGCGTTGGCTGGTTGTATTCTGTCTAGCTATTGTTGCGGTGGTAGTTGTTACAGGCATTATCAGAGGAGAACCTATTTACAGAATGTTTCTGGTGGGGGTCAGTCTTGCTGTTGCTGCCATTCCTGAAGGTTTGCCGGCAATAGTAACCATAGCTTTAGCCATTGGGGTCCAAAAAATGCTTAAAAAGAAAGCGATAATCCGGAAACTGCCGGCAGTGGAAACACTAGGCTGTGCTACGGTAATTTGTTCGGACAAAACAGGAACACTAACTCAAAATGCGATGACTGTAAGAAAAATGATTATTGATAATACCTTAATCCATGTAAGTGGAGAAGGATATGACCCTAAAGGAGAATTAGTAATCGAAGGGGAGAAAAGAAACAAAAATATAAAGAAATCATTAGAGATGGCTTTGCGTGTGGCAGCTTTATGTAATAACTCTAAACTTAAAAAAGATAATACTACCATAACCGGTATGTTTAGGCGCAAAACAACCAGTCCTTGGCAGATTATCGGTGACCCTACAGAAGGAGCATTACTGGTTTTGGCGGCAAAAGGAAAAATATGGAGGGAAAATATAGAAAAAGAACATGAAAGGGTTTATGAGATTCCATTTGATTCTAACAGGAAAAGAATGTCAGTAATTTATCGTGAAAGTAATAAATTGGTTGTTTACACAAAAGGGGCACCGGATATTATTTTGGAAAAATGTAGTCATGTTTTGTGGGAGGGGGAAAAAGTTCCCTTAACTGGTAAACTAAAAAATAAAATTTTAGAGAATAATGAACTGATGGCAGGAGAGGCTTTACGTGTTTTAGGATTAGCCTATCGTGAATTGTCCGCGAAATTCCCTTATGAAAACAATGACTCTCAAATTGAAGATAATTTAACCTTTATAGGGTTAGTAGGAATGATGGATCCACCACGCCCTGAGGCCATTAAGGCAGTAGAGTTATGTAAAAATGCTGGGATTAAGACGGTAATGATTACTGGGGACCACAAGATAACGGCCATGGCTATAGCCAAGGAATTGAAAATCCTCCAAGAGGATGACCTGGTTTTAACTGGAACCGAACTTGATGAAATGACCGATGAAAAATTGAAAAAAATTATTAATAGAGTTTCAGTTTATGCGCGGGTCTCTCCTAATCATAAGCTTCGTATTGTTAATGCTCTTAAGTCCCAAGGTCATATAGTGGCTATGACTGGTGACGGTGTTAATGACGCTCCGGCGGTAAAAGAGGCTGATATCGGCATATCTATGGGTATAAACGGTACTGATGTAACCAAAGAGTCTTCCGCCATGATCTTGGGTGATGATAATTTTTCCACTATTGTAGCCGCCGTTGAAGAGGGACGCGCCATCTATGACAATATTCGTAAGTTTATTAGATATTTGCTATCCTGTAATGTAGGGGAAGTTTTGACAATGTTTTTTGCCTCTCTTATGGGTTTACCTCTTCCCTTATTGCCTATACAAATTTTATGGGTAAATTTAGTTACCGATGGTTTGCCGGCTATGGCTTTAGGTGTAGATCCTGCTGATCCGGATATTATGTATCGCAAGCCTAGACACCCTAAAGAGAGCATTTTTGCTCATGGCCTGGCTCGTCGTATAGCGGTTCGGGGAACTTTAATTTGTCTGAGTACTCTTTTGGTTTTTGTTATTGGATTCTATCTGGGCGATAAGGATCTGTTTTTAGCTAGAACAATGGCTTTAACAACTTTGGTGTTTTGTCAGTTATTCCATGTATTTGATTGCCGTTCGGAAAGATACTCTATCTTTGAACTTGGCTTTATGACAAATCCTTTTTTAGTTGGGGCTGTCAGCATGTCCGTATTTATGCATTTGTTGATAATTTATACTCCATTTTTACAGCCGATTTTTAACACTTATCCCTTAAGTTTGTTCCATTGGCTGATTATTATCGGTGTGGCAGGTGGCACAACTATTTTACAAGGTGCTTACCGTTTCCTGAAAAGAAATTACTTGAGAAAAATTGTTTATATGCGTACATAAAATCCCTTAACTTAGGGTTAAGGGATTTATTATTTTGGAAAATTTATTTATTTAGCAGGAAATTAGGAATTATGTCGAGAACATTCAATAAACTAAGTTTTTTTATGTATATTATTTGGTTAAGCTATAAAATAAACAAATATCGGGAGGATAAATACTAAATGCGAAGCATGACAGGGTATGGGAGCGGAGAGGCTCAAGGATTAGGTAAAAAATTTATTGTAGAGATAAAGTCTATTAACCATAGGTACTCTGAAATAATAATTAAGCAGCCCAGGCAGTACTTACTATTAGAAGAAAAAATAAGAGAATTAGTTCAAAAATATGTGCAACGGGGTAGAGTGGAAGTCTATGTTAAAGTTGAGGAAACAGGAGAAAAAAAACCTGTGATTAAAGTTGACAAAGATATTGCCTTAGCTTATTATAAATCCTTGAAGGATTTGGCTAACATACTGGAAATTTCGCCGGAATTAAGTGTTTACCAACTGGTAAGTCTACCGGAAATTATAAAATTAGAAGAACCGGAAGAAAATTTAGAACATGTTTGGGATGTTTTAAAAAAAGCTTTTTCGGAAGCCCTGGAAAAATTAGTGGAAATGCGCGAGGCGGAAGGTTTAGTATTGAAAAATGATTTAGAAAAGCGCATTTTATATTTAGAGGAACTAACTAAAATGGTTTCCCAGCGTTCTCCTTTAGTAGTTGAAGATTATCGGGAAAAGCTAAAAGGGCGAATTAAAGAATTACTGGATGAAACTCAATACGATGAAGTTCGTTTAAATCAGGAAATAGTCTATTTTGCAGAAAAAAGTAATATAACTGAGGAATTGGTTAGATTGCAAAGTCACTTTCGCCAATTCTTGAATTCATTAAATACACAAGGAAGTGTAGGTCGTAAACTTGATTTTTTAGTTCAGGAAATGAACAGAGAAACAAATACAATTGGTTCTAAAGCTAATGACCTGGAAATTTCTAATTTGGTTATAGAAATGAAAAGTGAAATAGAAAAAATTCGTGAACAAATCCAAAACATTGAATAATATAAAGTGGTGTAGTAAGAAGGTGAAAAAGTATTAACAATTGGTAACTATAAACAATTAGTCATTCCAGTCACCAGTTACTTACTACTAGCCACTAAACCTGGAGGTTATTATGAGTATAAAATTAATAAATATTGGTTTTGGGAATATTGTTTCAGCTAATAGAATTATAACTATAGTCAGTCCTGAATCAGCACCTATTAAAAGAATTATTCAAGAAACAAGAGATAAAGGTATGTTAATAGATGCAACCTATGGACGTAGAACAAGAGCGGTGATAATTACAGACAGCGGTCATATTATTTTATCTGCCGTTCAACCTGAAACAGTGGCTCATCGTTTACAATCTAAAGATACTCCCGTACATAATGAAGAGCAGGAATAATAAAGGAGTTGTTAAAATGACTGTTCAAGAAGGAATCTTAATAGTCTTATCAGGTCCTTCAGGTGCAGGCAAAGGTACAATTTGTAAAGAATTACTAAAAGAAACAGATATAAAGTATTCTATTTCGGCCACTACACGTAAACCACGTAAAGGTGAAAAACATGGAAGAGAATATTTTTTCTTAAGTAAAGAAGAATTTCAGAAAAAAATTCAGGAAGATGAATTTTTAGAATGGGCATGTGTTTATGATAATTATTATGGAACACCTAAGAGTTTTGTAGAAGAGGTACTAAGTAAAGGATATGATTGTATATTAGAAATAGACCCTCAGGGTGCTTTAAAAGTAAAAAAGAAAAAACCTGATGCTGTCTATATATTTATTTGTCCACCTTCTTTTAATGAATTGGCAAATCGTATTACAAACCGTGGCACAGAAGATATTCAAGAAATTAAAAAAAGATTGAGTTGTGCTAAAGAAGAAATGTTATCTGTGGAGAATTATAATTATGTGGTAGTAAATGATGTAGTGGAGAATGCAGTGAAAAAAATAAAAGCCATTATTTTAGCCGAAAAATGTCGTGTAGCAAGAAATAGAAATTTGTGTATAAAATAAAGGGGGAATTTTATGATAAATCCTTCTATTGATGTGTTAACAAGTAAAGTTGATAGTAAATACTCTCTGGTTGTAGCAGCTGCTAAAAGAGCACGACAAATTGTCGAAGGTGCACCTGCACTGGTAGAAAGCGAGTCCTATAAACCGGTTTCCCAAGCATTGTTTGAAATCGCCGCGGGTAAAATAACCTATGAGAGAACCAAAACAGGAATTAAATAACTTGATAGAATAACTTCCTAACCACTAGCCACTACTATCTGACCACTAAATAAATGAGGTATGTGTTATGTTAAAAGATAAAACCATAGTATTAGGAGTAACAGGTGGTATCGCTGCTTATAAAGCAGCGGATATTGTGAGTAGATTGAAAAAACAGGGTGCTCATGTTCATTGTGTAATGACAGAAGGGGCGCAGGCTTTTTTAACGCCCCTTACTTTACGTACATTATCCGGGAATCCGGTAATTACCGCAATGTTCGATGAGCCCAAACAGTGGAACGTAGAACATGTAGCTTTAGCTGACAAAGCAGATTTTTTTCTGATTGCACCGGCTACCGCCAATATTATTGGAAAAGTGGCCAATGGCATTGCTGACGATTTTTTAAGTACAACTATTATGGCTACTACGGCGCAAGTCATCTTTGCTCCGGCGATGAATGTAAACATGTATAATAACCCTATTTTTCAAGAAAACATGGCTAAACTAAAAAAAGCCGGTTATCTTTTTATTGAACCAGGAGAAGGCGATTTAGCCTGTGGATATAAAGGAAAAGGTAGAATGGCTGAACCTGAGAAAATTGTAAATTTCCTCCAAGATTTACTTAATCGTCAAAAAGATTTAGAGGGTATTAATATTTTGGTTACTGCCGGACCTACCCGGGAGCCAATAGACCCTGTTCGCTACATAACTAACCGTAGTTCAGGAAAAATGGGCTATAGCATTGCGGAAAGAGCCGTAAAACGTGGGGCTTGTGTTACTCTGATTTCGGGACCGACCTCCCTGACTCCCCCAGAAGGGGTTAATTTAATCAAAGTAGAAACTGCTGAGGAAATGTTTAGTAAAGTTAAAGAACATTATGCAAGCAATCAAGTTATCATTAAAGCAGCTGCTGTCAGTGATTATCGACCTAAGTTTTACCAGGAAGCTAAAATAAAAAAATCAGAAGGGGATCTACAAATTGTTTTAGGAAGAAACCCAGATATCCTTAATTTTCTAGGTCAAAATAAGGGAAAAAGAATCTTAGTAGGTTTTGCTGCAGAAACGAATGATTTGCAAGTTAATGCCCAAAAGAAAATTACTAAGAAAAATTTAGATTTTATTGTCGCCAATGATGTAACAGAAAAAGGTGCTGGATTTAATTATGATACCAACAAAGTTACTTTATTTTTTCCATCAGGAGAGCAAAAAAATTTGCCATTAATGAGCAAACTTCAGGTTGCTGATATTATACTAGATGAAGTTAAACTTTTACTCTCAAATAAAGGAGTGTCGTGATTATGCGGAAATTATTTACTTCAGAGTCAGTTACGGAAGGTCATCCCGATAAAATGGCCGATCAAATTTCAGATGCTATTTTAGATGCTATTTTTGCCAGTGATCCTAATGCACGTGTGGCGTGTGAGACAGCAGTCACCACAGGTTTGGTTCTGGTTATGGGAGAAATAACAACCTCCTGTTATGTGGATATTCCCAAGGTTGTCCGAGAAACAATTCGTGAAATAGGCTATACTAGGGCTAAATACGGTTTTGACAGTGAAACCTGTGCCGTTATTACTTCTATTGATGAACAGTCCCCGGATATTGCTTTAGGGGTTAATAAAGCATTAGAAGCAAAAACAGGTGAAATGTCAGAAGAAGAAATTGAAGCCATCGGTGCAGGGGATCAGGGTATGATGTTTGGCTTTGCCACTAATGAAACTCCGGAATATATGCCTTTACCGATAACTTTAGCTCATAAATTAACGAAAAAACTTAGTGAGGTAAGAAAATCCCGGGAACTAGATTACTTATTACCTGACGGGAAATCACAGGTAACCGTTGAATATGTTGATGACAAGCCTGTACGTGTAGATACCGTAGTTGTCTCCACCCAGCATAATCCAGATGTGACTTTGGAACAGATTCGTAAAGACGTAATTGAAAAAGTTATCAAACCTGTAATTCCTCAGGAACTAATAGATGAAAAAACCCGTTATTTAATTAACCCAACCGGTCGTTTTGTTATCGGTGGGCCTCATGGTGATGCAGGTCTTACCGGTAGGAAAATAATTGTCGATACATATGGTGGAATGGCTAGGCATGGTGGGGGAGCATTTTCCGGAAAAGATCCTACAAAGGTTGACCGTTCTGCAGCCTATGCAGCCAGACACGTGGCTAAAAACGTTGTTGCCGCAGGTTTAGCAGACAAATGTGAAGTCCAGTTAGCTTATGCTATTGGGGTTGCTCATCCCGTATCAATTCTAGTTGAAACTTTTGGTACTAATAAGGTTCCCGAAGAAAAAATTGCCGAAGCAGTAAGAAAGGTTTTTGACTTAAGGCCGGCTGCGATAATCAAAAATTTAGATTTACGAAGACCTATTTATAAACAAACGGCAGCCTACGGTCATTTCGGTCGTACTGATTTAGATTTGCCTTGGGAACGCTTAGATAAAGTTGATGAATTGAAAAAGGCCATTGAACAATTAAACAGCTAGCAAGAGCTAGCTGTTCTTTGTTATTTTTCAATTTAAAGGATTTTGGACTTTATTCAGCGAAATAAATGCTGAAAGAAATAAGGCTATTTTAGCAGACACGGAATCCGGGAGGTTTATTATGCCTGAAATTGCAGCTGTAGCGATTAATATAGGTAAAAACCTGGAAAAACAGGTCTTTGATTATTTAATACCTGCTCATTTGCAAGATAAAGTGAAAATAGGCTGTAGAGTACAAGTACCTTTAGGCAGTCGGTATACAGAGGGATTTATAGTGGGATTTCCCGGAAAAACAGATGTCCTGAAACTTAAAAGTATAAAATCGTTAATTGATGAAGAACCAATAATTTCCCAGGAAATGGTAGATGTTGCTTTTTGGGT
>DGEF01000085.1:12624-21279 GCA_002385805.1 Peptococcaceae bacterium UBA3933
GGGGAAGGGGTAGAGATACCTCTTTTTGATTTAGCAAAAAGAGGGTTAGTAAAGATTTTTGATGATTTTCAGGCTCAAGGAAGCCGTAAATTTTCTACAATGGTCAAGTCAAAACTAACTTTAAATGAATTAAATGAAATACTGACTACAGAGTTAAAAAGAGCTCCTAAACAAGCGGAAATATTAAAATATTTAACTCTAAACGGTCCTGCTGAACTGTCTCAACTATCCCAAAATTGGCCTCAGCCTGGTTCAGCTATTAGTGGTCTGGAAAGAAAAGGATTAGTAATAAAGTATAAAATTAAAGAAGAACGTTTTCCCCAGGTTTTTAAAGAGTTTAAAAAAGACAAGGTTTTAAAGCTTAACCAATATCAGGTGGAAGCAGTTACAAATATAAAAGAAAAATTAGAACAAGGTCATTTTGGGGCTTTTCTCCTTCATGGTGTAACCGGTAGCGGTAAAACTGAGGTTTATCTGGAGTCCATAAGATATGTGTTAAAGCAAGGCAGGACTGCTCTAGTTCTAGTACCGGAAATTTCTCTGACCCCTCAGTTAATAGGTAGGTTTAGTGCTGTTTTAGGTGACCAAGTAAAAGTTCTCCATAGTGGACTTTCTCCAGGAGAAAGACTAGATGTGTGGGAAAGTTTACGTTTAGGAAAAGTAAAAGTGATAGTAGGCGTAAGAAGTGCTGTTTTTGCACCTCTGTCAAATTTGGGTTTGATTATCATTGACGAAGAACATGAAACTACTTTCAAACAATCAGAACCGGATCCACGTTATCATGCCCGGGAAGTAGCTCTTTATAGGGCTAAAAGAAATAATGCAGTATTAGTTTTAGGCAGTGCAACCCCCTCTTTAGAAACTTATTATCGGATGATTAAAGGGGAATATGAATTAATCAATATGCCGGAAAGGGTAACTCCTCAACCATTGCCCCAGGTAGAAATAGTTGATATGCGGAAGGAATTCTTAAAAGGAAATAAAAGTATTTTTAGTCAAAGACTTAAAATAAATATAGAAGAAACCTTAGCCCGAGGAGAACAAATTATCCTTTTTCTCAACCGACGTGGGTATTCTACTTTTGTACTCTGTCGTGAATGTGGTAAGCCCTTGGAATGTAAGAATTGTGCTATTTCTTTAACCTATCATTCAATACCTCATCATATGAAATGTCATTATTGCGATTTTACTATGCCTGTTCCCCACAGATGTCCCCATTGTGGTAGCTCCTTTATTCGATATTTTGGTGCCGGGACTCAACAAGTAGAGGCGGAAATAAAAAAAATATGGCCAGGGGTTAAAGTAATCAGGATGGATGTGGATACTACTCAGAATAAAGATGCCCATCAAAAACTTTTAGCGGAGTTTGGAAGCAATAAAAGCAGTATACTTTTAGGCACGCAAATGATAGCCAAAGGTCTGGATTTTCCTAATGTGACTCTGGTAGGTGTAATAGCGGCTGATCTATCATTAAGTTTTCCTGATTACAATGCCGGGGAAAGAACTTTTCAGTTATTAACACAGGTAGCGGGAAGAGCAGGTAGGGGAAGTTTGGCCGGCAAAGTAATTATCCAGACTTATAATCCGGAACATTATGCTATAACTACCGGGAAAAATTATGCTTACCTTGAATTTTTTCAAAAAGAGCTAGCCCTAAGAAAGCAAATGGATTATCCTCCTTTTAGTTCATTGGTGAGAATTTTGGTTACTGACGTAAAAGAAAAAAATGTAGTTAATTGTATTGGGCAGATTGCAGCTTTTTTACAAGATCACTTTGGAGAAAAAATCGAAATCCTGGGGCCGGCAACGGCACCTATTAAAAAAATAAAGAACCGTTATCGATATCAGTTAATTTTAAAAGGTACTGATTTAGATTTATTACGGGTGGCTGCCCGAAACAGTTTTAATCATATCTTAAAAGGAGAAAATAGTAAAACATTGCGGATTATTATTGATGTAGAACCGGAAAATATTTTATAATATAATAATACAAGTGTGATTTACTAAATTATTGTAATAAAGAAAAGGAAGAGATGTAATGGCTATTTATAATATTGTCAAAGATGAAAAGGAAGGATTACGTGAGAAATCGAAAATCGTTTCCAAAATAACTCCAAATATTAAAAAGTTAATCGATAATATGCTAGAAACTATGTACGATGCTAAGGGAGTAGGACTGGCTGCTCCCCAAGTTGGTGTTTTAAAAAGGGTTATTGTAATTGACGTGGGAGAAGGACCTCTTGCTTTAATCAATCCGGAAATAGTGGAGGCCAGTGGGGAAGAAACAGATTATGAAGGATGTTTAAGTTTTCCGGGTTTAATTGGTGAAGTAACACGTAAGGCCTGGGTGAAAGTGAAAGGTTTGGATAGAGATGGAAAAACCATCACTGTGGAAGGTGAAGGATTATTAGCCAGGGCTTTACAGCATGAAATTGATCATTTAGAAGGCATTTTATTTATTGATAGGGCTAAAAATTTGCGGAGACAGGACTAGGAGGTAAGAAATTGCGGATTGTTTTTATGGGAACACCTACATTTGCGGTGAACTCTTTAGAACAATTAACTCAGGCAGGACATGAGATTATAGCCGTTATAACTCAACCGGACCGCCCAAAGGGTAGGGGAAAAAAACTTTCGCCGCCTCCGGTAAAAGAGAAAGCGCTGGAGTTAGGTCTAAAGGTTTTGCAACCGGAAAAAGTTAAAGACAGTATTTTTATAGAAAAATTACAGCAATTAAATCCTCAGGTAATTGTTGTGGTGGCTTTTGGGCAGATACTTCCTAAAGCTATTTTAGATTTGCCTGAATATGGTTGTATTAATGTCCATGCATCTCTGCTACCTCGCTATCGGGGTCCCGCTCCTATTCATTGGGCGATAATCAACGGTGAGACAGAAAGCGGTGTAACAACCATGTTGATGGATGAGGGACTGGATACCGGTGATATGCTTTTAAAAGCACGGGTTTTAATCGATCAAAATATGACCACCGGAGAACTTCATGACCGGCTGGCTATTTTGGGCGGACAGGTTTTAGTGGAAACTTTAGAAAAACTGGAAAAAAATCTGTTAAAACCTGAACCCCAAAACCATGAATTGGCTACCTATGCTCCTTTATTAACAAAGGAACATGAAAAAATTGATTGGAAAAAGAGTGCCGTTTCAGTTCATAACCTGGTTAGGGGTATGAATCCCTGGCCGGGTGCGTATACTTTTATTGAAGATAGAAGGATAAAAATTAAAGAAACCAGGCTAAAAGATAAATTAGATCTGCAAGGCCAACCAGGGGAAGTATTAGCCATTACTTCAGAAGGGTTATGGGTGCAAACCGGTGATAAACCTCTGTTAATTACTAAAGTACAGCCCTCCGGTAAAAATGAAATGTCTGTTAATGATTTTGTCAACGGTTATCGGATTAAGCCAGGTCAAATTTTTGGTGAGTTAAATGGATGATCGGGTAAGAAAACGTTTGTTTATCACCCTTTTGGCTTGTAGTCTATTATTTTTAGTTTTTGTTTTTTCCTTTGCCTGGTGGCTAGTTGCTAAACAGTATTTATTTGTTAACCAGATTATCCTAACCTTAGCCCTTATGTTTTTTATCCTTCTTTTTTTAATAGCAGGTGCAGGTATATTTTTTTTAGTATTCAGTTTATGGAGGGCCCAAAATTATAGAATTTTAAATACTTATATTCATAAAACTATTGATTTTCTATTTCCTTTAGCCTTAACAATCGGTCAATGGTTGGGTTTTGAGAAAGATCGGATTAAAAATTCATATATCCAGGTAAGTAACCAGTTAGTAAAAATTGCCCGGCCACAAATTTCTCCCGAAAATATCTTGATTTTAGCACCTCATTGTTTGCAAAGAGTGCAATGCCCCCATAAGATAACTGTAGATGTTAATAATTGTAGGGGTTGTGGTTTATGTCCGGTAGGAGATCTATTAACATTAAGTCGGGAAAAAGGTACACAGCTAGTAATAGCTACCGGTGGAACCTTTGCCCGAAAATTTGTTAAAGAAAGAAAGCCTCAGGCCATTGTGGCTATTGCCTGTGAAAGAGACTTGACCAGTGGCATGCAGGATGTGGATAAAATACCGGTAATAGGTGTTGTTAATGAAAGACCAGAGGGACCCTGTCATAATACCAGGGTAAACCTCTGTGAAGTGGAAAGGGCCATCAATTACTTTATTCAAGGAGGAGAGGTATAATGTTTTATCCTATGTTTGATCCAACCATGATTCTATTAATCCCCGGTATTATTGTAGCTTTGTATGCACAATCTAAAGTACAAACCACTTTTGCCAGGTATTCCCGGATTTTATCTCAAAGAGGAATTACAGGGGCGCAAGCTGCCAGACAAATTCTGGACAGTAACGGCTTATATGATGTCAATATTGAACTAATTGCCGGTCATCTATCTGACCATTATGATCCCCGTACAAGAACGGTGAGATTATCCAGTGAAGTTTACCATGGAAGTTCTCTGGCCTCTTTGGGTGTTGCCGCCCATGAAGTCGGTCATGCCATTCAACATGATACAGGATATCTACCTTTGCATATCAGAAACAGCATTATTCCTGTTACCCAGTTTGGTTCTAATTTAGCCTTTCCTTTACTTCTCATTGGTATAATTATGGGTTCTCCTTTCCTAATGCAAGCAGGAGTACTTCTTTTTACAGCCGTAGTCTTTTTCCAACTTGTTACTTTACCTGTGGAATTCAATGCTAGTTCCCGGGCATTGGCTATTTTAGAAGGCCAAGGTTTTTTAGGAAGAGAAGAAATTAAAGGTACGAAGAGTGTTTTAGATGCTGCTGCATTAACTTATGTTGCTGCTGCTTTGATGGCTTTCTTAAACTTAGTGCGTTTATTAATAATATCCGGAATGTTAGGTGGTAGAAGAGATTAATGAATGCCAGACAATTGGCTTTAAAAGTTATATATCAAGTAAATGAAGAAGGAGCTTTTGCTAACCTTGCTTTAGACAAAATTCTTTTAGAAAATAAACTGGCTAACCCTAAAGATAAAGGGTTAGCCACAGAATTAGTTTATGGTTCCATAAAATATAGGGGTTATTTAGATTGGGTCCTTGACCAATTTGCTAAACCAAAAGTTAAAAATATGGCCCCTTGGATAAGAAATATTTTGCGGCTGGGACTTTATCAATTACTATTTTTGGATAAAGTCCCAGTTTCTGCTGCTATAAATGAATCAGTAAAACTAGCGAAAAAATACGGTCATCCTGGTACGGTGAAATTTGTAAATGGTGTTTTAAGAAACATTGAAAGAAATAAAGATAACTTAGCTATTCCTGATGTACAAAAAAGTCCTGTAGAGTACCTGAGTGTTATCTTTTCTTTTCCCCAGTGGCTGGCAAAGATGTGGGTAGAAAAATACGGAGTAAAAAATGCTTTAAAATTAGCAGATTACTTCAATCAACCATCACCCTTATGGATTAGAGCCAATACCCTTAAAATTACGTCAGATGAATTATGTGAAAAACTTGAAAAAAAAGGGATAAAAACTGTTAAGAGTAGCAAAGCACCTGAAGGATTGGAAATACTAGATAGTGTAGAAATAGGAAAGTTAGAGGAGTTTAGACAAGGTTATTTTACCGTCCAAGATGAAAGTTCAATGCTTGTTAGTCACGTGGTAGCACCCCAATCAGGACAAGTTATTTTAGATGTCTGCAGTGGACCAGGGGGAAAAACAAGTCACTTAGCTCAATTAATGGGTAATAAAGGGCGAATTTTAGCTTTTGATGTTCACCAACATAGGTTAAAATTAATCCAGGATACATGTCGCAGGCTAGGAATTACGAACGTAGAGACAATTTTAAAAGATGCACGATTTTTAAGCCAATTTATTCACGAACCTGCTGATGCGGTTTTAGTAGATGCTCCTTGTTCGGGTTTAGGTGTTTTAGGACGGAGACCTGATGCACGTTGGCGCAAATCTCACGAGGATATTCGAGAATTACAAATAATCCAGAAAGAAATTATTCAGGAAGCAGCTAAATTAGTTAAACCCGGTGGTACACTGGTTTATAGTACCTGTACTACAACTGTCGAAGAAAATAACCAGGTAATAGAAGATTTCTTAGCAAATAATAAGGAGTTTTATTTAGATAAAGATTTAAATAAATATTTACCCTATCAAACTGAAGAAGGCTCCCAGGGCTGGATTCAATTTTTACCCTTTATTCATAATACTGACGGCTTTTTTATCGCCAGAATGAAGAGAAGAAAGTAATAAAGTCTATTAGTGGACGAGTGGGCGAGATTTCTAGTCTCTAGTCACCAGTCACTAGTCACTAATTTTAAGGATTGTGATAATTTTGGTTCAGGATCTGCGTTCTTTAGATTTATCGGAAATGCTTCAATTAATGGAAGAGTTAAATGAACCGGCTTTTAGAGCGAAACAGCTATTTGCTTGGGTACATAATAAGGAAATCTCCAGTTTAGATGAAGCCAGTAATTTGGGAAAAGGTCTTTTAGAAAAATTAAGCCAAAAAGTTTTGATTTCATCTTTGAATATAGTAAAGAAACAAGTGTCTCAGGATGGTACTACTAAATTTTTGCTGGCTTTACCAGATGGTAATTATATAGAGTGTGTTTTAATGTGTTACCGAGGTGATAGAAGTAAAAAACGCAATACTTTATGTATTTCCACTCAAGTAGGTTGTGCTATGGGGTGTGGCTTTTGTGCAACCGGTAAAAGTGGTTTTACCAGAAACCTGACAGTAGGAGAAATTTTGGGACAGGTATATACAGTGAATAATTTCCTTAGCCAGGAAAAAGATGGGTATAAAATAGGCAATGTAGTATATATGGGCATGGGTGAACCTTTATTAAACTATGCAAATGTAATTAAGTCTGTTAGACTGTTAAATTCTAAGGATGGTCAAAATATTAGTATGCGAAGAATTACTATTTCTAGTTGTGGTATTGCTCCTCAAATAAAAAAACTGGCTGATCAGAAGTTGGATTTAGTTTTAGCTATCTCTCTCCATGCGCCTACAAATGAATTAAGGTCAAAGATTATGCCGATTAATCATAAATATCCTTTAGAAAAGTTGAAAAAGGCCTGTCAATATTATAATGAAGTAACAAAAAAGAGAATCACTTTTGAGTATGCGTTAATTAAGGACTTTAATGATCAACCACAGCATAGCAAAGAATTAGCTCAGTTCTTAAAAGGTATACACTGTCATGTAAATCTTATCCCTATAAATTCTGTGCCAGGTTCTAGTTTTACAAGACCTTCTAAAAAAAGGATTTACGAGTTTTTAAGAGAAATAAAAGAGCTAGGTGTGGAAGTCAGTATCCGCGAAGAAAAAGGGACAGATATAGATGCAGCTTGTGGGCAGTTAAGGGGAAAAGTGGTGAACTAAATATGTGGATATTAACTTATTGGTGGCAATTTTTTATCTTACTGGTTCTATATACATTTCTTTATCAAATATATAAAGAAATGAAAAAAAGTGATTTCAGTCAGCCTGCTGCCCTTTTTTTAGTCAACACATCCCTAAATAACGATGGGTTACGCCCTTTAGAAGGTGAGATAATAATTCTTTATCCCCAGGATACCTTAGAATTATCCGGAGATAAAGTTTTTATTGAAAACGGAAAAGTAATTTTGAGCAGTAAAGGTAATCTAAGCAAAGAGATTGCACCAGGAGAGGTTTTTGATTTTGCAGGTGGGTCTCTAAAGCTAGTGAGGTGGAATAATGCACGTCAATTCCTTAACAGAAATCGGGTTAGTGCGAAAAGCCAATGAAGATAAGTTTTTAGCCGATAAAAAGCGGGGGCTTTTTATAGTAGCAGACGGGATGGGAGGTCATGAGGCTGGAGAGCTAGCCAGTAGCCTGGCCATTAAAACCCTTGATGAATTTTTAACCTTAGAAACTATAACAAATAATGATGGGCAAGTTTTAAAAGATGCCGTCGAAATAGCTAATAGGGTTATTTATAATGAGGCAAAATCAAAAAGTATGTGCAAAGGTATGGGTACTACTATTACTGCCGCCATTTTTAAAGATTATAAACTCTATATAGCTCATATTGGTGATAGTAGAGCTTATTTAATTCGCGACGGCAATATCCGGCTTTTGACTAAAGACCACTCTTTAGTCGGGGAATTAATCAGACAAGGTGAATTAACTCCCCAAGAAGCTGAAAATCACCCCCATCGAAATATCCTCACCAGGGCTTTAGGAACTGAACCTGTAGTTGAAATTGATCTTCTGGAAATGGTTATACAACCCGGGGATATTCTGCTTTTATGTACTGATGGACTTTCAAATTTTGTAAACGACCAGGAGATATTAACTGAAGTAGTCAATAATGGCAACAATTTAAAAAATACCGTAAATAATTTAGTCCAGTTGGCCTTAAAACGAGGCGGACTGGATAATATTACAGTGGTATTAGTTAGTTATGATGGTTAAGAATAATTATTATTATTTAAAGATAGCAACTGCCCTAGGTTTAGCCGGTTTCATTTCTCATTCTTTGTATAAAACAGAAAATTATTTCAGTGGGTTTCCATTGCTCATCACTCTTTTAGTCACTCTCTATATTACGCAATTTTTTTTATTAAGGATTTTAAAAGAAAATAACTTGTTATTTAATTTGACTGTTTTTCTCATAGTGATAGG
>DGEF01000094.1:0-13465 GCA_002385805.1 Peptococcaceae bacterium UBA3933
ATTAACCACGGATTAACACTATTTATTCGCCTTAAGGCGAAGGTTAAGGTTGAGGTTAAGTCTGGGTTAATTAATAGGTCATAAGTCTGTTCCGAAAGCTTAGCCCGGTAGCCGTCATGCCGTCATGCAAATTAGCTAATGAGTCGTAATGCTGTCCTAAAATATTTGCCCCAAAGCCGTAATGCTGACATGCAGTATAACCCAAAAGCTAAATTAGTGATTAATTCTGTATTTATCCAAAAATTCCCTTCTGGAAAGAACAACCCAGGAATTAGTAGATGGATTGAAAAAAGTTAAGTGGCCAGGTGGTAAATTAGCCAAAGGTGAAATTTCCAATGCTATACCGTATTTATCTTGAATATATTTGACATTAGATTTGTGTTGTCCTTTGACTTGAGATATTTCACGGGGATTAGTATAGATTTTTAAATTTTTTATTGACGAGTCCTTTATAGCTCCTATTAAATATTTCAGTTGTTTACGAAACACTCTGCTTTTCACTAATTCTCCGTAAGCAGGATGGTATGGTCCGGCAACCAAGTCTTTACCTTCACAGAGATTTTCCGTAGCTTGTAAACCTAGTCTTATAATCGGTATTCGGGCTTGAGAAAATAGAATATACAACAAAGCTCCCACTTCTATAGCCTCTTCTAAAGACCAGGGTTGAAATTCACCTTTTTGATACATCTCAGCCAATTTCGTTTGTTTGATAACTACAGTTGGATAAATACGAACAAAATCAGGTTTTAACCTAATAACTTTTTGGGCAGTAACCAAGGTTTTTTCCCGAGTATCCAGGGGTAACCCCGGCATTAATTGAATACCTACTTTACGTTTAGCTTCTTTTAAAGCAATAACCGCCTTCTCTACACTGGAAGGAGAATGACCCCGTTCACTTATTGCTAAAACTTGGGGATCTAAGGATTGAACACCTAATTCTACTGTATTTACCTGGTAGGTTACCAACCTATTAATAACTTCCGGGCTTATATAATCCGGTCTGGTTGATATTCTAATTTCGTCGATTAGCTTACTTTCTTTAAGTTTCAGGGCTGTTTGCAGTAATTGTTTTTGGAATTCTTCCTCAATAGCCGTAAAACTACCACCATAAAAAGCCAATTCAATAGTATTATCTGATTTCCCTTTAATTGTTTTTCGGTAAGCAAGTACAGTATCTGTAACCTTTTGGGGAGTTGGTTTATTAAAATTTCCGGCAATTTTTTTTTGATTACAAAAAACACAAGTATGAGGACAACCCAAATGGGGAATGAAGATAGGTATAATAATTTTTCTACTCACTTAATTCACCCATTTTTATTAAAGCTTGATGGGCTGCATTTTGTTCAGCCTCTTTTTTAGTCCGGCCACTTCCCCGAGCAATAAGTTTTCCCTGCACCGAAACTCCGGCCACAAAAACTTTATCATGATCAGGGCCTGTTTCAGAAAGAATTTCATATTCAATTACTTGGTCCGAGCGACGCTGAATATATTCTTGAAATTGAGTTTTAAAATCACCATAATTTCCGGAAATTACTCTTTCCAGTTCAGGCTTTATGTACTTTATAGTAAATTCTTTAATCTCCTCTAAGCCTAACTCAAGGTACAGGGCACCTATTAAAGCTTCCCAGGCATCGGCCAGGTTGGAAGGTCTTTGAGCTCCTCCTCCAAGTTTTTCGCCTTTTCCCATAAGTAAATAAGGACCGATTCCTAATCGATTAGCAGCTTTAGCCAAACTACTTTCGCAAACTAATGCTGCCCGCATTTTAGTAAGTTCACCTTCACTTTTTTCCGGGTAAAGATTAAATAAATAATCCCCTACAATCAATCCTACTACTGCATCACCCAAAAACTCCAATCTTTGGTTATGGTTACCGGCCCCTTGTCCTTTTTCAAAAACATAAGAAGGATGTGTTAAAGCTGTATTTATTAATTCTAAGCTAGTTATATTCAACCCTATTTTCTCAATCAATTCTTTTAACTCTTTAATCCGTTGTTCGGTCAACATTTTTTCACCTCCATAAAGAATATTGTACACATTAAAAGGCACAAAAACAAACAAATTAGTTAACGCATTTGCTACTAGAATTGTTTGCAAATAACAAAGGTTAGCCAAATTGGCTAACCTTTGTTATTCCTTAAATTTACTTAATACTATGGAAGCATTATGTCCACCGAATCCCAATGAATTACTCATAGCATAATTTATTACTTTCTTTCTGGCTTTATTGGGGACATAATCCAAATCGCAATCTGGATCTGGATATTCATAATTAATAGTAGGTGGAACAATATCATCCTTGATGGCTAAACAGACCGCCGCTAATTCAATTGCCCCTGCAGCACCCAATAGATGTCCGGTCATTGATTTGGTAGAGCTAATTAATACATTTTTGCTGGCTTCACCAAAAACCTCTTTGATAGCAAGTGTTTCATATTTATCGTTTAATTCAGTTGAAGTTCCATGAGCATTAATATAATCTATATCTGAGGGTTTGATTTGTGCATCTTGTATAGCTAAAGCCATGGCTCGAGCGGCACCCTCTCCGTCGGGAGCAGGAGCTGTAATATGATGAGCATCAGCTGTGGCTGCATATCCTAATACTTCCGCATAAATTGGGGCATTACGTTTTAGGGCATGTTCTAAACTTTCCAGAACTAAAATAGCGGAACCTTCACCCATCACAAAACCGTCTCTTTTTTTATCAAAGGGTCTACTGGCTTTAGTTGGCTCATCATTACGGGTAGACAATGCTTTCATAGAACAAAAACCGGCAAAAGATAATGGTGTAATTGAAGATTCTGTGCCACCGGTTAGGACAATATCTGCATCTCCCCGTTGGATATATTTAAAAGCATCTCCTATGGCATTTGTACCTGAAGCACAAGCTGTAACCACTGTAAAATTAGGACCTTTGGCGCCAAGGTGAATAGAAATCTGTCCAGCAGCCATATTGACAATCATCATCGGCGTCATAAAGGGGCTTACACGACTAGGCCCTTTCTCCAACAGTACTTTATGCTGTTCTTCTAAAGTACTTATACCGCCGATTCCGGAACCTAAAATAACACCTACTCTGGTTAAATCAACTTTTTCTAAATCCAATTTGCTGTCATTAACAGCCATTTTGGCAGCAGATACAGCATATTGAGTAAATAAATCCATCCGGCGGGCTTCTTTTTTATCAATAAAATCCAATACATTGAAATCCTTTACTTCACCGGCAATCCTTGTGGGCATTTCACTGGCATCGAATTTGGTAATTGGACCTATACCGGAATTACCGGCTATTAAGTTTTCCCAGAATTTTTCTTTGCCAGACCCTACAGGTGAAATTACTCCTAATCCGGTAACAACTACTCTTTTTTTTGACATTGAAAAACACCTCTTTTGCTTAGAGTGGCTAGGTAAATAGTTGTTGAACATTAGTTAAAAAAAATAAAAATGTCTTTCTTAAAGTGTTGCTTTTAAGAAATTCTGAAAGAATAAAGAATTATAGTCTTTTACAGCTTTTCATAATCGCTAACCAATTTACGTATAATCTCACCGGCAGGCAAAATTTCTTTAATCTTATTTATATAGGCTCCTGAGAAAATAAGTCCTTCTTTCAAGTTACCTTTTTGTGCATTGTTTAACGCAGCCATTATACAGAAGTTGCGCTTACATTTTTTTAAGCAATTTTCGCATTTCTCCGGCGGTATATTTTCCTTAGCAATTTTCTCACTAAACTCATTCTTAAGAGCACGGCCCGGTAAACCTACCGGACTATCAATTAAAACGATATCCTCGGCAGTTGCCTGGATATAAAATTCTTTTAGATTAGGTGCGGCGTTTGATTCTAAAGAAGCCGCAAACCTAGTTCCCATTTGCACACCATCTGCACCTAATTTAAATACTTCATACATATCCAGAGCATCAATTATTCCTCCGGCCGCTATTACCGGAATCTTAATAGCTTTTTTTACTTCCGGAAGGATTTTCCTTACTGATTCCATAGTACCCAGATGACCTCCGGCTTCTGTACCTTCAACTACTACTGCCGAAGCACCTAAACCTTCAGCCAATTTAGCCAGTTTAGTAGTGGAAACAATAGAAACAAAGGGAGTTTTAGCTTCAGCACACCACTTAAAAATATCTCTGGAAAATCCAGCCCCTTGTACAATTAAGTCAATACCTTCCTCCAAAGCGGCAAAAACTAATTCCGGAAATTTTTTTACGGCATACATAATATTGATACCTATAATTCCGTTCGTATTCTTTCTAGCCCATCTTATTTCATCTTTTAATTCTTGAATACTCATCCCACTGGCTGCAATTAAACCAATTCCACCTGCATTGGCTACAGCAGCAGCTAGGGGTGCTGTTGATATCCTGACAGCCATTCCGCCTTGGATAATGGGATATTTAGGTTGTAAATTGCCAATTTTTAATACAGGTAATTTCAAAGGGAACTCCTCCCAATTTTATCTATTTTAAGAAAAGCCCCGTAAAATTTCCACGGGACTTTTACTGTTCGTTATTGAATCTTTCCTTTAATATATTCTACAGCTGCGCCAACACTTCTTATTTTTTCTGCATCTTCATCAGGAATTTCTATATCAAACTCTTCCTCGATAGCCATAACTAACTCAACCACATCTAAAGAATCTGCGTTTAAATCCTCAAAAGTGGTTTCTAAAGTTACTTCGTCAGCGTCAACACCTAATTGGTCAACAACAATTGATTTTATTTTTTCAAAAACTTCCACACTCTTCACCTCCTTCCACAAGCTCTTTTAATAATCTCACATTATCATTCCACCATCAACACATAAAACTTGGCCTGTTATATAGTCAGCCGCCGGAGAAGCTAAAAAGCTAACAGCATTAGCAACATCCTCGGGCTTACCAAACCTTTTTAGAGGTATACGATTTAAAATTTGTTCCTGCATTTCAGAAGTAAGCTGTTGTGTCATATCAGTTGTAATAAATCCAGGGGCAACAGCATTCACCTGTATATTACGACTGGCTAGTTCTTGAGCCATAGCTTTAGTAAAACCAATTATCCCGGCTTTACTGGCTGCATAATTACTTTGACCTATATTACCGGATAAACCGACAACAGAAGAGATATTAATAATTTTACCCTTTCTCTCCTTCATCATTACTCTAATAACTGCTTTCGTACAGTTAAAAACACCTTTTAAGTTCGTAGCCATAACCTGGTCCCAGTCCTCTTCTTTCAAACGCATTAAAAGATTATCTCGGTTAATGCCCGCATTATTGACTAAAATATTTATAGGACCAAGTTTTTCTTCAACAGTTTTAATCATCTGAGTAACTTGTGTATTATCGCTAACATCGGCTTGAACTGCTATAGCTTCTCCGCCGAAAGATTCAATCTCCTTAACTACTTCTAAAGCTTTATCCTGGCTGCCGGCATAATTTACGGCAACCTTAGCCCCTTTTTTAGCTAGTTCTAAAGCAATGGCTCTACCAATCCCTCGGGAAGCACCGGTGACTAAAGCCACTTGCCCCGCAAAAATCATTCTAAACACCTTCCTTTAATTGAACCAAAGTTTTTTCAAAAGATGCCATGTCCTCAATATTCAATAGTTTAGCTCCTGGAACAATCTTTTTAATTAATCCTGACAAAACTTTGCCTGGCCCTATTTCTACAAAGGTTATAACTCCTTTATCAGATAACAATTTAATAGATTGTTCCCATTTTACCGAATTATTTACTTGAGTAATTAAAGCTTCCTTAACTTCTTCTCCGGTTGAAACGATTTGAGCATTTACATTGGCCACAACAGGTATTTGTGGGTCATTAACCTGCACATTTTTTATGGTTTCAGCTAATTTAATACTGGCTGGTTTTAAAAGAGAAGAATGAAAAGGACCGCTTACTGATAAAACCATAGCTCTTTTAGCACCATATTCTTTAGCTAAACTTACTGCCTTATTCACCGCAGGAGTTTGTCCGGCAATTACTATTTGTCCGGGGCAATTAAAATTAGCCGGTTCTACTATTCCTTCATCACTACAAATATGGCATAATTCCTCCACTTTAGCAATATCTAATCCTAAGATTGCCGCCATTGTACCTTCTCCAGCCGGAACAGCTTCCTGCATATACATACCTCTTTTTTCAACCAGCTTAACCGCATCCGCAAAACTCATAGATTCTGCTACAACAAGGGCTGAATACTCACCTAAACTGTGTCCGGCTACAAAGTCCGGCTTAATTCCCTCTTCTTTAATCAATTGATAGCAGGCAATACTGGTAGTAAGTATAGCCGGTTGAGTATGTATAGTTAGTTTTAATTTTTCTTCAGGACCGTTAAAACATAAATCGGATAAATTATAGCCTAATGTCTTATCTGCGATTTCAAAGATTTCCCTGGACAGTGGATTCTTTTCAAATACATCACGGCCCATACCTACATATTGAGCTCCTTGGCCAGGAAAAACAAAGGCAATTTTGCCCATAGAAAACCTCCTTAGTTAGTGTGATTAGTGACTAGTGACTAGTAGAATAGTGGCTAGTTTTTAGTGGCTAGTATTTCGACCTTCGGTCTGACGAATTATTATTTAATCAATGTTAATCCGTGTTCATCTGTCGTGGTTTAATTATGTTTTTTCTCGCCCACTCGCCCACTCGCTCACTAGTAGACTTTCCTTATTAGTGTTTATCAGTGTTTATCCGTGGTTTACTAACAACCCAATTTATCTGCCCAATAGATTTTGCAGCCTGGTCATTTGTTTTTCTACATCTTCCACCAGTTCATTTATAATTTCTTGAGCAGGTTGGATTTTATTCACCATAGCTGCCACTTGACCTGACATAACAGATCCCATGACCACATCCCCATCTATAGCGGCAGCCCGTAACCTACCCACACCCAGCTTTTCAAATTCTTCTGGACTGGCATTACGGGATACTAATTCTTCATACATTCGGGTTAGTTTATTTCTCAACACTCGAACATAATGACCGTTATAACCGGTAAGTACCGTATCCCTATCTTTAGCTTTAATAATTGCTTCTTTATAATTTTTATGTACAACACATTCAGTAGCACATACAAAACGCGTACCCATTTGTACACCAACGGCTCCTAGGCTTAATGCAGCTAAAATACCACGGCCGTCATAAATACCCCCGGCAGCAATAACAGGTAAATCTACCGCATCAACTATCTGAGGAACTAAAGCCATAGTAGTGATTTCACCCACATGGCCCCCACACTCCATGCCTTCCGCTATTAAGCCGTCTACTCCGGTCCGAGCTAAACGTTTAGCCAAGGCTACAGAAGACACTACAGGAAAAACTTTAATTCCCGCTTCTTTTAATTGGACTATATGTTTACCCGGATTACCGGCACCTGTTGTTAAAACAGCTACTTTTTCTTCTATCACTACTTTAATAATATCTTCAACAAAAGGAGACATGTAATATAAATTAACCCCAAAAGGTTTATCTGTTAAGCTTCTAGCTTTTCTAATCTGCTCTCGTACTACGTCCGGCGGAGCGTTTCCGGCACCTATTATACCCAATCCTCCTGCTTCAGAAACGGCTGCAGCCAGTTCAGCGGTAGCTACCCAAGCCATACCACCTTGAAATATAGGATATTCAATATCTAATATTTTACATAAATCAGTTTTAAACAAATTAAGTTCCCTCCCCTTAACTCCAACGAATAACACAAGATCCCCAGGTTAACCCGGCCCCAAAGCCTACCAGAATCACATTATCACCTTTATTAATACGACCTTTTCTTACGGCTTCATCCAAGGCAACGGGAACCGATGCTCCTGACATATTACCATATTTATCTAAGTTAACATAAACTTTTTCCGTAGCTAATTTTAAGCGTTTTACAGCTGCATCAACTATTCTAATGTTGGCTTGATGGGGGATTAAATAATTTACATCGTCTTGGGTCAGGCCGGCTTTCTCTAAAGCCTTTAATGAAGTTTCACCCATTATACGTACTGCAAATTTAAAGACTTCGTTCCCAACCATCTTTATGTAATGTTCACCTTTTTCTACGGTTTCTTTACTGGCAGGGAATCTAGAACCACCGGCTTTAATATATAAAAGATCACCACCGGAGCCCTCAGCACCTAGATCAAAGGATAAAAAGCCGTATCCCTCCTCTACAGGACCTAAAACGGCTGCTCCTGCACCATCCCCAAACAGTATCAAAGTACTGCGGTCTTTCGGATTTAAAATCCGGGATAAAACTTCCGCCCCGATCACTAAGACATATTTATACATACCGGTAGCTATAAACTGAGCAGCAATGGATAAACCGTAAATAAACCCGGTACAGGCAGCAGATAAATCAAAAGCGGCCGCTTTCGTTGCTCCTATTTTTTCTTGAATAATACAAGCAGTAGAAGGGAAAAGCATATCCGGTGTAATTGTAGCTACTATAATTAAATCAATATCTTCAGGTCTTAAATTTGCACTTTCTATAGCTCTCTGAGCCGCTATTGCTCCCAAATCTGAAGTAGCCATTTCAGGAGGTGCTTTACGTCTCTCACTAATCCCTGTCCTGGTTACTATCCACTCATCATTTGTATCTATTATTTTTTCTAAGTCCTCATTAGTAACTATTGTTTCCGGCAAATAGGAACCGGTACCAATAATTCCTACAGAACAAACTTTATTAACCATATTTAAACCTCGCTAACTTGTTTTAAAGCATTAATAAAACCTTGAGAATAACATTCACCGGCAACCCGGATAGCATTAGCTATAGCTTTAGCCTTGGAACTTCCATGGCAGATAATGCTGATTCCGTCAACACCTAAAAGGGGAGCTCCCCCATATTCTGCATAATCCATTCTATTTTTTATACCTTTTAAAGCGGGTAACATCAAAGCTGCTCCCGCTTTAGTGCGGATGCTTTTATTGGCCTCTTCTTTTAAGATAGTTCCAAAAGCCTTAGCCATTCCTTCCATAAGTTTAAGAATTACATTCCCCACAAAACCGTCACAAACAAAGACATCACATTTCCCTTGGGGAATGTCTCTTCCTTCAATATTACCAATAAAATTTATATTATTTATTTTACTCAATTCTTCAAAAGCCTTAATACTTAACTCATTTCCTTTTGTTGCTTCACTACCGATATTAATTAAGCCGATGCGCGGGTTTTCAATACCTAATATTTTTTTTGCGTATATATTTCCCATTTTTGCAAAATCTATTAAATTATGTACTTTACAATCTGCATTGGCCCCTGCATCTAACAATAATTTACCACCCTCTAAAGTTGGTAATACTATAGCAATAGCAGGTCTTTCTATCCCTTTTATCCTGCCTAAAGTAAATAAAGAAGCAACCATTTGGGCACCGGTACTGCCGGCAGAAACAAGAGCACAAGCTTCACCGCTTTTCACTAATTTTGCGGCTACGGTAATGGAAGCATCTTTTTTACGTCGAAAAGCTATTCCCGGGTGGTCTTCCATGGTAATTACTTCACTGGCAGGAACAATTTCCAGTTTATCATTTCTTTTTTCTAGCAGAGGTTCTATAGCGGTAGGAGAACCCACTAAAAAAATTTTCTCGATTTCAGGAAATAATTCTGATGCAAGAATAGCACCCTTAACAATTTCTTGAGGAGCATGGTCACCCCCCATAGCATCTACAGCAATTTTCATGCTAAACTCCTCCTAACGAGAAACCATGATAAATTTGCCTACAAATACTTCTTCGGCCCCAACTTTCGATACAACCTTAATTAGGTGTTTATTACTATGACGGCGGGCAAAAATAGCTGTGGCCACCAGTTTTTCGTTTAGATAAACCGGACGCCGATACCTAATGCGTGCACTACCGGTCAACACCGCATCAGCATCAATTAAAGCCATTGCTAACATATTAGCTTGCGAAAAAATATGGTGACCCCGACAAATCTTGGTTTTATCAGCCACCATTTCGGAAGTAATTTGTAATACAGATACGGCTTTTTTGCCTAGTTCTAGCTCAATCAACTCCCCAATTATTTCTTTATCGGCAATAGACCTTACTTTAGCATGATTAATTTGAGCAACTTTTTTCACCCGCTCTCTTAATTCGGGTATGCCCAATTCTAGACGATCCAGGCGAATTGTTTGAACACTACAACCAAATTCTTGCGCTAAATCATCATCGGTTATAAAAGGATTTTCAGAAAGAATTTCCTGTAATTTTTCCTGTCTTTGTAACTTTGGAATTCTTTTAGACATCTGAATCATCCCTTTTAATTCTTTATACCAGCTATTAATACCTGGTGTCAAAAAAAGTATAATATATATTCCCAGCTTTTGCAAGATAAATTTTAATCATAATTTAAGCTAATTTTTTAGAAAAAACAAAATCAGAAAATATATAAAAAAGAGTAAGCCATTTAAGAAAGACGGCTTACTCTTTCTGAATTTCAATGTATTATTCGTTAACTGTTTTTATTACTTCACGATTTTTGTAATATCCACAAGCTGGACAAACTCTATGGGGTAATTTAGGTTCATGACATTGTGGACATTCCATTCTGGTGGGAGTAGCAAGTTTTGCCCAAATTGACCTTTTCTTTCTGGTTCTTGACTTTGATCTTTTATTTTGTTGAACTCCCATGATTACACCTCCTCAATCTCTTTTAAGTTTGGCTAAAATTGCTAAACGAGGGTCAATTTCATCAGTAGTACAATTACATGAACTCCTGTTTAAATTTTGACCACATTTAGGGCAAAAACCACGGCAATTTTCAGCACATAATATTTTAAGAGGAATAGCTAATATAATGCTTTCCCTAACAAAATCAGTTAAATCAAAGTTATCCTTATCAAATACAACATATTCTTCTTCAATTTCATCTTTAGTTAGATAGTGTAATAGTTTGAGATTAGAGGTATGAATTAATTTTTCCTTAAAATTCGTTTTTATCGGTAAAATTACTTTTTCTAAACAACGATCGCAATTGGTGGTAACTTCAGTTTCCACTTCTCCTTGTAATTGTAAAATATTACCGGTATTTTTCACCTCTACCCAAATTTGAAGGGGTTTCGTAATGAGCAAATCCTCTTTTGCTAGTAAATCCAGTTTTTCCGTTTGCAAATTAAAACTTAAACTGGTTCCTTCATTGTTTCTAATTTTACTTAAATTAATCGTTATAGACATTTATAACCCACCCTATAAACTCATTAGGCGACTTTTTAATTATAAATGTCCATTAGAAAGTTGTCAAGTCTGTTACCTTGCCACCAATTCTTTTGTATCACGGGCGATCATTAATTCTTCATTGGTAGGTATAACTAGTACTTTCACCGGTTCACCATCACGAGAAATAATTGCTTCTTTTCCTCTTACCTTATTCTTCTCTTCGTCAATTTTTATACCGAAAAACTCCATATCTTTACAAATATCTCGGCGAACTTCAATGCCGTTTTCCCCTAAACCGGCTGTAAACACCAGAACATCTAAACCGCCTAAAATACTGGTATAAGCCCCAATACGTAATTTAACATCATAAATAAACATCTCAATGGCTAATTGCGCACGTCTGTTACCTTGAGCACAGGCTGCTTCTAAATCACGGAAATCGCTGCTGATTCCTGAGACACCCAAAACACCGCACTTTTTATTTAAGAAATTATTAATCTCTTCAATACTCATACCTTCTTTTTCCATAATAAAGGTAACAATAGAAGGGTCAATATTACCGGAACGAGTACCCATGATTACCCCTTCCAAAGGAGTAAAGCCCATGGTATTTTCCAATGATTTACCATCTTTTATAGCCGAAATACTTGCCCCATTACCCAAATGACAGGTAATTATTTTCAATTGTTCCCAGGGCTTGCCCAATATCTCTCCAGCCCTTTGGGCTACATATTTATGTGATGTACCATGAAAACCATATTTTCTTATCTTATATTTTTCATAATATTCATAAGGAATACCATAAAGATAAGCGCAGGGTGGCATAGTTTGATGGAAAGCCGTATCAAAAACAGCCACCTGTTTAACTCCTGGCAGCAACTTTTCCATTGCTTCTATGCCTTGTAAATTTGCCGGGTTATGTAAAGGTGCCAGTTCAAAAAGTTCCCTGATTTCTTTTTTTACATCTTCAGTTATCACAACTGAAGAGGAGAAATTAGGACCACCATGAGCTACTCTGTGCCCTACCGCATTGATTTCAGATATATCTTTTAATACTCCATGTTTAGAGTCAGTTAAGGTTTTTAAAACCAGTTGGATAGCCTCGATATGGTCATTTAAATCCTGTTCGATTACAACCTTCTGCCCCGAGCTTACTTCATGTTTTAAACGGGAATCTTTAATACCGATTCTTTCCGCTAAACCTTTCGCTAATACCTCTTCTCTATCCATATCGAAAACTTGGTATTTTAACGAAGAACTTCCACAATTTATAACTAATATTTTCATCTTAATCCTCCTCACTATTCTTGTAATACAGTCATTGCTACTGTATTCACAATATCATCAACACTACAACCACGAGAAAGATCGTTAACAGGTTTTGCCATTCCCTGTAAAATCGGTCCCAAAGCTTCAGCTTTAGCTAAACGCTGAACAAGTTTATAACCAATATTACCGGCTTGTAAATCTGGGAAAATTAATACATTCACTTTGCCTGCTATTTCACTGTTTGGAGCCTTCGATTTACCTACTTTGGGTACTAAAGCGGCATCTGCCTGTAATTCTCCATCTATTTGCAATTCGGGATATCTTTCTTTAGCGATTCCTACAGCTTTAACAACCTTATCCACCAGTTCATGTTTTGCACTACCTTTAGTAGAAAAAGACAACATACCTATTTTAGGTTCCATGCCAACTATAGCCCTAGCGGTTTTACTACTTAAATATGCATTTTCCGCTAATTGTTCTGCAGTAGGATTAGGATTAACTGCACAATCGGCAAATACCATTATCCCATTTTCACCATACTCACAATCAGGTACAATCATAATAAAAGCACCTGAAACTGAAGAAATGCCTTTTTCGGTTTTAATAATTTGTAAAGCAGGCCGTAAAACATCACCTGTTGTATTTTGAGCACCTGCTACCATACCATCGGCATCATCATTTTTAACCATTAAAGTACCGAAATACAATGGGTTCTTCGTAAGTTCTCTGGCTTCTTCCAGGGACAAGCCTTTATGTTTTCTTAATTCGTAAAGAGTTTCTGCATATTGCTCAAATTTTTCTGACTGAAGGGGATTTATAATCTGTACCTCCCTTAAGTCAGTGCCGGTTTTTTGAGCCACAGCCTCTACTTCTTCTTTTGGTCCTAAGAGGATAACTTTGGCAATTTTCTCTCTGGTCAGTATACCTGCAGCTTGTACAGTTCTTTCTTCTGTACCTTCGGGTAATACTATAGTTGCCCCTTTACTTCTTGCCTTGGCTCTAATGGTTTCGACAAGATTCATCAATACTTCTCCTCCTTTGGTATAATTTAGACAATTTTTATTTATT
>DGEF01000094.1:13746-15015 GCA_002385805.1 Peptococcaceae bacterium UBA3933
CTTGAAAGTATTGGGAATAATTGCGGAATATAATCCTTTTCACCTGGGACATCTTTATCATTTACAAACTGCTAAAAGAAAAATTAATCCCACAGCCACCATAGCCATATTAAGCAGTAATTTTCTGCAAAGAGGTGAACCGGCTTTAATCGATAAATGGGCTAGGTGTGAAACGGCTTTGAGAAACGGAATAGACCTTGTTTTGGAATTACCAGTAGCCTTTTCCAGTCGCAGTGCTATGTGGTTTGCCTCCGGAGGCGTACAATCCCTTGCTGCTACAGGAATAGTTACCCATCTTGCTTTTGGTGCAGAAAGTTCTGATCTGAAAAAACTACAGTTAATTGCAGACTTCTTCAACCATGAAGAACATTCTTTCCAAAAAAGTCTAGATGAATATTTAAAACAAGGTTTCTCCTTTCCTCATGCCCGTAGCCTGGCTTTAAACAAGGTAATGGGTTCCGATGCTAATGATTTTATAAATGAATTAAATAACCCCAATAACATATTGGCTATCGCTTATTTAAGAAATTTAGCTTTACTTTCCGAAAAAATAGAGCCTGTACTTGTTAAACGTCTAGGAAATTACCATGCTCAAAGACCGGAAAACCAATTCGCCAGCGCAACGGCCATTCGAAGATTAATCAAAGAAAAAAACTCCTCTTGGGTTAACTATGTACCGGAAACAACAAAGGAAGTTTTGCTGAAAAAGTTTCAGGATAGAGAAGGCCCCGTTTTCTTAGAAAATCTGGAACAAGGCATACTTAGTTGTTTAAGAAGAATGTCCCCTGCCGAAATTAGCAATATTATTGAAGTTAACGAAGGGCTGGAAAATCGCCTCTGGAAAATGGCTCTGGAAACAGGTACAATTTATGAGCTTATTGAGAAATTGAAAACAAAAAGATATACCCACACCAGAATACAACGCTTGTTGATACACCTTTATTTAGGCTTTACAAAAAATGATGTATTTACTCAACCATATTATTTAAGAGTGCTAGGTTTTAATGAAAAAGGACAAAAACTCTTAAAATTAATAAAGACTAAAGCCCGCCTGCCTATAATTACAAAGTTAGCTCATGGTTATAAAAATATAGATGAATCAGCAAAAAAAATGCTGGAGTTAGAAATAAGAGCCACTGACTTATATACGTTAGCTTATCCCGATCCTCAGAAGCGAAAAGGTCGCTTGGATTTCTATAGGTCGCCGATTGTTATAACCACGGATGAACAAAATTGAGTCTATTAGTGAAGGTTAAGTCTATTTTACTA
>DGEF01000094.1:15176-19832 GCA_002385805.1 Peptococcaceae bacterium UBA3933
AACCCTTAAGAGAATTCATTTTTAACTTAATTTCATCGAGTACTTCTTCACAAGCAACTTTTCCAGCTATGATTATTTCCTCTGCCGCCTCAAAGTCTGTCCAGGGGTAATTACTTACCTTAGGCTTTATTACTATATCGGTGTAAGGAAGATATTTTTCCCTGGTATTTCTCTCAATTATTTCAATGGACTGCATAATTACGTCAAAAATATTATTTATCCTTGCTTCTACCACAGAATTATAATACTGTAAATCAACAGCAATAACCAGATCAGCACCCATTTCTCTGACTATTTGGGCAGGTAGATGATCGATTACCGCACCGTCTACCAGGATTTTATCTCCTTTAATTACCGGTTGGAAAACCCCTGGTACAGCGATACTGGCTCTTACAGCCTGAGCCACATTTCCTTCTCTAAACACAACTCTCTCTCCTGTTATTAAATCTGTGGCCACAACGGCTAAGGGTATATTAAGGTCTTTAAAATTTTTGTTATGAGTCATTAGTCTGATTATTGCCTCAGCTTTTTTCCCCTTAATTAATCCCATTTTCGATATACAAAAATCAATTAAGTAATTATTTTTGAGTTCCTGAGCTAGTTTAATTAATAAATCCAGCCTCGTTCCGGCAGCGTAAAATGAACCGATAACTGCCCCAATACTTGATCCGGCAATAAAATGAATAGGAATATTTGCTTTTTCCAATACGTCCAACACTCCTAAATGAGCTAAACCTTTTGCACCTCCTGCCCCTAAAGCCAATCCCACTTTACATTTTCCCAAGATTATTCCTCCCCAAATTCTTATCATATCTTAAATATATGACCAATATAATTTATAATAAAACCTTTAAAGGCGGAATAATGTTGGCAAAAGAAAAAAATTTCTTTTCATTGTTTTTGGCTTTTTTAGCTATAATTTTAACCATAGCTATGATCCTGCATCCTGAGGCAACATTTCAAGGAGCTAACTATGGTTTAAAAACTTGGGCTACTATATTAGTACCTTCCCTTTTACCTTTTTTTATTATTGCTGATATTCTGGTAGAATTAGGTGTTGTAAGTTTGCTAGGGGTATTATTAGAACCATTAATGCGACCGGTTTTCAAACAACCGGGTGCAGCCGGTTTTGTCATGGCAATGGGCTTTACTTCCGGATTTCCTATGGGGGCTGTTTTAACAAATACTTTATACGAAAAAAATTTATGTACAAAGGAAGAAGCCAGTAGATTAATTGCCTTCACCAATAATTCTAGTCCACTATTTTTATTAGTTGCCGTACCCGTAGGCATGTTTCAAAATCCCAACCTAGGAATTTTACTGGCAGTCAGTCATTACGGCGCTAATATCCTATTGGGAATAATATTGGGCCTTCTTAAAAGTGAGAAAAGAGTAAAATATTTTCAAACCGAAACAGGAAAAAGTATCCTGAAAAAAAGTATTCGCGAATTATTTGTAACAAATCAAAACAAAACTCTATCCTTCGGCGCACTGATGGGTAAGGCTGTTCAGAAGGCAATTCACAATATGCTAACAATTGGAGGATTCGTAATTTTTTTTGCGGTGCTAATAGAAATTTTTCGAATCACGGAAATCTTATCTTTGTTAGCTGTCATTTTTACTAAACTTCTATCTATAATAGGCCTTGACCCTCAATTAGGTGAAGCTTTAAGTACCGGATTTTTTGAAATGACTCTAGGAACTAAAAAAGCTTCAGAAATAAGTGCCGGTTTACGAGAACAAGCAATCATAGTCAGTGTAATTCTAGGTTGGAGTGGATTGTCTATTCAAGCACAAGTAAGCAGTATTGTTGCTAAAAATTATATACCCATTCATTATTTCCTCTTGGGAAGGATCTTTCAAGGGATAATGGCAGGGATAATCACGATGATTTTATTTGTTCCTTTTCTAAATTTCATGCCGGTTATTAATATGTACTCTCCTTTTACGTCCCCACTAAATGGATGGAACTATTTTGTTTTTCATATTACCTCTTGTGGAATACTTATTTCAATAATGTTAATACTATCACTACTAAAATATAAAATAATAAAAAATTAATAAATCATTAACTATTTATCTGCCAAAAAAAAGATACAAATTATCTTATCCTGTTTTTTGTACCTTTTGTTTATCAGGTATCTGTTGAATTGACTTGCGTCCTTCACGAATAATCTCCAGGTTTTTTTCCAGTTGTATTTGAAGTTGGGACATTATCTCATCGGCAAAGCTAAAAGCCCCTTCGGTTATTTCCTGAGCCTGGAGCTGAGCTTTTTTTATAATTTCTTGGCTGTGCTGTTCTGCAAGCCTAACGATTTCTGTTTGGCTAATTAGTTCTTCTACTTTCATCTTAGCATTCTCAATGATTTTTTTGGCTTCTCTTTCAGCTTCTTCTATAATTCTTTGTCTTTCTTTTTTAATCCATTGAGCTTCCCGTATATCCTCAGGAAGGTTAGCACGAAGTTGATCTATATAATTATATAGAACTTCCTCCGGTAGAATCGCTTTATTTGTTAATGGTATTTTCGCACTTTCCTCAACTTCAGCTTCAAATTCATCTAAAATTTTATACACATCCATTTCTTTCTTCCTCCTTCATTAATTGATAATATGTTACTTTCGTATCACCATAAATGCTTTCTTTAATTTTATGTAAGTTAAGGAATCCACAGGGTAAGTTAGTATTTTTACCAGTTTCTACAACAACTACTCCTTCATTTGCTAATAAGGAGAATTCAATAATCTGCTTAATGATTTTTTCCAAATTAGAAAATTTATAAGGAGGATCTAAGTAGATTAAATTAAAGTTCAAATTATTTTTTTTAAAGACTTTTAAAGCAACAAATGCATCCATTAAATAAAGATTGCTAGCCTTATTAAAATCACATTCCTCCACATTAGTTTTCAAAACCCTGAAAGCCTGTGGATTTTTTTCTACGAAAAATGCCTCTTCCGCCCCTCTGCTTAAAGCCTCAATTCCAATATTTCCAGTACCGGCAAATAAATCTAAAAATCTACTTCCTGATATTTTTTCTCTTAAAACATTAAAAACTCCTTCTTTCACCCGGTCTGAAGTAGGGCGGGTTAACATACCTTTAACTGTTTTTAGTTTTTTCCCACGTCGTAAACCACTAATAACTCGCATTTTTTTCTCTCCTATTTAAGTGTAGTATATCATAAAATTTTCAAAAATTTGCTTTTTCGTCTAATTTATCATATTTTAAAATCGTATTTTTGGGGCAAAATAATAAAGTAAAAATTACTACTCCCTTAATGCTTTCTTCAACTTTCCCGCAGAAATTCCTGCGGGATTTTTTAAACCACTGATAAACACTGATTTTTTTTAAACCACGGATTAACACAAATTTAGAATTTCCCAAAAACGGCATGAAAATTAGAGTATAGTTTTTTTTTATTAGGAAAACATTAACATATAGATTTGTTTAGGGAGGTTTAAAAAATGAAAAAAACGGAACTTTATCGTGAATTAGGAATTAATTTAGATTTGGCTTTAGAAGCCCATGAAACAATCAGAGGAGAAAGAGGAGGAGAAATACCCGGAGTCAGTTTAGAAGAGGAATCTTTTGATACAGCCCATGTTAGGACTGTAACCGTCCTAGACCAAAGAGGTGCCTCTATAATCGGAAAACCCCCCGGTAAATATATTACCATTGAATCAGATGTTTTACGAATAAATAATAAAGCTTTGCATGAGCAGTTAAGTAAGACTCTTAGTGAAAAACTGAAAGAAACCCTTCCTTTTAAATCTGAGGAGGACAGTGTATTAATAGTAGGCTTAGGAAACTGGAATGCCACTCCCGATGCTTTAGGTCCAAAAGTTGTGGAAAAAACTATGGCAACCCGTCATCTTTACGGTAGGGTTCCCCAGGAATTAACTAATGGATTACGCTCAGTCAGTGCTATTGCCCCGGGAGTGTTAGGTATTACCGGTATTGAAACTGCTGAAATAATAAAAGGTGTCGTAGAAAAAACCCAACCTAGTCTGGTAATCGCTATCGATGCTTTAGCCGCCGGAAGTGTGGAAAGAATAGGTTCAACCATTCAAATTGCGGATACGGGAATCAATCCTGGTTCCGGGGTTGGAAATAAACGTGCCGGATTAAATGTGGAAACCTTGGGTGTTCCTGTAATTGCAATCGGAGTACCCACTGTAGTCCACGCCGGGATAATTGCCCATGATATAATTGAAAGCTTTGTTGAGAAAATGAAAAATAAACCTCCTTTGACCCAATTAACCAAAGAGATGAGCCCACCTCTTTTACGAATCATTATTGATGAGGTTTTACAACCATATAGTAATTCCCTTATGGTTACACCTAAAGAAATCGATGATTTAATCGAAAATACTTCAAAAGTTATTGCCATGGCTTTAACGGAAAGTTTACATCCAGCCATGCCGGAGGAGGTTGCTAATTACCTACATTAAAAATAAACAAGCAGATGTATTTCTACACCTGCTTGTTTATTTTATCTTATTTTATTGCTGTGTTTGCTGTTGAGAAAGATTTTGTTCAGCAAACTGAATCATCTTGCGAACCATATATCCACCAACGTAACCGTTTTCCCGTGCAGTTAACTGACCTTTATCACTAGTTTGATAATTGGTCAATCCTAATTCATTAGCTACTTCGCATT
>DGEF01000008.1 GCA_002385805.1 Peptococcaceae bacterium UBA3933
GGTAGAAGATTTAAAGAGGATAGGGCCTTACCAGAAAAAAACAGGTAACAATTTGGAGGGTGTGATGGCTGAAGTAGAAAATTCGGCCTTGGAAGCTGCCAGCACCCGGGAGAAAGGGGGTCAATAAAATGACGGAAAAATTAAAACTGGCTGTTTACTGGGGTGCTGCCTGTGGAGGTTGCGATGTGGCTATTTTAGATACGGATGAGAAAATTTTGGACATTGCCGCTGCTGCAGATATCGTCTTCTGGCCTCTGGCTACGGATTTCAAATACGATGATGTGTCTAAAATGGAGCCCGGTTCCATTGATGTCTGTCTATATCACGGGGCAGTACGTACTTCAGAACAAGAAGAAATAGCCAAATTGTTGCGGGAACGCTCTAAAATAATGGTGGCTTTCGGTGCCTGTGCTGCCTGGGGAGGGATTCCCGGTTTGGCCAATCTGGTAACTAGGAAGGAGATTTTTGACTCTTCTTATCAAGATACATTTACTACTGTCAATGAGAACAACGTTCGTCCTGTTACCAGATACGAAGCTCCCCAAGGGGAACTTTATTTGCCGGAAATTTACAACCGGGTTTGGAGTTTAGATCAGGTTGTGGATGTAGATTACTATGTACCCGGCTGTCCACCTACAAAAGATACTATTTGGGCTGCTGTTGAAGCCATTATTACCGGTAATCTTCCTCCTAAAGGAAGTGTTATCGGCAGTCTCAAGTCCAAGTGTGATACTTGTACCAGGGAAAGAACCGAGAAAATGATAAGTGAGTTTAAAAGGCCCTTTGAAATTATTCCTGATACGGAAAAGTGCTTATTGGAACAGGGGATTATCTGTTGTGGGCCGGTGACCAGGGACGGTTGTGGCCACAGATGCACCAATGTGAATATGCCTTGTCGCGGTTGTTACGGACCTTCGGAAAAAGTAACCGATCAGGGAGCCAAATTACTTAGTGCAATTGCCAGTATCCTAGATGCTAAGGATGAAAAAAGTGCTCAAGAATTAGCTGCAACTTGGGAAGACCCGGCAGGAACAATATATCGTTTTAGTTTAGCCAAATCGCTCATATTTGACTACAAGAAAGGAGGCGAGTAGTGTGGCTGTTTGCACCAGAGTAAGTATTGATCCCATAACCCGTTTGGAAGGTCACGGTAAAATTGAGGTATTTTTAAATGCTGAAGGTAATGTAGAACAGGCATATTTACAAATACCTGAGTTACGGGGTTTTGAAAAGTTTTGTGAAGGAAGACCTGCCGAAGAAATGGCCCGGATTACCCCGCGTATTTGCGGAGTTTGTCCTGAGTCACACCACATGGCTTCTACAAAAGCTTTAGATGCCCTTTGGCAAGTAGATCCGCCCCGTGCTGCTAAAAAACTAAGGGAGCTCTTTTACTGTGCTCATATTATTCATTCCCATACTGCTCATTTTTACGCCTTAGCTGGACCGGATTTTGTAGTAGGACCGGGGGCTCCTAAAGAGGAAAGAAACATTTTAGGATTAATCGCCAAAGTAGGGTTAGCTACAGGGCAGGAGGTTATTAAACATCGTTCTTACGCTCAAAAAATCCAGGCTATGATCGGCGGTAAAGCTACACATCCCGTCTGTGGTTTACCTGGAGGAATGAGTAAGCCTTTAAGTGAAGAGGAACGGCAGGAAATTGAAAGTATGGCTTTTTCCTTAATTGATTATGCCGGCATGTCTTTGCAGATTTTCCGAGATGTAGTTTTGGCTAATAAAGAGTATTTGGAACTGATATTAAGTGATGCCTACAGTTTAGATATTTATTCCATGGGGATGGTTGACGAGAATAATCATGTGAATTTTTACGATGGGATGATGCGGGTAGTGGACCCCCAGGGCAAAGAATTTTTGAAGTTTCATCCCAGTGAGTATAACCAGCATTTTGCGGAACATGTAGAACCTTGGTCTTATCTGAAATTCCCTTATCTGCGCAAAGTGGGCTGGAAAGGTCTGAAGGAAGGACCGGAAACCTGTCTAGTCCGGGTAGCACCCCTAGGAAGGCTTAATGCAGCAGAGGGTATGGCCACACCCAGGGCTCAGGCCGCTTATGAAGAGTTGTTTAGCACTTTAGGCAAACCGGCTAAAGCTACATTAGGTACTCATTGGGCTCGTCTGGTGGAACTAATGTTTGCTGCAGAAAGATTACTGGAGTTAGCCCAGGACGAAGAAATTACCAGCCCCGATATTCGTACGATTCCAACGGCAACCCCCAAAGAAGGAATCGGTATGGTAGAGGCTCCCCGGGGTAGTTTAATGCACCATTATGTAACCGATGAGCGGGGAATAATTAAAAAGGTTAACTTAGTAGTGGCCACGGGCCATAATTACGGTGCTATGAATCTTTCTGTGGATAAAGCTGCGAAGGGCTTAATCAAAAACGGTGAGGTCAATGAGCAGGCTAAAAACATGATTGAAATGGCCTTTAGAGCCTATGATCCCTGTTTCGCTTGTGCCACTCATACTTTAAACGGCAAACTGCCTTTACTAATCAGGGTTTATGATTATAGGGGAGAAAAGATTATGGATTTAGAATGGTAAATTAGTGACTGAATCATAAAAAAAGGTTTGGGAGGAGTGCTGTTTTTTGGTATAATTTAGACAACATATATAATTTCTAAAATTGTCAATCCTCCTCACATTAGCACTCCTCCTTTTTTTTGAACGTTTAATTAAATTTAAATATTAAAAAAAGGAGGGAGATTTTATGGTAGTTATTAATATTGATGAACAAAAATGCACAGGTTGTGGGGATTGTATTAAAACCTGCCCACCTGAAATTCT
>DGEF01000069.1 GCA_002385805.1 Peptococcaceae bacterium UBA3933
TACCGGACAACCGGGCCAAGTAACCATAAAAGCCCACGATGGAAAACGCAGTGTTTCCCAAACGGTAGTAGTTCCCTATGAATTGGTAGAAATCTCGATAAATGAAAGTTTAAACTTTACCTCCAGTTTTTTCACTAACCCACCTAGACTTACTGTAACAGGTAAAAATAACAGCGGCCAGACTCAACCTGTGCCCAACCCGGTATGGTCCTCCAGCAATGAAAATATTGCCACTATTAACAGCCAAGGGCAAATTAACTTTACAGGTCAACCAGGTAAAGTAACTTTTGAAGTCAAAAGCGGAAATCTTAAAGACAGTATTGACTGTACAGTACCTGAGCCTGAAAGAAAGAATGTTCAAAAAATATATATTGCGGAGAATCTTTTTTACGGAAAAGAACCGCAAACTTTAACAGCATTTGCTTTATATACAGACGGAACGAAAGAAGAAATAACTAAAGAAGCCCAGTGGACTTCCAGTAATGAAAATGTAGCTTCAGTCCGGGAAGGACAGGTTTATTTTACCGGTGGGTATGGACCTGTAGAAATAACCTGTAATTATCAAGGTTTTACAGACCGTGTACAAGCATTGATAACAAAACCGGAAAAAAATCAACTTCGGGAAATTAAATTTGCTGACCATTTCCTTACCGGTAACGATAATGGTAAAAAATTAATCGTCTACGGTGTATATACAGATAATTCGAAAAAACCTCTGGCCAATGTTTCCTTATCCAGTTTGCATCCGGACATTGCCTATATAAGAAACAATACCCTGTATTTAACCAAAAACCTGGGCAAAGCAACCTTAGTGGCGCAAGCGGGTAAATTCCGTGATACTATGGAGGTAGAAACAATCAGTTCTGAAGAACGTCTCCCTCTCTTTATTAAAATCATTGGTACTCTTGATGATCCCGGCCGAACTAAAAATTTAAAAGCGGTTGCTGTTTACTCTGACGGTGTGCAAGAAGATATTACTGCAGATGCTGTCTGGAATACTTCCGACCGCAAAATAGCCAATATCACAAATCAAAATAAAATAGAATTAACAGGTGTCGGTCCAGTAAAAATAAGCGCATCTTATAAAGGTCTACAAGCATATTTATCAAATAAATCTTATTATCAATTTGGAAAGATTCATCCTTTAAAAGCCAATTTAATTTCTTTGGAAAACCTACGGCAAAAGCTTGAAACCAAATTGAAGCAAGCTTCTTTTCTGCCAACACCTCCTGATATTTATGGCCATTGGGCCCAAAAAGATATTGAATTAGCCCGGCGGTTAGGATGGCTTGGTGGATACCCTGACGGAACCATGGGACCTGATAAAATTATCAGCAGAGGAGAGTTTGTCTCCCTTGTACAAAGAGCTTTAGACCTTAAAGCTACCAGTCAATATATAAATTATACGGATATTAATAACCATTGGGCCCAAAGCAGTATTAGAATACTAGCTAACTTAGGCATAATACCCCTTAAATCTAATTCCCCTTTCCGACCCGATGACCCTCTTACCCGGGAAGAAATGGCCCAAATGCTGGCTAATCTCATTGAAGTGAGAGCTGACAACTACTATAACTACCTAGATGTACCACCTAGTCACAAATCGGCTGCAGCTATTGCTAATCTAAGTCAAGTAGGCATAATGAAAGGAATGGATGACCTTTATTTTAAACCTACGGAACCGGCAACACGAGCTCAAGCATTAACGGCCATACTGAGATTACTTAAAACGGAACCTCTAATTGAAGGAGTATTAACTAACCAGGGAAAATAGCTATAAATAAAATTTAAGAAATTTTGTGAAGGAATAGCAAATTTTAAAGCGAATAAACATAAGCAATATACTGAAAGGAGTGATTAAGTGTATAAAAAAATCCTTTTCCCTACAAGTGGTTCTCCTATTTCAGAAAAAATTGCAGAAACTATTATCAAATTGATTAATAACAAGGATGAAGCTGAAATTACCATCTTATATGTAATGAAAATCCCCCAAATGTATGGTGACGTTCCCTATCAGTTAGAAGGGGAAGGCGTTGATACCAGTCAAATTGCTCTGGAAGATGCACAACGGGTCTTAGCTAAAGCTACAAAAGTCTTTGATGATAATAAGGTACCTTATACAATTAGAATTGAATTCGGTGACCCTGTAAAGAATATTATTAAAGTAGCCCAAGAAACAAACAGTGAATTAATGGTAGTAGGCCATCATGGTGAAAGTAAGTTAAGTGATTATTTATTCAAAGGAAATGTAACCAGCCAGTTAATCAATAACGCAACCTGTCCCGTATTAGTAGTTAAGTAAAAAACCTGCCTCAGGCAGGTTTTTTACTTAAAATCTTGAATTAATTCGCCATATAATTCCGGCCGGCGATATTCCAAATAGAAACTGTTGCGCATTGATTTGCGTTCTTCTTGACGTATTTTATTAATTTGTTCACTGGGTAAATCAGCTATTAATATTCCTTCTTTATTACTAAAATCCTCTGCAATTATCTGCCCTTTCGGGCCAATTACTAATAGCCCTCCGCAGAATTCCGATCCTGTTCCGTTTTCCCCGATTAGGTTGCAAACAGCAAAAAATACTGAGTTATCATAAGCCCTGGCTTGTAAGTACCTTAACCAAATTTCCCGCCGGTCTCCCACTATTGTCGGGGAAGCGTGAGGAGCAAAAATCACTTCTGCTCCTTTTAAAGAATAAATTGTGGAAACCTCCGGAAAATGACAATCCCAACAAATTTGCACCGCAAAGTTGGCTTTACCTGCTTCAAAAACAGGCAGTTCATCCCCTGGAGAGAAAAAAGGTTTTTCACTGGCTCCTAAGTGGGTTTTCCTATACTTAAAATATCTTCCGTCAGGATAACAGATTAAATGCGTTATATAAGGTTTTTGATTTTCTGCCGATTTCTCTATAATTCCGGTTAAAATTATAATTTTATGTTTTTGAGCCAGGTTAAGTATAAATTCACTGCTAGGACCCGGGATTTCTTCTGCTAAATCAACTGCCTGTTCACGATTATAGCCGGTAATTGCTAACTCCGGAAAACAAATAAAATCAGCGTTGGCTAAGCCGGCTTTTTGTACAAACCTACTCATTTTCTCTAAATTATTTTTTGTATCTCCTATTATTGATTGCATCTGCACCAGGGCTAGACGAAGTTTCTCCATTAATTTCCACCTCAAAATTTTAGCCAATAATAATATCTTTTAAAGCTCTTTTAGGAACATGGTGAACCTGATTCTCATCGCGCCAGTATTTAATATCACCATCAGGCCCTACTTCCTCAATAACCACCTCTTCTTTAGGTTTGCCTAAAGCAACAACATATAAAATTTCATACCTTTCCGGTATATTGAAAATCTCCCTGATTTTTTTTCTGTTAATAGAAGCTAAGATACAACCGCCTAAACCTTTTTCTACAGCACCCAGTAAAAGATTCTGACAGGATAAACCGGGGTCAATGCCAAAATCTTTACTAATTTCCGTATCCCCTAAGATTATTACATAACCTGTAGGTCTTTCCCCTTCTTCCGGTCCTGGCCAATCTTTTAAATATGCCGCCCAAACCAATTGAGGAAATAAAAGAGCATTTTTTTCCGGTTCACAAACGAGTAAATACTTTAATGGTTGCCTATTACCTCCTGAAGCCGCCAGACGGGCCAAATCAACCAATTCCTCCAAAGTTTCTCTGGTAATAGGAACATCCTGATAAAACCTGCGGTATGTCCTGTTTTTTCTCACCAGTTCCGCTAACATTTTTCTACCTCCTAAAAAATTATTTTTAATTAGCATTAATCCTAGCGAACCTTCCTTATGTAAAGAACGTTTTTCTTTATCATCAATTATAACATGAGCTGTCCCGGAAAAGCTATCTCTTAAGAATCCAATGTATTTTTTGCTTAAA
>DGEF01000072.1 GCA_002385805.1 Peptococcaceae bacterium UBA3933
ATATAAAAAAAATGTAATAAGCCCCCAAAAAATAGAACAGAAAAAAAAAAAAAAAAAAAAAAAAAAAAAAAAAAAACCCACAAAAATAACCGTGTTTTGCCAAAGATAACCATTATTATTTCGCCTGACGGCGAAGGTTAAGGTTTAGATTAAATGTAAACTGCGGATAAACTTAGATGAATACGGATACGCACAAGGGAACATTTTTTAAATTTTCTTCGTCTATAAAGTAACATAAAAATCAACCTCCAGGGAATAATGTCTTTAGAAAGTTTTTTCTTAAGGTTAATTAAGGTAGTGCCCGGGAGGTTTTAAATCTGAAAAATTTTAAGATATATATCTTTCTATTAGTAATTTTTCTTTTAAGCGGTTGTATGCAGATTTCCAGTTTAGTGCAAGGTGAGATTAACGAGGAAGAACAACAGTTTATAAGTGAAAGGATTAAATTGTTTTCCGAAAAGCACTTCACCTTATTGGAAAAGTGTGAAGTGAATTTTACCGAGAACGGGGCTAAAGTTTATATTGAATTTATTCCCGATTTTGGTTCAATTATCTTTAAGAACGATATTTGGCGGATTGCTGCCGCTCATGCTATGAACTTAGTTTACATATTTCCTGAAATAAATGAATACCGGTATGTAGTTTTTGACAAAAATAAAGATAAACTTATGGATTTATTTTTAGATGAAGTAGGAATTAGAAGTCTGCCCGAAAAATTCTACGGTGTTCGTGGCCCCGGTAATTATTATCGATATTGTTTTACTAAAGTAGAAATTACACCTAAAGGCAATGAGTTACCTTTAGATGAAAACTTCTTTGAAGGCTCACAATTACCTTAACTAAAGCTTATGGGTTAAGATTTTAGGTCAGTGAGCGAATCTTAAACTTTGGGGCTATACTGGTTGTCAGTGGGTAAGTTATGACTTTTAAGTAATGGTATATGCCAGTGGGCATAGAACTAATGGAATAGTGAATCAGGAAGGATTATTAAAGGATTAAAAATAACAGTAAATAATTTTGGGGAAGAGAAATAGTTTTTATCCTCTAGGAAGTCCCCCAAGGAGGGTAAAAGCTAGCTCTATCCCCTTTTTAATTTTTTTGTGCCAGATGAAAAGTGGCCTCTGTTTGGGGTAAAGAAGCTGTTCCTATTGCTTTATTTCCAAATCAGTTTGATTGTGCAGAAAAAATAATCGAAGGTAAGAGTTAAAAACTGCGTCCTAAATGGCGCAGTTTTTAATCATTTATTTATTGATAGTAAATAAAAAAGGATTTATTAAAATAATTTAGAATATTAGGTTGAGACAATATTTAATAAATTTCCTTGGGGAAGGGAGATGTTTTATGAACTGGAAAGAAGTGCAAGATAGAGCTCGAGAAAAATTAACTCCTGTTTGTAAAGTTTGTCCTAACTGTAATGGGGTAGCCTGCCGGGGTCAGCTGCCTGGCATGGGGGGTACGGGGACAGGTTCTTCTTTTATTAATAATTATGAAGCTTTAGCAAAATATAAATTTAACTTGCGGACATTACATGATGTGCGGGAACCGGAATTAGAGGTGGAATTGTTCGGAAGGAAGTTGGAGCTGCCCTTAATTTTAGGTGCCGTGGCCGGTGCCAAAACCAATCTAAATAACAGTATTTCCGAAAATGATTTAGTAGAAAGTTGGCTTTTGGGTGCCCAAATGAGCGGGATTCTGGCCATGACCGGAGACGGTCCTGACCCTTCTCTTTATCAAACAGGAATAGAAGGATGTAAAAAGTACCCCGGAATTACTATTCCTGTAATAAAACCCCGTTTTCCGCAGGAGCAAATCCTGGAAAGAATTAAATGGGCAGAAGAAGCAGGAGCTATAGCCATAGGTATTGATATTGATGCCTCGGCTTTGATTCATCGACATATGAGCGGTTTGGTAACTGAAACAAAAACTTTGGCGCAGATTCAAGAAATAGTGAATAGTACCAGTCTGCCTGTAATATTAAAAGGAATAATGACTGTTGATGAGGCTCTTCTGGCGGTAGAAGCAGGGGCGAAAGGTATTGTTGTTTCCAATCATGGTGGGCGTGCTTTAGATCATTGTCCTGGAACTGCTGATGTCTTACCGGCTATAGCTCAGGCTGTTAGGGATAAGTTGACGGTTCTGGTTGACGGTGGAATCAGAAATGGTCTTGATGTTTTGAAGGTCCTGGCTTTAGGAGCCCACGGGGCTGTTGTGGGCAGACCGCCTTCCATTGCCGCAGTCGGTGGAGGAGCGGAAGGCATTAAGGTAATGGTCGATGAGTTTAAGTTTGGGTTACGCAGAACCATGATTTTAACCGGAACGAAAGACGTGAAAAATGTAAATCCACGAATATTATATAGAGAGTAAATCAGTGGGCGAGTGAGCGAGACTCTAGTCACAAGTCACTAAACTAGCCACCAGCCACTAATAACTAGCCACAAATAAAGTTTACTAGTGGGCGAGACTATAGCCACTAAAAAACCAGCTGAAATCACAGATAAACACTGGCATTACAGCTTTTAGGTTAATTTTGGGGACTGTTTTTTATTTTAGATGTATCATGCAATATATTCCAATAATCGATATGGACCTAAAATATTAGCCCCAGAATAATAATACTGTCATGCATTTTAACCCTTAAGACGTCATGCCGTCATGCAGACTGGCCTGTAAGCCGTCATGCTGTCCCGAAAGACTATCCCAATAGCCTTCATGCCGTCCAAAAAGTATGACCCGAAAGCCATAATGCCACTCCATTATCTGTGTTAATCCGTGTGCATCCGTGGTTATAATAACCAGCCACTACCAAAGGAGTTGCATATTATGGAAGACAAAATTAAAACATTAGCTGAGTGGATCAAAGATTCAACTTATACGGTAGTTTTTACGGGAGCCGGTATGAGTACGGAAGCAGGTATACCTGACTTTCGCTCTAAAACAGGTTTGTGGAAAAAGTATGATCCTATAAAAATGGCTTCTGTAGATGCAATGCATAATAATTCTAGGGAATTTTACGAGTTTTATCGAACCCGTTTAAAAACTCTTAGCGATGCTCAGCCTCACAAGGGACATAAAATTTTAGCGGAATTAGAAACACAAGGAATGATTCAGGCTATTATTACTCAAAATGTGGATGGTTTGCACCATCGTGCAGGTTCCAAACGGGTAATTGAATTACATGGTACATTGAGGGAAGCAGAATGTATTAAATGCGGTCGGATTTATGAGGCTGATGTTTTAGAAAAGAGTGATATTCCCAAATGTAAATGCGGTGGCTTGATAAAACCGGGTGTAATACTTTTTGGAGAAATGTTGCCTGCAGAGGCTTTGAGACAAGCTGACCTGGAAACAAGACGCAGTCATTTATTTATCGTTATAGGTTCTTCTTTAGAAGTTTCTCCGGCTAACTATTTTCCTTTACAGGCCAAACATACAGGTGCCAAGTTAGTATTTATTAATTTGGATCCAACGGATATGGATGATCATGCAGATTTGCTTATTCGTGGTAAAGCCGGAGAAGTATTAGAAAAACTATTTATTACTTATTTTCGCTCTTGACTTTTTTATAAGAATATATAAAATTAAAACAAATAGATGGTTGTAGATAATTGGTAATAGAAAAAGGGCAGAACGGTAGTTAGGTAGGATGTTAAAAAGATAATTTAGAAACGGTAGGATGGCAGGAGGTGGTATTTTTTTAGGAATAGACACACACCCCTTTAGCCGGGTGTGTTTTTTGTTCTCAAGGGGATATTAATAAAGGGTGATGTTAATGGAAAAAAATCAGCAAAATCCAGAGATAGCTACCAGTGTTCAGGAGCTTTTAGAAGAAAAAGAAAGAGAGCTAAGGGTGAGAAATTATTTCGGCGGAATGGCGAAAATTATTTCAGTGATAGCTATTATTTGGTCAATTTTTCAATTATATGTTAATAGCGTTGGTGTACTGGATGCTATCAAACTGCGTACCTGGCATATTTTGTTTTTAATAACCATGGTTTTCCTTCTATATCCAGCCACGAAAAAAGAAAAACGAAGCCGAAAATTTGTGCCGTTATACGACCTGGTTTTTATAGCTTTAGGTATAGGTTCTTTCGGTTACTTGCTCCTTAACTACAACACAGTGGTTATGCGGGGTGGATATCTTATCCCCCAGGATTATGTAGTTGCAACTATTGCCATAATTGTAGTATTTGAGGCGGCTCGCCGGGTTGTAGGCAATCTGGCTATTTTAGCTTTAATCTTTCTTTTGTATAACTTTCTTGG
>DGEF01000049.1:0-44541 GCA_002385805.1 Peptococcaceae bacterium UBA3933
AGATGTGTATAAGAGACAGACCTAAAGCTCTCTGAATTTGTTCTCGTGTTTTTATGGCGGTATGGCCAATATACTCACCTACTAAATCGGCTCTTTCCACTTCAATAACATGCCCTTTTTTTAATACGTTTAATTCTTTAAAAAGTTTCGCCACTAAACGAGCTACCGTAGTTTTTCCTGTACCGGGATTTCCTTTAAAAATCATATGCAGAACCAAAGGCTCATTAATTAAATTTTCTTGTTTGCGTTTTTTTTGAATTTCAATATAGGCTTGTATTTCATATAATAATTTTTTAACACTTTGTAGTCCCACCAAATCCTCAATCTCTTTTAGGACAGCTTGAACTTGTTTGTTAGAAGTATTGTTTGTAGATAATCTGGGGTAACTTTTATTTCTCAAATTAGTAGTAACAACTTCAACGGTCCCGTTTTGCTGAGGTTGAAAAGAGTATTTTAAAGTCAAATATGCTGCCACCTCCTTCTAAATCCTATTACAGTAGTATGCAGAAGGAGGTTAAGTGGTGCAAAGCTATTGCCGGCTAAGCTAACCATCTGAATGGCAAAAATAACCAGTAATCATCAATATAAGTAATGCTTAAATACCAAATAATTATGCCGATAATTGCATAGGGTACATTTAGCCACTTTTTTTTCACTAAACCAAAGGAATGCATTATGGCTAATGTCCATAGAACAAAAGGGAAGACAAGTAAGTAAAGACCAATTGTCCAACTTGCCAGTAAGCTAAAAATATACATAATTAGTCCCACAAACCAATACCTTTTAGGGTTATTACTAAAAGATAAAGTTGGCATATATTTCTCCCCCACTTTTGGTAAAAAGTTTTTTGGCATTTGCCTTTGTTTTCGTATTAGCCAAAGGCTAAAGACCTAGTGGTAAAAGAAAATAGTACCTGCAAATTTATACTAAAAAGAATTTATACTAAAAGCATCCGGTCGTTTAAAAGTTCACGTCCACTGTTTCTTTCAAATAAATTCAACAAAGTTGTTACTGTTGTTTTTCTCCTTTCCTCACCTTTTAAATCAGCCACTATTTTACCTTCATGCATCATAATTATTCGGTTACCATAAGTAAGGGCTTGTTTTAAATCATGAGTAACCATGAGAGCAGTAAGTTCGCCTTCCTTGATTATTTTCCGCGTAACTTCCAATACCTTCTCTGCAGTTTTTGGGTCCAGATTGGCAGTGTGTTCATCCAGAAGTAATATTTTAGGTTTAATCAAACTAGCCATAATCAAGGTTAAAGCTTGCCGCTGGCCTCCGGATAATAAACCTACTTTTTGGGTTAAATTATCTTCCAAACCTAAACCCAGGATTTTTAATTTTTCTCTGAATAAGTCACGGATTTCGTGGGAGATGGCCCTTTTTAGAAACCTTTTTTCTCCTCTTTTTAAAGCTAGGACTAAATTTTGTTCAATAGTTAAATTAGCTGCCGTCCCTACCATTGGGTCTTGAAAAACCCTACCTATCATTTTTGCTCGTTCATGTTGAGAGGCAAAAGTTACATCTTGATTGTCTATAATAATACTTCCTTGATCCAGAAAAAATTCGCCGGAAATAGCATTCATCAAAGTACTTTTACCTGCTCCGTTACTACCGATGATGGTAACAAAATCGCCTTTTTTTAAATGGAGGGTAACCCCGTTAAGAGCTGTTTTTTCATTGATACTTCCCCGGTTAAAGGTCTTTTTAATATCATTAACTATTAACATAAGAACGGTACCCCCTTTTTATCATAAATTTTTCTTTTAAGTTTGGTGCAGCTAAAGCCGCAATGACAATAAAGGTTGTCATCAACTTTAACATGTTGGGCGGTAATCCCATTCTTAAAACGATGGCTATTACCAGCCGGTAAATAACAGAGCCAAGGGCAACAGCTACTAAATCTCTGAGAATATTGCCATTACTTAATAATACTTCTCCGATAATCAGGGAGGCTAAACCTCCGATAATTGTACCTATTCCAATACCTACATCTGCGTATCCCTGGTATTGGGAGAGTAAAGCTCCACTGAGAGAAACCATTGCATTAGAAAGAGCTAAACCTAATAATTTCATGTTGTCCGTATTTACTCCTAAACAGGTGATCATTTTTTGGTTATTCCCGGTTGCTCTTAAAGCCAATCCTACTTCTGTTTCTAAAAACCAATAAAGAAAACCTATTGTAAGTGTTATTAATATTAATAAAAAGCTAATGGTAAATGTCCTTTCCTCAATGGCTAAAGGAGTAGTGAAAATTACTTTTTGTCCTAGCAAGGGCAGGTTGGCCCTGCCCATAATCAGTAAATTTACCGAATAGAGTCCGGTCATGGTAAGGATACCTGTCAAAAGAGGATTTATATTAAATTTTGTATGCAAAAAGCCTGTAAATAAACCTGCTAGGGCACCGGCTATGGTAGCAATTAAAGTAGCCATCCAGGGATTAAAACCTGCAATAATCATACTGGCGGCAACGGCAGCCCCTAGGGGGAGGGTCCCATCGACCGAAAGATCTGCATAGTTTAAAATTCTAAAACTCAAGTAAATACCCAAAACAACAAGCCCGTAAATTAAACCTTGCTGAAGAGTATCCAGAAACATATCTAACATATTTTTTCACCTACTATTTGATTATTTCTTGTGCCTTTTCTAATACTGTTTCAGGAATCGTAATACCCAAGGCTTCCGCTGCTTTAACATTGATTATTATTGATTTTTCCTTTTGGCTTTCTACAGGCATATCCTGGGGGTTAGTTCCTTGTTTTAAAATCTTGAGAGCCATTTCACCTGTTTGCCGGCCTAGTTTATAATAATCAAGTCCAATAGTAGCTACTGTGCCTCTTACTACACTGTCTTTTTCAGCTGATACCAAAAGAATTTTATTATCTAAAGCAACCTTCACTACTGCTTCAACTGCACTGACAACTGTATTATCGGTTGGAATATAGATAGCGTCCACTTTACCTACTAAACTTCTAGCAGCCTGATCTACTTCACTACTGTTTGTAGCAACGGCTTCCACAATATTTATACCTATATCTTCAGCAGCTTCTTTTACTAAGTCTACCTGTACAACAGAATTAACTTCACTGGTGTTATAAAGTACACCTAAATTTTTTACATTTGGATCTATTTCTTTAATTAATTCAATTTGTTCTTTGATTGGAGCCATGTCAATTGTTCCTGTAAGGTTAGTTTCTGTTTTTTCTAAGGATTTCACTACTCCGGCAGCAACAGGATCAGTAACGGCTGTGAATAATACAGGAATTTTATTATTTTTAGTAGCGTTAGCCACAGCCTGTGCGGAAGGAGTTGCAATGGCTAAAATAAGATCATTATCCCCGGCAACCAGGTTTTGGGCGATGGTGTTTAATGTGGGCATATCACCTTGGGCATTTTTATAATCAACTACTAAGTTTTCTCCTTCTTTATAACCGTTTTCAGATAAAACATCTAAAAATCCTTGACGAGCAGCATCCAAAGAGGGGTGTTCCACTATCTGCACAATTCCGATTTTAGTTTTAGAAGTTTCTCCATTAACTTGTTCACTGCTTTCCTGCGGTGAAGAACAACCAACTAGAAGAAGCATAATCATCATGATTACTAATATATTTTTTTTCATTTATATAACCTCCCAGTATTTAGTATGAATATCTTTTTTTTATCTTTTTATTGACAGATGATGGTGTTTCGATAAACTATATTTGCATATCTTTTTTTATTTTTCTAAGGCTGAAATCAAGTTTTAAGGTTTCAGCCATTTTTTTCTTTTTGCATATCTTTATTTCCTTACACCTCCTTTTTGAGAATTAAAAAACTCCTCATCCCTAAAGGGACGAGGAGTTACTCGCGGTACCACCCTAATTGGTCGAAAATGACCCACTCATTAAGGATACGCAATAAGTACATAGAATCGACTTATTTTAATATCCCCTTCCAGGTAACGGTGGAAGCTTCCGGTTACACCTACTAAAATGTTCAGTGTTCAACTCCAGAGGGAACTTCATTTTAACCTTTGTTACCGGGTTTCCAGCTACCCCCGGCTCTCTGGGAACTCCGGTTAAAACTACTTTCCTCTTTCACAGTCTTTATTCCATTTATTATTAAAACAAAGTATAGATGATAAACAAGATATTTGTCAAGAGAGTTATTATAAATTATTTAGCACTCTTTACCTTAGCTACTTAATTTTTTAAATTACATTTTATTTTGTCACCTGTTGAGGTCTAGAACCATCCACCACTTTTTTACTAAAGACAACAAGGGGATAAAGTACTATTAAACCTATGGTGTTGGCAACAGCTGCGGGTATAACGACTGTAACAAAAAGAACCTCAAAAGGTGCAGGAATACCAACCAGGGCTAAAGCAGAAAGCAGAAAAACTGTTCCACTGACTAATGTTCCAAGAGCACCAATTATTCCGGCGGTAACAATGTTAGGCATTCTATCAGCAAGTAATTTAACCAATAAGAATACAACTAGAGAAGTAGTCAATTTATCAATCAAATTGGGAATCTGTCCTGCCGGAAAAGTTGTAGTCAAAGCAGCAATAATTCCTGCAACTCCACCGGCCAATAAACTTGCTTTAAAATCTCTTTTCAGCAGAATAATTACAAATAACATTGCTATTAAGAGATCAGGTTTCATTCCTGCTCCGTAACCAGGTGTAATTAAATGCAAAATAAAACCAATTGCCAATAATAAACTAATCTGAGCCATTTCTTTAATCTTCATTTTCTCTTCTCCTCTCATCTCATCTAATTTTTTTAGTTTTAAATAAAGGTGATAAAATTTCTCAACTTTTCTATCTCCTCTCTTCTCGCATCACTCCTATCTCAAAATGTTGATGTTTAGTAAGTTTATTTCGGTTTATTAAGATTAAGTTGCTTCTTAGTATATTATAACTTTAAATAAAAATCAATAATGTCCTACTCTTTTTTGAAATATTTGTAAAGATGTTTTTACGAAACATTAGCCCATTTACTGAGAAGCATACGGTCGTTAGTAATACTATTTCCACTACACCGGGCAAAACGTTCCATTAATTTAGTCACGGTTATTTCTTTTTTCTCCTTGCCATTTAAATCAAGGATAATACTACCTCTGTCCATCATGATGATTTTATTGCCGTACTTAATGGCCTGTTCTAAATTATGGGTAACCATTAATGTTGTTAGTTTAAACTCCTGTACGAGCCAATCAGTTAACTGCATAACTTTATTTGCGGTTTGTGGATCTAAGGCTGCGGTATGTTCATCCAATAATAATAAATCAGGCTTTTGTAAGGTAGCCATCAGTAAAGTCAAAGCTTGTCGCTGGCCCCCGGATAATAAACCAACTTTGTCTTTCAACCTGTTTTCTAAACCTAATCCTAAAACCGCCAATCTCTCACGAAATAATTTAACTTCTTTTTCCTTTATAGCTTTGCGCAAAGACCGTTTTTGTCCCCTTTTTAGAGCCATAACTAAATTTTCTTCTAAAGTCATCGAAGCGGCCGTGCCTTTTAACGGGTCTTGAAAAACCCGGGCAATTTTACCGGCCCTTTTGTATTCCGGGATATTTGTGATATCTTCATCATCCAGGAGCACACTACCTGTATCAGGGATATAGACACCGGCAATGCAATTTAAAAGTGTTGATTTGCCTGCACCATTGCCGCCAATTATTGTTACAAAATCTCCTTTAAAAAAGTGGTAATTTATGTTGCAGAGGGCTTTCTTTTCATTAACTTCTCCAGGAAAAAAGGTTTTATTTAAATTTTTAATTATTAACATACAATTTCCCCCTAGGCGGTTAATTTTAAACGGGACTTTATTCTAGGTGAAGCTAAAGCTAATACTACCAATAATGATGAAACAAGACGTAAATCAGTAGCAGGTAAACCGAAAAGTAAAACAACACCGATAACTAATCTATAGACTACTGAGCCTAAGACTACCGATATTAATATTCCCGGAAAGTTTTCCAGGCCATATAATACTTCACCGATGATAACTGAGGCCAAACCTACCACAATCATCCCAATTCCCATATTAACGTCGGCAAAATTATTAAATTGAGCGACTTCAGCACCGGCTAAAGCCACTAAAGCATTGGATATTGCCAAACCAAAGATTTTTGCTGTATCCGTGTTAACTCCTAGGCTTTTAATCATTTGTTCATTATCCCCGGTGGCTCGTAAAGCTAAGCCAATTTCAGTCTTCAAAAAGTAATTAAGAAGGAAAATTAAAAGAGTAATTGTAAATAACCCTAAGGCTAAGGAAGCAGCATCTTTGCTTAACCCCCAACTTTGTAAATAAGTGATTAAGGTATCCTGGCGAAGTAAAGATATATTGGCTTTACCACCCATTACACGTAAATTAATGGAATACAGAGCGGTCATGGTTAAAATACCGGAAAGTAATGGTGTAATTTTTAATTTTGTATGGAATAATCCGGTTACCGTTCCGGCAATAGCCCCTGCTAAGATAGCCATTAAAGTTCCTATTAGGGGATTATAACCGTTCACAATTGCCTGAGAGACTACTGCAGCCCCTAAGGTAAAACTGCCTTCCACCGTTAAATCTGCATAATCTAATACCCTAAAAGTAAGATAAATTCCTAATACCATTATTCCAAAGAAAAATCCCTGTTGTAAAATCCCCAACCAGAAACTTAAGGACAATTTTAACCCTCCACTCTGTAAAAAAAATTTTTGATTAAATATACATAATGTTTTTATTCAATAAACTCCGCAGCATTCAAAATTTCTTCTGGTATCTCAACGCCTAATCTTTCTGCACCGGACTTGTTAATAACTAATTTGGGTTCTTTTTGGGATTCTACCGGCATATCCGCAGGATTACTGCCTTCCAGTATACGTACAGCCATTTCCGCTGTTTGCATACCTAAAGTAAAATAATCAATGCCCACAGTACCAACCCCACCGAATACTAAGGGACTTTGTTCGCCAGTAAATAAAGGAATCTTATTTTCTTCTGCCACCTGTACCACTGCTGCAAAAGCTGATACTACCGTATTATCTGTAGGAACATAGATGGCGTCTACTCGACCGACCAAAGATTGAGCGCCCTGCATTACCTCACTGGCATTGGCCACAATTGCCTCTACTATTTCATTAATACCTAATTCTAGGGCTTTTTCTTTTAATATCTCTACTTGCACTTGAGAGTTTACTTCTCCGGCGTTATAAATGACCCCCAGTTTTTTCGTGTCCGGAACAATCTGTAATAAAAGTTCTAATTGTTCTTTAATAGGATTCATATCTGTAGTTCCGGTAACATTAGTACCGGGTTTTTCCATACTATTAACTATTTTGGCACTTACCGGGTCTGTAACTGCCGTAAATAAAATAGGAATTTCCTGAGTTTCATTGGCCAAAGCTATTGCTGTAGGAGTAGCGATACCTAAAATTAAATCCATCTGCCCGGTTACTAATTTTTTGGACATGGTTTGAAGGTTGCTTTGGTCGTTTTGAGCATTATGATATTCAATTTTTATATTTTTACCTTCTTCCCACCCTGCATTCTTTAAACCTTGGATAAATCCTTCCCTGGCATTATCTAAAGCCGGATGCTCAACAAGCTGTAAGATACCGATCTTTTTAAGTTGATCATCTACTTCACTTGACCCATTGGAATCACTACTACTGCAACCGAAAGCTACTAAAGACATAATTAACAACGGAACCAAAAAAATTTTTTTAGACATTAAAAAATCCCCCTTTTGATTTATACTCTGGTAGGCACAGTAGAATCAAATGGAGGAAATAGAAAAAAGCACTCGGAGAAGTGCTTTAGTTTAACCTGATATTTCTCCTACCATTCTACCATTCTGCAATTTTTCTTATGTGCAAAATTTATTCTACCATCCTACCTTGAACACTATTTTCTAAAATTTTAAAGGTTTTGTCAAGAGTTAATTAAAAACCCCCTAAAAAATTTAGAGGGTTTTATTTTCACTGGAAAGGATTATATTTTTTACGGGAGCAATGGTAGAAATAGCATGCTTATAAACCATTTGCTGTTTACCATCTACTTCTAAAATAATGGTAAAATTATCAAAACCTTTTACACTTCCCTTTAACTGAAAGCCGTTTACTAAAAATATAGTTACGGGGATACTCTCTTTGCGAACCTGATTTAAAAAAGCATCTTGTAAATTTATTTGCTGTTTGGACATAATTTCCCTCCGCTCCATATAGGTTAATTAACTTAAATTATTTATAACTTCCACATTATTTTTTATACTCCTGCCGGTAAAGAATAATATTTCTTGAAGAATTTCTTTTTCCTTTTTATCGGTCACATCAATCCAATGTATCCTTTTATCTCTGCGGAACCAGGTTAACTGTCTTTTGGCAAAACGCCGTGTATCTCTTTTAATTAAATCAACTGCTTCTTCAAAGGAAATCTCGCCTTTTAGATACATAATTAATTGTCGATAACCTAACCCTTGAAGAGCAGGTGCATTTGGAGAAATACCGGATTTTAGGACTTTTTTAACCTCCTCCACCCACCCTTCTTCCAACATTTTCTCTACCCGTAAATTAATTCTTTGATAAAGTTTATCCCTATCCATATTAAGACCCACCATAACTAGATTATATTTGCTGGTGGTGTGATTGTTTGTTTTTTGAAAAGAGGAAAAGGGTTTTCCTGTAGTATAATAAACTTCCAAAGCTCTAATTATTCTTTTAGTATCATGGGGATGAATTTTTTCAGCACTTAAGGGATCAACTTCTTTAAGCTTACTCAGTAAATTATCTATCCCCTTTTCTTCTACTTCCTGCCATAATTTTTCCCTTATTTTTTCCGTATTACCTGTAGGGGAAAAATTATAATTCTCATTAATGACGGAATTTATATATAACCCAGTACCTCCTACCAACATGGGAAGCTTTTTGCGTATATTTATTTCTTTAATTTTTTCATGAGCTAGTTTTTGGAATTCAGCTACACTGAAATTTTCCTCAGGTTCTTTTATATCAATCAGGTGATGGGGAATGCCTTCCATTTCTTCCGGTTTTATTTTAGCCGTACCTATATCTAAGTATTTATAGACTTGCATGGAATCGCCGGAAATTATTTCACCTTGTAGTACTTTGGCCAACTGGATACTTATCTTTGTTTTGCCGACGGCAGTAGGTCCTATTAAGACAAAAAGAGGAAGTTTCAATAATACTCATCCTTCCTATTATTTGTAAATCTAAGGTAAATTATACCATTACTTCTAAGAAACACCAAAAGAAACAGAATACTAAGCCAAGGAGATAATTTTCCGGAAGAATTTTTAAAAGGCTTCTTTTGGATATTCACCCCGTAGAAAAATTTTAAATAATTCTTCCATTGATAAATGGTAAAAAATTGGACGACCATGGGGACAGGTTTGGGCATTCTCCACTTTATCCAGTTCTTTTAAAAGAAAAACTATTTCTTCTTGGCTTAAAGGCTGATTAGCTTTTACTGCACTTTTACAGGCTGCCATGATTATAATTTTTTCTTTAATTTTGGCTTTAGAAAGATTGGCATGAACGGCTAACTCCTCTAATAAGTCTAAAAAGTCCTTTTCTATATCTACCTTGGTTAAGCCCATAGGAACACCCCGCAGGATAAAAGTTCGCGGACCGAAATTTTCTACGATAAACCCGCAATCTTTTAATATTAAAATATTTTTTAAAAGTACAGCTTCCTGCTTTCCGGTGAGTTTTAACGTAATGGGGATTAAAGGGCTTTCACTAATAATCTCTTTCTTTTCTTCTTCAACCATAAACTTTTCATATAAAATCCGTTCATGACAGGCGTGTTGATCAATTATATACAGACCCTGTTTATTTTCGGCTAAAATAAAAGAATTATTTAACTGCCCAATTGGTTTTAAATCCTTGATTTTTTTTACGGAAATTCCTTGTTGTAAAGAGTTTTTAACCACTGTTTGTTTCGGAAAATGAATAAATTTTTCAGTTTTTTCTTTAGGAGGAGAATAAGTTTGATTAAGATCTGTAAAAAAGAATTTTTCCTGGCTGATGTTTAATTCCTTTGGTTTTTCCTCTTTATGTTCCTCTTTATAAGAAAGCGGAGTTTCTTTAACAATTTCATGTTCTATTAAATATTCTTTCGAGCTTTTATCATTAGTTTTGTCCAAAAATTTAATGCTTGAATCATTGTAAGACCATAAACTTTGTTTAAATAAATTCACCAATTTATTTAAAATATTGTCTAAATTATTAATCTTTATTTGAAGTTTTGCTGGATGAATATTTACATCCAGTTCCCTGCTAGGAAGTTGTAAATATAGAACAGCTAAAGGAAACCTGCCTTTAGGGATTAAAGTATGATAAGCTTCATCTAGTACCTTGCTTAATTCCTGACTCCTAATCATCCGACCATTTATAAAAAAAGTTTGTTGGTTTCTGGTGTTTCGATTTAGAGTGTTTTGAGCTAACCAGGCTTCCACATTATGTCCAGGTAAAAGTTCTGTATTGGGTAAGTGTAAAAATTTATTCGCTACGTTATCTCCATAAATTAAAGCTAGCCTGTCTTCCACAGAGTTTAAACCAGCTGTGTCATAAACCGTTTCCCGATTGTTAATTAACTTAAAACGTATTGTGGGATGACCCAGAGAATATTTAGTCACTAACTCAGTGATTAAGCCTGCTTCATAACTGGTGCTTTTCATAAATTTGCGTCGGGCCGGTGTATTAAAAAAAAGGTTACGTACTTCCAAGGTAGTTCCAGGATTAAAGGCTATTTCTTCAATGTTTTTTAATTGTCCGCCAATAAAGCTGACCTGGTGGCCAAAAGCCTCATTATTTGTCCGGGAAGTTAATAAGACCTGGGATACTGCACCAATACTGGCTAAAGCTTCGCCCCGAAAACCAAAAGAAGTAATGTTAAATAAATCATGAGCAGAATTAATTTTACTGGTGGCATGACGTTGGAAGGCTAATAAACAATCTTCCTTGTCCATTCCTACCCCGTTATCGGTGACTCTGATTAAACTAAGTCCTCCTTCTCTGATTTCAATTTCTATGAAATCAGCCTGAGCATCAATACTGTTTTCAAGAAGTTCTTTTACCACTGAGGCGGGTCGCTCAATTATTTCCCCGGCGGCAATTTTATTTATTGTATCTCTGTCTAAAACTTTAATTTTACCCATAATAATCATCCTTAGTTAAGTAGGTATCTTCTGGTTTATTTTGGAGAAAAACTTGTTCAAAGTTGTTATTTCTACATTCTTGCAGGAATCTGTCTTTTCCTTCCTGTTGGCAACGTGGACAAGCATAAATGGGTATAGATATACATAAAAAAGTAGGGTTTTTTCTTCCTTCTTTGCGACGACTCTTAAAAATAATCAGACCTCCACAGTCAGAACATCTTCTTACAGCTTCTTCTTGTTCCACAATAAAATAATCAGTATCATAAAAAATCTGGCGGTTAGTAGTATAGTAATCATCTTTGCCGAAAATTTTTGTTAGATCAATATTAGTATGATTTTGCCAAATTAAATATAACTTTTCACATAATTTTTTTATGTATTCCATATTCTCGGAAGTTTCTTTAAGCATGCTCTCTTTTAATTGAGGTTCTTGAATCTGGGAAAAATCTTTTCCGGCTAAAGCCAGGGTAATAGCTAAATTAACATAGGGCAGTGCAGTTTCTACGGCATACCCTCCCTCTAATACCATAATATCCGGATTCAGTTTTTTAGTTATGGAACCATAACCAAAAGCCGTTACTTTCATATTGGCCAGAGGATCAGTAAAGTGGTTATCCTGACCGGCGGAATTTATTATGATTTCCGGTTTAAACTCCTCTAACACAGGTAAGATAAGGTTATCAAAAACGTAATTTATCCCCTGATCTCCGGTGCCGGGTAATAGAGGAATATTTAGAGTTTTTCCGTAAGCATTAGGCCCACCAAGTTCGTTAATAAAACCTGAACCGGGAAAAAGAGTGCGGCCGTCTTGATGTAAAGAAATAAATAAAACATCCGGGTCATGATAAAAAATATCCTGGGTACCATCTCCATGGTGAACATCTGTATCCACAATGGCAATTTTACGGTAACCGAACTTTTTTCTTAAATATTCTATCATAATAGCCTCATTATTTATGTTACAAAAACCTCGGTTTCCATGGGTCACGTGCATAGCGTGATGGCCAGGAGGTCTAACTAAGGCAAATCCATTTTTTATTTCACGGTGATGCCAGGCTTCACCGATTAAAATGGCTGAACCGGCGGCTATTAGATGTGCGTCCGTAATCACATTTTCAAATGAAGGTAGACAGAAATGAGTTCGCAAGATATCCTGTTTATCGGCGAATTTTGCTTTATATTCTATGATATCAGGAAAATCTAAGACACCTTCTTCTAATAGCTGGTCCCTGGTATAAAGAAGCCTTTCTTCCCGTTCAGGATGAGTTGGGCTAATAGCCCAGTCAAAGGCAGGAAAAAATACTAGACCTGTATATTTACTCATGGGCTATTCACTCCTTATTATTGATTAAACCGGTTACCTGCACCGGAACCCCTAGTTTTATTTCATGAATTTGTCCGGTAGTAGACCAACCTCTGACCATGTTAAAGACTTCTTGATGATAGATCTCCGGTTGTGCTTCTACGCCATTTTCCTGCAGGTATTTTTTAAAAATCTGTAAAGCTAGTCCGGCTGCTTCTTCTGCTGACATTTTACCCTTGATTTGGCGAGAGTTTTTACTAAAATATCCCCAACTGGAGCTAATCTCTCTTTTTTCGGTATTAATTCTGATCGTTTCCTCATATGTAGGTGAAGCAAGAGCTGCCCCAATAGCGTTAGCTACTTGACAGAGTGGATGATTAATATGAGTTAAATTCATTTTTTTACTTACTAACTCACCCAAGGGTTTCCCAGGTCCGCCAATACTTATTAAATTTCGGGGTTTAATATTTTTCTCATTTAATAATTGCCAAATTCGGTATAACGGTTCTTCCTGCCATTGTTTAAAAATATAATTGATTTCTTGAGTAATTAGTTCTACGGCTTTATCCAAAGCCTGTTGGGCGATTATTTCTGCGGATAAATCTAATTTACTACTTAGCGATTGAAAACTAAGCCGGGCTTTGTTTTCATCTCCCAAATCAGTTAAATTAAGTATGCGCATGCAATCCGTTAGGGTTGGTGTATTACCTCCACAACAAGCAGGTGGACCTTCCCGTTTAAAAGTTAAAGTAACTTGATTATTTTTGATTTCAATCCCAGTATCGCCACCAATGGGGAGGGAATGAATAGCCAAGGATCTTACCGGCGTATACACATCACTTATTTTCACCCCACGAGAGGCTAATAAAGGATTTCCGTCTAGGATAAGACTAAAATCAGTAGTAGTACCACCTATATCCATCACAAAAGCCGAAGTTTTTTCCGGAAGTAAGGATTTAGCTCCAAAGGAACTGGCAGCCGGGCCCGATAAAACGGTGTCAATAGTAAAATTCATTATTTTATCTATGGGAATGACCCCGCCATCTGCTTTCAGAATGAAAACAGGACAGGTAATATCCCTTTCCTTTAGGGCATTTTTTAAGGAAGCAATAAATTGGGCGAAGGTTTTATAGGTTGCTAAATAAAGGCCTGTACCCATTGCTCTTCGTATAAAGTTTAACTGTCCTGTAACTTGGTGGCCTAATTTTACTTCCAAAGTTGGGAAATGCCTGTTCACAATTTCCGCAGTTTGTATTTCCAGACTAGGATTACGAGGAGAAAATTTGCCAATGATCCCCAAATGCTGGATTCCTTTATCTACTAAGCACTGAACCTTTTTTACTATTTCTTGCTCATTTAGATTCTTGATTATCCGTCCCTGGAAATCTACACCACCTGTAATTATTTCCCAGGAAAAGGGAAATTTATGTTCTTTGAGATTTAAGCCTGGCCCTGGAATTAAAATTAACCCGGTGGGCAGGTATTTTTTTTCTAAGATTAAGTTGGTCATTAAAGTGGTACTTACTACTATTCGGGATATTTTCTCTGTTTTCTCTTCGAGTAATTTTTCCAAAACATGGACGATACTCTTTAGGAGAGCCTGGGAATCGGTAGGTACTTTACAACTTCGCAGAACTTGAGCATTTTCTATTAAAACTCCGTCGGTAAAAGTGCCACCTACATCAATACCAATTTGCATAGCCTTAAACCTCTTTTCTTACTTTATTTTGCAATTGATAGAGAATATTAATTGCCTCCAGGGGAGTGATATTTAATAAATCTAAATCACAAATTTCTTGCAAAACTTGATTAATTACCGGTTTCCGAGGTTCTAAGGGTGCTTTTTCTTGAACTGAATCAGTTAAATTGATTTTAGTCTCAATTTTCCCTAGTTTACTTCCTTGGTTGACTTCGTTTTCCAAGTCAGCTAAGATTTCTTTTGCCCGTTCTATTAAACTTTCCGGTAACCCGGCTAACTTTGCTACTTGTATTCCGTAACTACGATCAGCACCACCAGGAACAATTTTGTGGAGAAAAACAATGTGGTCATCTTTTTCCTTAACGGATACGCTAAAATTTTTTATTCCCGGGAATTTATCCAGTTTAGTTAATTCATGATAATGAGTAGCAAACAATGTTTTAGCTTTAATATGAGAATTTAAGTATTCTGTCAAAGCCCAAGCAATGGAAAGGCCGTCATAAGTACTGGTACCACGGCCTACTTCATCTAAAATGATTAAACTGTCTTTCGTTGCGTTGTTTACAATATTCGCTACTTCATTCATTTCTACCATAAAAGTACTTTGGCCTGTGCTTAAATCATCACTGGCCCCGATTCTGGCAAAGACCCGATCAAAAATAGGTAAATAAGCTTCTTTTGCCGGGACAAAGCTTCCTATTTGCATTAAAATTCCGGTAATGGCTATACTTCGGCAGTAAGTACTTTTCCCGGCCATATTTGGACCGGTAATAATTAAAAATCTTTGTTCTTCTGAATCCATAAACAAATCATTGGGAATAAAAGAACGCCCTTCTAATTTTTCTTCTACTACCGGGTGGCGGCATTGGATTAACTTTAATGAACCGTCTGTGGTAATTTGCGGACGAGTGAAATTTTTATCTACTGCAACTTCCCCTAAGGAAGCTAAACAATCTATTTTACCTATTAATTTGGCTACTTCCAAAATTTTAGGAATATAATTTTTTATTTTTTCTCTAATTTCAATAAACAGTTGGTACTCTAAATCTTTTAACCTATCATCAGCCCCTAATATACGGGCTTCCATTTCTTTTAATTCCGGAGTAATAAAACGTTCCGCATTAGCTAGAGTTTGTTTGCGCAAATATTCTTCTGGTACTAAATGTAAGTTGCTTTTGGTAACCTCGATATAGTAGCCAAATACTTTATTAAATCCTATTTTTAAAGATTTAATACCGGTTTTAGTCTTTTCTGCTTGTTCCAAATTTAATATCCACTGTTTTCCATGGGTGGTTATCTCACGCAGCTGGTCAACTTCTTCATTATATCCGGCTTTAATTAGGTCTCCTTCCCGTAATGAAAAAGGAGGATCATCCTGAATACTTTCATCAATTAACAGAAAAACTTCCTGTAATGTGTCCATTTCCTGATATATCTTTCGCAAAGAATTAGATTTAGTAGTACTTAAGACCTTTTTTATTTCCGGCAGATAACTTAAAGAATTTTTCAAGGAAATTAAATCTTTGGCATTAGCACTTCCATAAGAAATACGTGCTACAATTCTTTCCAAATCATAAATAGGCTCTAAAAGTTTGCGTATTTTTTTTCTTAATTCCAAGTTATTGAAGAACTCCTCAGTGGCATTTAACCTTGCTTCAATTTCCTCTTTGTTTAATAAAGGTTGTTCCAGCCAATTACGTAGCATTCTTCCTCCTAGAGCTGTCACTGTATAGTCGATAATTCCCAAAAGAGAGTCTTTTTTTTCTTGGCTATGTAAAGACTGGGTTAGCTCTAAATTTTTTTTAGTTGCATAATCCAGGCGCATTGTCTCATTTAAGTTATATATTTTTAATTTAGTAATATTGCCTGGTTTAGTTTTTTGAGTAATTAGTAGATAGTCTAAAATAGCTCCGGCAGCTTGTACTATTAAAGGTGAGTCCTGGCATCCCAGACTATATAAAGAGATTACTCCAAAATGTTCTAACAATATTTTCTCACAATAATCGTATTTAAAAGCATAGTCTAAATGTTTATTAACCGTTAAATTTTTAAAATCCCTCAGGATTTCCTCTATTTCCTCCGAGTCTGAACCACTTTCAATAATACATTCAGCAGGATTAAACCGTAAAATTTCATTTATTAAATTTTGTCGGTCACTTATTTCCGTACCATAGAAATCACCGGTGGAAACGTCTACGGCGGCAAGTCCGAATAAATTATTTTTGCTTGTTATTGCCAAAAGGTAATTATTTTTTGTATCCGGTAGAATATTGTTTTCTAAAAGAGTTCCGGGAGTAACAATCCTTACTACTTCCCTTTTCACAATTCCTTTGGCAACTTTAGGGTCTTCTACTTGTTCACAGATGGCAACTTTATATCCTTCATTAATTAATTTTGCGATATAGTTGTCTGCTGAATGAAAAGGTACACCGCACATAGGCACTCGTTTACCTTGACCTGCTTCCCTGGAAGTTAAGGCTATATCTAATATTTTAGAAGCTACTTGAGCATCCTCACCGAACATTTCATAAAAGTCGCCCAGCCTATAAAATAATATACAATCAAGATATTTGTTCTTAATTTTTTGGTACTGCAGCATCATCGGAGTATTCCCTAGCATTTTCTACCTCCACTTGATTAAGGTTCAGGTTTAGGTTAAGTAGTTTGCAAGCTAACTATTAAAATAATTATTTATAAACAATTAATTTAAGGAGACTAGATAGTCTCCTTAAATTAAGGGAAGTTAAAATTAACAGCCGGTACACCCGGCGCAGCCGGAACTGGAACAAGTGTTTTGGTTTCCATTTAAGGCATTGCTGATGATCAGATTAACGGACTTTAAAATGTGTTCAAAAGCATCCTGAGCTTCCATATAGGCAACAATTTTAGCATTTTGGGACATTTTTTCTTCCGTTAATTCAATTTCTTTACGCATTTCTTCCGGCAATTGGTCAAACTGGAGGCCACTTTTCATTGCTTCCATTTGCAAATCCTGATACACTTCCACTAGTTTTCTGGCTTCCGGATCACACATCATGGCTGCTTCTGCATCGCGCATGGCTTTCAGTTCTTTCGATTCCGCAATTAAGTTTGCTAGTTCCTGGGCTTTCGCATAAATTTCCATTATAACACCTCCAGTTATTTTAATTCGTTACTTATTTGATATTTCCTTTAATTTTTCCTTTTAAAATCCAAGTTTGCGGTTCCTCAATAACAACTTCTACAAATTTTCCGGTAAGAGAACTGTCTCCGGGGAAAATTACGGTTTTATTACCTTCTGTTTTTCCCGAAAGCATTTCCGCATTAGTTTTACTAGTACCTTCAACTAATACTTCTACAGTTTTATTAAGATATTTCTCATTGATTTCCTTGCCAATTTTATTTACCAAATCATTTAATCGTTGTATCCTTTCTTTCTTAACCTCTGAATCTATTTGTTCTTTAAACCTAGCAGCCGGAGTACCTGTCCGTGGAGAATAAATAAAGGTAAAAGCACCGTCAAATCTGACCTTTTCTACCAGGTCCAAAGTTTGTTGAAAATCTTCTTCTGTTTCTCCCGGAAAACCAACAATAATATCGGTAGTTATTACAGCATCTGGGTGATATTTCCTAATTTGTTCTACTAACTGTAAATATTGTTCTCGGGTATAACCCCGATTCATTTTTTGTAAAATTTTATTGCTTCCTGCTTGTACCGGAAGATGAAAATGTTTACAAACTTTTTCACATTTAGCGATGGTTTGAATAAGCTTATCATTAAAATCCCGGGGGTGGGAAGTCATATATCTAATTCTTTTTAGACCTTCAATTTGGTTAACCTGTTCTAATAAATCAGCAAAATCAATTTTAATGTTTTCCAAGTCTTTACCATAGGAATTTACATTTTGTCCTAACAACATGACTTCTACAACACCGTCAGCAACTAAGTTCTTTATTTCTTCCAGGATATGTTCCGGCAACCTACTTCTTTCTCTTCCCCTTACATAAGGGACGATACAATAAGTGCAAAAATTATTACAACCGTAAGTTATATTCACCAGTGCCTTAAAAGGAAATTCCCTTTGAGAAGGTAAATTTTCTAAAACTTGTCCTTCTGATTCCCAGATGGAAATTTGCGGTTCTCGAGAGGCTAAAATATTTTCAATTAAATCAGGTAATTGATGAATATTATGTGTCCCAAATAAAAGTTCCACATGGGGGGCGGATCTTCTGATTGTTTCAGCCATACCTTTTTGCTGTACCATACAACCACAAACACCGATAATTAATTCCGGATTCCGGGATTTTAAATCTTTCAGTTCACCTAAATAACTTAAGACTTTATTCTCTGCTTTTTCCCGAACACAACAAGTATTAAACAATATTAAATCAGCCTGTTCTAATTCTGAAGTCTGTTGATAACCCATTTTTTCTAACATTCCTGCCAGCACTTCTGAATCACGTTCGTTCATTTGACAACCAAAAGTCTGGATAAAATAACTTTTCCTTTTCTTATTATCCATAAACTACTTCCTCCATCCAGTTTATATAAATTATTTTAACTTATTGCAAAAAAAAGAGCAAAATTCTAATGTCTAAAATTGACTTCTTATGGAAATAGCAGGCTAAATGCGCCTGCTATTTTTACCCTACATTTTCATTTTGAATAGAATCTGCTTGATTTTGTAATAAAACTAAACGTTGGTTAAGAACTTTAATGTTTTTAACCTGAGGGTCTTGGGTACCCTGAAGTTGAGCTTCTTCACTATGGAGAAGTTGAATATATTCAATAATTTCTTTAGTAATTCTTTCCCCAGGACAGATAATGGGAATGCCGGGGGGATAAGCCATAATAGCTTCTGCACTAATTTCTCCCTCTGCTTCCTCCAGGGGAATTATGCGGGTTTCACCATAAAAAGCGTCCCTAGGTAAAACCTGTTGTTCGGATATTTTAGGTAAATCGACAAAATAACGAACAACTTTATTTACCTGTCTTCCAGAAACTATTTCTTTTAAGGCTTTAACAAAAGTATTAATGGTTGACTCATCATCACCAATGGTAACTAAAGCAATAATATTATATAAATCAGAAAGCTCCAATTGAATATGATATTTTTTCCTTAGAATTCTTTCTATTTCATAACCGGAAAAGCCAAGATCTCTAGCATTAATCACCAGTTTTGTAGGATCAAAAGCATATCTACTATGACCGTCTAAAATACTGTTATCCAGTATATATAACCCTTCTATTTTCCTTAATTCTTCACGAGCCTTTTCAGCCAGTTTAATTGCTTTATCAATACGTTCACGACCGTAAAGAGCAATTTCTCTTCTGGCTATATCTAAGGACGCAAGTAATATATAGGAAGGACTGGTTGTCTGGGTTAAGTTTAATACTGATTTAATATATTCGGGATCAATTAAATTACCTTGATGCAACAACATAGAACTTTGAGTTAAAGAACCGATTAATTTATGAGTACTAGATGCAGATAAATCAGCTCCCGCTTCCATTGCTGAGAGGGGCAAATCTTCGTGAAAACTAAGATGTGCACCGTGAGCTTCATCAACTATAACCGGTACATTATAGCTATGAGCAACATTAACAATTTCTTTTAAATTTGGAGCAATCCCATAATAAATAGGGTTAATTACAAAAACTGCTTTTGCATCCGGATGAAGCTCTAGGGCTTTTTGTACTTTTTCCGGTGTAATTGCCAGAGCGATGCCTAAGAAGGGATCTATTTCCGGTTCAATATAAACGGGGTGAGCACCACTTAAGATAATTCCGCCAATGGCCGATTTATGAGCGTTTCTGGGAATGATAATCTTATCACCAGGATTACAAACACTCATAATCATTGCTTGAATTCCACAAGTTGTTCCATTAACTAGGAAAAAGGCATTTTCCGCTCCAAAGGCAGCTGCAGCTAAACTTTCAGCTTCTTTAATTACCCCCTTAGGGTTGCAAATATTATCTAAATCCTCTAAACAGGTTAAATCCATAGCTAAAGTAGTTTTTCCCAAAATAGAAGCTAAAAATTCATTCCCTCTTCCTTGTTTATGTCCAGGAACGTGAAAGGGAATAGTTTCTTCATGGATATAGTTCATTAACGCATCAAATAACGGCGTTTTTCTTTGTAGAGAACGCTGCATTTTTGCCACCTCCTTTTATGCAATGATAATATTACACCATAATTTTATTATTTTTTCAATAGAAATTTTAAATTTTAAAGGAGATTTTCTAGTAAAGAATTCAGGAATGTATAGAGAAAAATCAACAACACATACTATTTTCAGACTCTTTTGTGAGGTGCTAAAAGTGGAAAAAAATATAAATGGAAAACCTAGATTCTCTTTTAGGATCAATTTATACAAAGATATAGGAATTGATTTAGGTACTGCCAATACTTTAGTTTTTTTGAAAGGGAAAGGAATAATCATAAAGGAACCGTCAGTAGTAGCAATTCATGCCCGAACGAATGAGTTATTAGCCGTAGGTGATGAAGCCAAAGCTATGCTGGGGAAAACCCCCAGTAATATCATTGCCATTCGCCCTTTAAAAGACGGAGTAATTGCGGATTTTAATATTACACAGGTAATGCTAAAGTATTTTATTTCTAAAGCCTTAAAAGGTAGGGGAATAGTAAAACCACGGGTATTAATTGGCGTGCCATTAGGGATTACTCAGTTAGAAGGCAGAGCGGTTTTAGAGGCTGCCCTACAAGCAGGTGCTAAAGAGGCTTATATAATTGAAGAACCGATAGCCGCAGCTATCGGTGCCGGAATTAATGTTTATGAAGCTTTAGGAAATTTAATAGTTGATATTGGAGGCGGAACTACAGAAGTAGCGGCCATTTCTTTAGGGGGCATTGTTGTCGGAAGATCCCTCCGTGTGGGTGGTGATGAAATGAATCAGGCCATTATTCGTTATATGAAAAAGGTATACCACATGGATGTTGGTGAACGGACGGCAGAGAAAACTAAGATTCAGGTAGGCTATGTTTTAGAACCTGAAAATTCAAAAACCATACAACTAAAAGGAAGAAATGTAGCTACCGGTTTGCCTACCAGTATTGAAGTAACTGTCCAAGAGATTTCTGAAGTATTAAAAGAACCGGTAAATAAAATTATTGAAACTGTTCGGTATACATTAGAAAAAACCCCGCCGGAAATAGCTGCAGATATTATGCAGACTGGAATAACTTTAACCGGTGGTGGCTCATTATTAAAAAACATTGATAAAATAATAGCAGAAGCTACCAACTTGCCTGTTGTAATAGCTCCTGATCCTTTAAGTTGCGTAGCCATAGGTACGGGAAAGGCTTTAGAGAAAATTAAGCATTTCCGCAATGGAAAATATGCAAATTTATTAGTTTACAATTAGTTACTTTTTAATTTTTGAGCACCTTGATGGTCAACATAATAATTTTCTTTATAAATTAGTTCTGAGATAGGTAAAATCGTATATCCTTCTTTCAAAGCATAAAGTATTATCTCTTCCAGTGCTTCTGCAGTATAACGGCCGTTATTATGAAATAAAACTATAGCTCCCGGATGTAGGCCTTGAGTCACCCGTTGAACAATTTTATCTTTATCCATGTTATCCTTCCAGTCTAAAGAATCCACACTCCACTGGATAGGGATATAGCCTAAACTTTCAATTACACTTATTACTTTATTGTTGTACTCACCAAAGGGAGGCCTAAATAATATAGGTTTAAACTTAGTGATTTCCTCTATTAGTTGTGCGTTTCCTTGCAATTCGGCAACGATTTGTTGCTCAGATAATTGGTTAAAATGGGGATGACTTACGCTGTGCATACCTATTTCATGGCCGGCAAAACGGATTTGTTTGGCTACATCCGGGTATTCTTTCAGCCAAATATTGGTAAGGAAAAAGGTTGTTTTTAAATCGTATTTATCTAGAATTTCTAATAACTTGGGAGTATATTCGGCACCCCAAGTTGCATCAAAACTGAAAGCAATTTTTTTTTCCTCAGTATTTACATAATATATTGGCTTTAATTTTTCTCCTGCGACCAAAACACTAATTGCCTCCTGGGCTTGGTTATAAAGAGGTTCTCTAAATACACCTAAAGTACAGATTAGAATAATTGCTATCAAGGTAAATATAGCCAGTCGTTTTCGTGAAAGATAAATTATTGTAGAAATATTTATCACCTCATTTCATTATTTTTTATAATATCTATTCTAGAAAATAAAAAAAAAGAAGGCCAAATTGCCTTCTTTTTAAACATGGTAGTTAGGAGCTTCATTAGTAATAAAAATATTATGGGGATGACTTTCTTTTAAACCGGCACTGGTTTGTTGAATAAACTTAGCTTCTTTCATAGCTGCTATATTTGGTGCACCGCAATAACCCATAGCTGCACGTAAACCACCGACTAGTTGAAAAACGGTTTCCGATAATGGACCCTTATATGGAACACGCCCTTCCACACCTTCTGGTACAAGTTTTGGCATATTTTCCTGGAAATAACGATCACTACTTCCTTCTTTCATGGCAGCTAGAGAACCCATACCACGATATACTTTATAACTCCTACCTTGATAAATTTCCGTTTCTCCAGGACTTTCTTCAGTTCCTGCCAGTAAACCGCCCAACATTACAACATCAGCGCCGGCAGCTATTGCTTTAGCAATATCGCCGGAATATTTAATTCCACCGTCAGCGATAACAGGTATATTATATTTTTTTGCTTCTTGAGCACAGTCATAAATTGCTGTTAGTTGAGGTACCCCTACTCCGGCCACAACCCTTGTTGTACAAATGGAACCTGGTCCGATTCCAACTTTGATGGCATCAGCGCCTGCTTCAATCAGTTCTCTTGTTCCTTCAGCGGTAGCTACATTTCCCGCAATTAACTGAATGTCAGGATACTCTCTTTTAATACGTTTAACGGTATCTATTACTCCTTGAGAATGACCATGGGCGGTATCTATGACAATAACATCAGCTTTTGCCTCATATAAAGCCGCTACTCTTGTCATGGTATCTTTGCTTACCCCAACGGCGGCTCCTACTAAAAGTCTCCCCTTATCGTCTTTAGCAGAATTAGGATACTGAGTGGCTTTTTCAATATCTTTAATAGTAATTAGTCCTTTTAATTGAAAATTATCGTCAACTAAGGGCAGTTTTTCCACTTTATGTTTCTGTAATATTCTTTTTGCTTCTTCTAAAGTAGTGCCTATTGGTGCGGTAACTAATCCTTCTTTAGTCATGGCATCCTTAATTTTTTTATGGAAATTGGTCTCAAATCGTAAATCCCTGTTGGTGATTATCCCTACTAACTTTCCATTTACGGTAATCGGGACACCGGAAATATGGTATTTAGCCATTATCTCTAAAGCATCGGTAACAGTATGTTCCGGGCTTAAAGAAATTGGGTCGTGAATTACACCATGTTCAGAACGTTTTACTTTATCCACTTCGCTGGCTTGCTCTTGGATAGACATATTTTTATGAATAATTCCTATGCCACCTTCTCTGGCCATAGCCCTGGCCATTCGAGAAGTGGTAACCGTATCCATGCCGGCACTCATTAGAGGAATGTTTAATTTAATCTTCTTTGTCAAACGAGTGGAAATATCTACATCACGAGGAAGTACATTAGATTTTGCAGGTATAAGTAATACATCATCAAAAGTAAGCCCTATTTTAGAGAATTTGTCAGTCATCTTTTTATCCTCCCTGGTAAATTTAAAAATAATTATACCATAGTAGTTAACATAGTGCACCAATACTTTTAAAAAAATACCTTAATTTACCAATAACCTATTCTTTTTCCCAACCATACTCTTCTAAAATGTCCCTAGGTATAGTATTGATGAACCAGTTAAAAAGAATCATAAAAAATGTAAAATCGTCAATATGACCTATTAAAGGAACGTCAGGTATAATATCCACAGGGAAAAATAGATAGAAAAGAGATAAACCTAAAAAAAACAATTTATTCTTAAAAGGTAGTCGGTTATCTTTAAGCAAACGCCACCCTAAAGGTAAGCTTTTAGGTAAATTTAATAAAAACTTTATCCTACGCCAAAATAAGCTTTTCTTTTCATTCATTAAATATCTTCCTTTTGGTATTAGGATATTTGTAAATGATAAGTATCGTTAAGTAAGGATATAATGCCCTTTTGGTCGTAAAACTCTACAATGCTGATTCCTGTGTTCCCTTGCTTTATAGACCATAAATTTTTTAGATCCACCCCTAATATCCTGCAGATTATGGCGGATATAGTTCCCCCATGGGCTACAATGATTACAGTTTCTTGGGGATGTTTTGCAATAACTTCCCATAGACCTTTCCAGGCTCTGGCAAGCATTTCTTCAAAAGTTTCACCTTCTGGAATGACTAAACTCTGTGGGTCCGTGTGCCAGATTTTAACTAACTCCGGAAATTTTTCTTCTATTTGCGAATAATTCTTACCTTCCCATTTTCCAAAATTAATTTCTCTAAATTCAGGTTTTGTGATAATGGGCAGATTATGTTCTAAAGCTATAATTTCAGCTGTCTGTTTAGCTCTTTTTAGGTCACTGCAGTAAATGGCATCAACTTTTTCCTGTTTTAACCTTTTAGCAACTTTGTAAGCTTGTTCAATTCCTGTTTTGCTCAGGGGCACATCTGTATGTCCTTGATATTTTCCTAATTCATTCCATAAAGTTTGCCCATGTCGCACAAAAATTATTTTAGTCATTTAAAAACACATCCTTTAGTGGATAGTGGCTGATTAACAGTATACCATATATTGTAGAGGGATTACTAGAAACCTATAACTTATATATAAAATGAAATTAGCAGACTAGCCGGATGTCGGCTAGAGTGCTAATTTGGTCAGGGATGGATTATTAAATTATTTGTGGTGGTGTAATTAACTAATCATTTTCTTGGGCCATGATGATTTTAAGACTATCTATTAATTTTAGATTATCTTCTCTTTTTTTAATAGCAATACGGAGGTATTTTTCACCTAAATATGGGTAGGAATTACAGTTACGGACTAATATCCCCTGTCGGGCTAAGATGTCACAAATTTCTGTGGAAGTAATAGAAGTAAGCAATTTAATAAAGATAAAATTAGCGGAAGGTTTAAAGGGATGTAGTCCGGGAATCTTTATTAGTTTTTCATAAACAAAATCCTTTTCTTCCTGGAAAAACTTTAAAGATTCCTTGATAAAATTTTTATCCTTTAAGGCTGCCACTCCAGCCAGTTGAGCAAAAACATTTACGTTCCAGGGGTCCCGGAGCTTATCTAAATTACTAATAAGTTCCTCGTTAGCCAATAAAGCTCCTAAACGTAAACCTGGAATTGCAAAAAATTTAGTTAAAGAATAAAGAATAATTAAATGAGAATGCTTACAAATATTATTACGCCAAGATAATTCTTCGTTATTAACTAGAAAATCCAGGAAAGATTCGTCGATAACCAAATATGCTTTTTTCTTTTCTGTAAACCTAATTAAGCTCGTTATAAATTCCCTGTTATATAATTGGCCTGTTGGATTATTAGGGTTACAAATAAATATCATTTCTCCACTTTTTATCGACTCTAATTGGTCTAGCTGAAAATTATTCAGATTTTCTCCCCCTAAGGGTAAACGAATTATTTCAGCCCCTACCCCTCTTGCTGCTACTTCATATTCGCCAAAGGTAGGGTTGGGAATCCATACTTTGGTGGGCCGCAAGCAGTTAACAAGCAAAAAGATAAGTTCTGAGGCACCGTTACCTAAGATTAGATTGTTCTGGCAAATATGCAAATGAGCAGCCAGAGCTTTTTTTAGTTCTAAATTTCGGCTGTCAGGGTACCGGCTAATCTCAGTTAAGTTCTCTTTAATTATCTCATAAACAATTGGAGGAGGACCTAAAGGATTGATATTGGCACTGAAATCCAAAAACTTGTCCACGGGAAAGTCGTAAATCTCACTGGCTTCTTTTAAGTTGCCACCATGTTTTCGAATATACTGCATGGCTCCCCTACCTCTCTTAACTCATTAATTCCTCCGTTAATTAATTTATATTTGCCGATAAATTTTATGAATGAAAATTCCTTAGTTATTTTTTTATGTAACTCAGACTCTTCAACTTTATCCGGTTCAATAAAAATACCCAGTAAAGTTCCACTATGAGCGATATTAATTCCTAAAGCCCCTTTCTTAAGAGCTAGTTCCAAAATCTTTTCTAATCCAGGCTTCAATATAATATTCTGATTGGTTAAGGCACTAATAGTAGAACCTTGGGCTATTAAAGAATTATTTTGTGTTTTAATACCTTCTTCAACAAGTCGAAAAGCCTTTTTAATTGTTAATTCATTATTTCTGTTTTTTTCCTGTAGGTCAGGTCTTTGATTAAACTTAATAGTGTCAACTTCTCCCCCATAGTCAAAAACTAAAATATCTAAATTAGGGGCTTTTCCTATTTTTTTATAAAATTTACCCCGCACATGGTCAAAAGCAACTATACCGGGAAAAAACAAACCGTCACTAGGTTCGATGCTTAGAGCGATTTTTGCTATTTCCGAAGATGATAAGGTATAACCCAGGACTTTTCCTGTTGCAAAAATTGCTGCACTAATATCTGCGGTACTACTTGCCATGCCTTTGGCTTCAAGTATTTGACTATTTATTTCAATATGAGCACCCCATATTTTACCTGTAAGGTGGAGCATTGTTTTTGTTACGGCTTGCAGTACTTTAGTTTTCTTGGGGTCAGTGATAGTTAAATTTTGACTGTTATTTAACTGAATACCAACTTGCGAATAAAGGTTAATTGGACAGGTAATATGAACGTTAATATCATTAAGCATACCTTGTACTAATTCTCCACAAGTTCCCGGAGCTTTAACAATTATCTTCATCGTTACACCTACTTTAAATGTTAAAAATTAATAAGCTAACTAAAAGAAAAATTACTTGAGCCAGTTCATTAATTGCACCATATGTATCCCCTGTATGCCCTCCTAAAGCTTTGTTTATTAGTAAGGCAGGAGATAATATGATTAAAAAACTGATTAAAGGAATGAGTAAGTAGATAGGAGGGAAAAAAAGTAAAAATAATAATCCCATAAAGAAAGTTGATAAATACCAATATTTTTTTTTGGTTTCCTGATGGAATATTTTTCCTAAACCTTTAGGTCGTGCATAAGGGAAAAAAGCCAGACAAAACACCATTACCCAGTAACCTATACCAGGCATAATTAATAACAAATAAGGTGCTATTTCCCTAGGTAAAGAAATCAATAAGCTAAATTTAAGTATCAATAGGCAAAATAAAGCTGTAACACTATGGGCGCCTACCCTACTGTCTTTCATGATTTCTAACATTACTTCTTGGGGACGTGCAGAAAGAAGACCGTCCATGGTATCCATAAAACCGTCCAGGTGAATTCCACCGGTTAATATTATTTGGCTGATTAAGATTATGGCTCCTACGGCAATTTCCGGTAGCAAATTATATGTTAGAGAATAAATGGCCATTAAAATTAACCCTATAACCAATCCTACTAAAGGAAAAAATTTGGTACAGCTACCAAACTCTTTTTCAGTTATATTTAAATTTATTTTCAGGGGAATTCTGGTTAAGAACTGTAAAGCTATGATTAAACCTTTCATTTACTTACCCCCTAAGTAAAAGTTTAAGCATCGTAAAAATTACAACAAAACCTAAAGCAGATGCCCCCATTAATTCGATTGTTTGGTCAATTTTATCAGTGGTTAAAGGTTCTAAATCATTTCCCAAGTAAGGGCGAAAAGAAGGTTGTCCTTGATAATAATTTAAACCTCCTAATCGTATTTTCAAAGCACCGCTAACGGCACTTTCGCTAAAGCCACTGTTGGGGCTGGGATGTTTTTTGGCATCTCTTTTGACCACTTGCCAGGCATCTTTTCCTGCTGTCTCTGGTAATAAATAGGCAGCTGCTACAATAAAAATTGCAGTTAATCTTGCCGGTATATAGTTAAATAAATCATCAACCCTAGCTGCCGTTTTGCCAAAATAAAAGTATTTATCATTTTTATAGCCTAGCATAGAATCTAAAGTATTTACCGCACGGTAAGTCATGGCCAAGGGAGCTCCCCCTAAAAAAGCATAGAAAAGAGGACTGGTTATACCGTCAACTATATTTTCACTAATTGTCTCAATTGTAGCTCTAATAATTTCACTGTCATTTAGATTTTGAGTATCCCTACCTACTATGTAGCCAACTTCTGTTCTGGCTTCTTTTATCTTTTTTTCTTCTAATAATTTTTTTATTTTCCCACCGGCTTCTTTTAACCCTTTATGGGCGATAGTGGTAGAAATTAACCAAATACTTAATAACCAAGCTAGCAGTGGGTGAATTAAACCGATTAAATATAATAAAAACCAAGTGGAAAAATAAGTAATTCCGAGAACAATTAAAACCAGCAACAGACCGGCCAGGAACTTATAACCATTACTCTTTTCCTTTTTGTACAATAATTTATCCAGTTTATTGATTAATTTACCGATGAGTATTACAGGATGAGGAAAGTGGGGAGGGTCCCCCACTATCAAGTCAATTAAATATGCAAATATCAAATTTAACGTATTCATAATAACCCCATTATTTTATAAATTAGAGTCATATTGATATTTTTCTTAACTAATTCAGCTAGAGAATCAAAGTCTTCTTCAGTTACAGTGGTTAAAGGATGTTTCGGTTCAGCCACTTTTTGTCCTAATGAATCTTCTTCAGGGATGTTAATATCCGTAAAATAGGGAATTACCCCAACTACAGGTTTGCCTGTTTTGTTTTCTAAAAATTCTAAGGCAGGTTTTAAAAGATTAAAATCGCCACGAAATTTATTTATCACTAAACCTTTTACTAATTCCCTTTCATCTGGTTCTAAAAGTTCTAAAGTACCGACGATAGAAGCTAAAGCCCCACCCCGGTCAATGTCAGCCACAAGTAAAACAGGAGCATTAAGTTCTTTAGCTACCCGCATATTTACTATGTCATTTTCTTTTAAATTAACTTCCGCAGGACTACCAGCACCTTCAATAACTAAAACTTCATATTCGCGGCTTAATTTTTGTAAACTGGTGACAATAGCTTGCCACGCTTTATCTTTGAATTCCAAATGGTACTTACTGGCAGATAAGACCCCTTCAGGTTTACCCAAAAGAAAAACTTGAGAACTAGCATTGCCTGTGGGTTTTAATAAGACAGGGTTCATAGTTACATCAGGAACAGCTTTACAGGCTTGCGCTTGAATAAACTGGGCTAGTCCCATTTCTCCCCCTGCGATGGTAATATTAGAGGTCATATTTTGAGCTTTAAAAGGTGCCACTTTATATCCTTCCTGGGCAAAAATTCTTCCCAGGGCAGTTGTTAAAATACTCTTACCGGCATTAGAACAAGTACCCTGAATCATAATCGTTTTAGTCATTAACAACAATCCTTTCTAAATCAGGTTTAATTTGTAGAGGGATACCCGCCCAAACTGTGATTACTTGATCTGCATGTTTAGCTAAAAATTGATTGGTCCGACCCACTATATCACGATATCCGCGACTTAAAGGATCGCCGGGTACCAGCCCCAGTCCTATTTCGTTACTGACAATAATCAGATTTACCTTTTCGTTTTTAATTTCACTTATGATTTTTTCAAATTGATTAATAATCTGTTTTTCTTTTTCATTTAATATTTCTGAAGTTAGATTATTAATATTTTGATCCTTTAAAAGAATATTGGATATTAATAATGTCAAACAATCTAATAATAAGACATCGTGACGATTTATTATTTTTTGGATAAGGGCTGCTATATTAAGTGGTTCTTCATATGTAGACCAGTGGGCAGGCCGTGACTGTTTATGAAGGGCAATCCGATGAGCCATTTCCTCATCAAAAGCCTGCCCGGTAGCAATATAAGCCACGTTATCGGAAAGTTTACCGGCTAATTTTTCAGCAAAGGTACTTTTACCACTTCTTGCTCCACCTAAAATTAAAGTAATTGGCATTTTTCTCCTCCTATAATTTGTGACTGGTGGTTAGGATAGAATCATATTAATTGGTTTTTTTAATTTTAGCTTCTAATTCAATAATTTTGCGGTTTTTAGACCATAACCAATGAGCATATTTGAAATTATTTTGTTGCAGTCTTTTGTTTTCTTTCTCTAGATTACTTAATAATAAGCGTTTTTCTCTTTCCACCTTTTCAATTAAATTCATCAAAACTCGGCGACTAATTCGTAACTGCTCTACCTGCTGTTCCAGCTCTTTTATTCGTTCAATTAAAACTTCGCGACTATAATTTTCATACATTGTTTTACCTCCGAAACTTTTTTTATATTATATTCGGAGGAAGGAAATTATAGTCATAATTTTCAAGTGTTTTGGCCAAAGACACTATAGAATGTAAAAAATCCTTTGGTACAATACCAAAGGATTTCCGTTTTTAAATCCTAATTTAGCCCAATCTTACTCCGAGATTGCAGCTAAGTTACAGGTCTTCTGGCTCTCGGCTCACCCTCCACCTAGCCCTTCCCCTACTTTATAGTAGAGTGGTTTATCTAGGTTTCGTCCCCGATTACAGCGGCGGGACCGCGCCGGACTTGCACCGGTCTTCCCTACAATATTATATTAATAATTTATATTAACTACACGACTAACCACCTATTTATATGTTAACAACTTAATAAATTTAGGTCAAGTAATAAAAATTATCTTCTTATTTCGATATGTTTAAGCTTTAATTTTTCTACATGGTAATAATCCACCTTGATTACCCCTAATGAAAAAGATGCATCTTTATTATTCCCATGCCAGTCTGAGCCACCTGTCATCAGTAAATCCAATTGGGTAGCTATTTTATAATATTTTTCTACCATCTGGCTACTATGTTCTGGGTGCCATACCTCCAGACCCATAAGACCGGTATTTTTTAAGTAAGGGATTAAATCGTCATCTAGGTTTATTCCCGGATGAGCCAGAACAGGTATGCCTCCAGCAGTTGTAATTAATTCTATAGCTTCCTCAGGAGTTATTTTGAACCTAGGTATATAAGCCGGACAACCAGGGCTCAAAAGCTTTAAAAAAGCTTCTTTAATATTTTTAATGTAGCCTTTCTCCCATAAAGCTTTGGCCACATGAGGTCGACCGATGGCTCCCTGACCGGAAATTTCATAAACTCGGTTTAAACTTATTTCATACCCTAAATCATTTAAACGTTTTACCATCTTGGCTATTCGTTCCTGCCGATAATTGTTCATTAGATTTAACTTTTCTTGCAAATATTCATTTGTAGGATCAATTAGATAACCTAAGATGTGCACTTCCTTTTCTTGGTGAACAGTGCTTATTTCTACTCCGGTTAATAATTCAATACCTATTTCTTTACTGATTTTTTGAGCTTCAGCAAGTCCACTTAAAGTATCATGATCAGTAATAGCCAGGGCACTAAAACCTTGAGCTTTTGCTGCTCTAACTACTGCTTCCGGTGAATAATCTCCATCAGAGGCAGTAGTATGAATGTGTAAATCGGCATATTTAGTCATTAGGCAACACCTTTTTCATTATTCTGAGAAAATTATTACCCATAATATTTGCAATTTCCTTAGAAGTAAAACCTGCTTTTTCAAGGGCAAGTATTAATGTAGGTACTTTAGTAACATCTTCTAAACCTAGCGGGGTTTTTTCTATTCCGTCAAAATCAGAACCTAAGCCAATATACTCACAACCTATTACTTCTGCTACATGGATAATATGCTTAATCACATCATCAATAGTGGCGGGGTCCTGTCCTTCCTTTAAAAAACCGGGGTAAAAATTAATGCCTACAACTCCTTCATTTTCTGCAATTGCTTTTAATTGTTGATCATCTAGATTTCTAGGATGAGAGCATAATGCTTCACAACAGGAATGAGAAGCAATAATCGGTTTATTGGTTACTTTTAAAACATCCCAAAAACTCTTTTTGGCTAGATGGGAAACATCAACCAGCATGCCTAAATCATTCATTTCTCTTATTACTTTTCTTCCGAATTTAGATAATCCTTGCCCTTCAGGATCTTCGCTACAACCGTCTCCTAGGGCGTTTCTTTGATTCCAAGTTAAAGTTAATCCACGAACACCTAATGCAAATAAGCAGTGGAGTACATTAATACTTTCAGCTAAAGCTTCTCCACCTTCAACAGTAATTAGGATTTTAACCTTATTTTTTTCAAATACTTGTAGGTGCTTCTTTGTAAAAACCGGCTGCACATAATCAACTTTATTAATTTCTTGTTTTAATATATCGATTAACTCTAATGTTCTTAACAGGGAGCCATATGGTTTATAAATACTCTCAATGAAAAGGGCCATAAATTGTAAGTTAATTCTACCTCGTAAACGTGGAAAGTCTAAATGGCCTTGGTTTGTATTTTCAGCTAAACTTCTTATTCCACTAGCCACATCCAAAACCGAGTCACAATGTCCATCCACAATTATATAATCCAAATCTGGTCCTCCTTCTTGGCTACATTCCCTCGTTTTTCATTAGAAAAGCAAATTAAAACCTGTTTATTCACTTTATGAATAAACAGGTTTTAAATTGTACTATTTATCTTGGCTCAACAATTAATTTTATTGCGGTTCTTTCTTCTCCATCAATAATGATATCGGTGAAAGCCGGAATGCAAATTAAATCTATACCACTAGGAGCAACAAAACCTCTAGAAATAGCAACTGCTTTTACTGCTTGGTTAAGAGCCCCGGCTCCGATAGCTTGTATTTCCGCACAGCCTCTTTCCCGGATTACCCCCGCTAAAGCACCTGCAACAGCATTTGGACTAGACTTTGCTGAAACTTTCAATACTTCCATCAATAGTTACCTCCTCAAAATTGATGATATTAGATATAATGTTATATTAATTTATCTATTCTACATTCGAAAAAAAATACCTTTTTTTTAAAAATTAAAAAGTAAAAAAAGTTCCAAAATTTAAGTAAAAAAAAGGGAAAATTTCCGAAAGAAAATAAAAAATACCAATATTTACCTATAAATATTTTTTATAAAACTTTCACCTAACCTTAGACCAATTCCTGTATTCTTTTGATATTCATTACTTTATATGTTTGAGAATCTATCTCTAAGAGAATACCGTTTAATTGACCGACTCCACTGGCTACTTCAAACTTTACCGGCATTTGGGTTAAAAATTTATTGATAATTAGCTCCGTTTTAATACCCAACACAGAATCACGTGGCCCGGTCATTCCCACATCAGTAATATAGGCAGTACCTTGAGGTAAAATTCTTTCATCTGCTGTTTGTACATGAGTATGGGTCCCTATAACCGCAGAAACTTTACCATCCAAATACCAGCCCATGGCCACCTTTTCTGAAGTAGCTTCTGCGTGAAAATCCACAATAATAATTGGGCATTCTTTTTTTAAATCATCAATTAATTTATCAATTATTAAAAAAGGTGAAATAAGTGGTGGTAAAAAAACAACTCCAGAAAGATTGATTACTCCAACTTTAATATTTTTTATCTCATAGATTGCAAAACCTTTACCAGGTGTACCTGGAGGATAGTTAGCAGGACGAATTAAAAAAGGCTGATTATCTATAAACTCAACTATTTCCTTTCTATCCCAAACATGGTTTCCCATAGTAATTATATCGATTTTATAGCTAAATAACTCATTAACAATACTCCGGGTAATTCCATTACCACCGGCAGAATTTTCTCCGTTAGCAATAACCATATCCAGTTCATATTTTTCATACAGTCTGGGTAAACATTTTTTTACCACTGTTCTACCTGTGTTGCCTACAATATCACCAATCATTAAAATTTTTAACATACTTCCTCCAATATATATTTATTTAACATTATATAAATTAGGTAAAATATCTACTAAAATAGTAGCATATAAACAAGGAAAGAGCAAAAATAATCAAAAAAGCGACCCAAATGGTCGCTTTGTAGTCTATTTTGCGTAATCTATCGAACGAGTTTCCCGAATTACCACAACTTTAATTTGTCCGGGATATTCCAATTCTTTTTCAATGCGCTGGACAATGTCCCTACACATTTTAATGGCAGAAGCATCATCGATTTTTTCCGGTTTAACGATGATTCTTATCTCTCTACCTGCTTGAATAGCAAAACTTTTTTCCACACCCTCGAAGGAGTTTGCTATTTCTTCTAATTTCTCCAATCGCTTCAAATAGGCTTCTAAAGTTTCCCGGCGAGCGCCAGGTCTAGCTGCAGAAATTGCATCAGCTGCAGCGACTAAAACGGCCTCAACAGTAAGTGGTTCTACATCGCCGTGATGGGCTTCAATAGCATTAATAATTTCTTTGTTTTCCCTATACCTTTTAGCCAAATCAGCACCTATCGCAACGTGAGGTCCTTCCACTTCATGGTCGACAGCCTTACCGATATCATGTAATAATCCTGCTCTTTTAGCAAGATTAACATCTACACCCAGTTCAGCAGCCATTACACCGGCTAAATGAGCAACTTCTATGGAATGGCTAAGTACATTTTGCCCAAAACTTGTTCTAAACTTTAATCTACCTAAAAGTTTTATTAATTCAGGATGTAAACCGTGCACACCTGTTTCAAAAGTAGCCTGTTCGCCTTCTTCACGAATTCTTTGTTCTACTTCTTTTTGAGCCTTTTCAACCATTTCTTCAATACGAGCCGGATGAATCCGACCGTCAGCAATTAATTTTTCCAAAGCAATCCTGGCTACTTCTCTTCTTATGGGATCGAAACCGGAAAGGATAACTGCTTCTGGGGTGTCATCAATAATTAAATCAATTCCCGTTAAGGTTTCCAGAGTTCGTATATTACGACCTTCGCGACCGATTATTCTTCCTTTCATTTCATCATTAGGTAAATTTACTACCGATACTGTAGTCTCGGCCACATGGTCTGCAGCGCAACGTTGAATAGCTAAGGAAATGATCTCCCGTGCTTTTTTATCAGCTTCTTCTTTAGCTTGGGTCTCCATGTCTTTAATTAGCATGGCTGTTTCATGTTTAATTTCTTCCTCAACTTTAGCCAGTAGCAACTCTCTGGCTTCTTCAAAGGTTAGATTGGATAATCTTTCTAATTCTGCCAGTTGTTTTTCATAAAGAGCAGTAATTTCGGCTTTTACTTTTTCGATACTGTTTTCTAGCCGTTGTAAATTTTCCTCTTTTTTTTCTAAGTTTTCAAATTTACGGTCAAGAGATTCTTCCTTCTGAATTAATCGTCTTTCAGATTTTTGAATCTCATTACGTCTTTCACGGATTTCTTTTTCGGCTTCAGCCCGTAATCTATGAGTTTCATCTTTAGCCTCTAAAATGGCTTCTTTTTTCCTGGCTTCTGCCTCTTTTTTAGCATCTTCAATAATTTTTAAAGCAGCTTCTTCGGCGGACTTTATTTTGGCTTCGGCTATACTTTTGCGCAAAAAGTATCCGCCTAAGCCGCCGATAGCTAAAGCTAGTAAAGCACTGAATAAAATTTCTATGACATTCACCTCCTCTGTTTAAATTGCAAATAATTGCATATTTTTCTTGTTCTCAAATTTGTCAGGTCTTACAATATCCTGACATAAATAAAAACCGAGTGAAAACTCGGTTTTATAGAAATTACACCATTATCCAAACGGGTACACTTATCCCTTCCTACAAAACTATTGATTTTTTCAAATCAAATAGAGCAGGTTGTATATGGTTTTATTATAAGAATATATATAAATAAATATATATATATTAAACCCGTATAGTAAAGGGTAATTTCTATAAACAGTTTTCCTCGGGTTTTATTTTAATGTTTATGTTAAGTTATGTCAAGAAGAGCGTGGCAATATATGGAATTTAGTCGGAAAATATTTCTTTAATTACTTTTTCGATTGTATAATAATTAAATCCTCGCCGATACAGGAAGTTCTTTAATTTTTTTTCCTCTATTGGCCAACCATTTTCAGTGGCTTTTACTATCTTTTTATAAACTAGTTCTCTGGCTAAAAAAAGATCCATTTCCGCGGGGATTTTTTCCTCCAAAACTTGTTCTACGATTGAAGGATCTACCCCTTTATTAATCAGTTCATCATAGAGTCTTTTTCTGCCCATAGGTTTTAATAGTAATCGATTGCGAATCCACAACTCACAAAATTGCATATCATCTAAATAGGAAATTTCTTGTAAATACTTTATAACTTCCTCAATTACGTTTTGATTGAACTTTTTCTTTTGTAAAAACAGACGTACTTCCTGTACAGTTCGTGGTCGATAACTTAAAAATTTTAAAGCAAGGGCTTTAGCTTGCTCTACCATTATCGATCGCCTTTATCCTCTTGAGTATTAACCTGTTCATTAATTGGTAAATTCAAAACCTCTTTGATTTTTAATTCAATTTCAGCACAAATGTCCGGATTTTGTTTTAAAAATTCCTTGGCATTTTCTCTACCTTGACCTAAACGTTCATCACCATAAGAATACCAGGCACCGCTTTTTTTAATAATATTTAATTCGGAACCAACATCCAAAATACTTCCTTCCCGAGAAATTCCTTGACCGTACATAATATCAAAGTCTGCCTGTTTAAAGGGTGGAGCTACTTTATTTTTAACTACTTTAATCCTTGTCCTGTTACCAACCATTTCTGTACCTTGTTTTAATGTTTCTACTTTTCTTACTTCCAACCTGATTGTTGAATAGAACTTTAAAGCACGTCCTCCAGGTGTTGTTTCTGGGTTTCCAAACATAACTCCGACCTTTTCCCTAATTTGGTTAATAAAAATAGCTGTGGTCCTGGATTTACTTATTGAACCAGTTAATTTTCTCAAAGCCTGAGACATTAAGCGAGCCTGTAAACCTACATGAGCATCTCCCATTTCTCCTTCAATTTCTGCTCTGGGTACGAGAGCAGCTACCGAATCCACTACCACAACATCTATGGCCCCACTTCTAACCAGAGCTTCTGCTATTTCCAAAGCCTGCTCACCTGTATCCGGTTGCGAAACTAATAAATTATCGATATCAACTCCCAGGTTTTTGGCATAAACCGGGTCTAAGGCATGCTCTGCGTCAATAAAAGCGGCTATCCCACCTTTTTTTTGAGCTTCAGCTATTATATGTAAGGCAACGGTAGTTTTTCCGGAAGACTCTGGACCAAAAATTTCTACAACTCTTCCCCTAGGGACTCCCCCTACCCCTAAAGCTGCATCTAAAGCTATGGAACCGGTAGGAATAACCTCTACATTAAGTTTAGATTGTTCTCCTAATTTCATTATTGAACCTTTGCCAAATTGTCGTTCGATCTGATTTAAAGCCATTTCTAAAGCTTCCCGTTTATTAGACATTTTAGTTTACTCCCCCTCCTCAAACCCATTAAAACATGTGTTCGGTTAATTATAATAATATTCCTGTATTTTTGTCAATTACATATAAATTAATTTTGCAATTAATTAAAAATACCTGCTAAAAATGTATTAAAAAGTAAAAAACTATTGGAAAGATTCAATAGGTAAATCTATAACCTGTCTGTCCAGAGTAAAACCACTGGTTAGATGAAAAGTAATTGTATCAATAGCGGTTATTTTTAGATTTTCCTCCTCCTTTTGAAAATGCAGTAAGACAACGGTATAAGGTATTTCTTTGGTTGCCTGTAAACCTCGAATACCGGCTGCTCCTGAAGTACCTGCATCTATAACCAAAGTACCTTGATCATTATATATTTTGCAACCATGGTCATGACCATGAAGGATAAGAGGAACTTTTCCGGCTAAAACCTGACCGATTTTATAATTATGAATAACTGCAATCTGGGGAGAAAGGGCCCGGTTATTCTCCCAAAGTTCTTTTAATTTATTTTGGTAAACTTCAACCATCTCTTTTTCTGCAGGAACAATATCATTTGTTAATGATGCCGGATCGGCTAAACCAATAATTTTTAAGCCTGCGATTTCTAGAACACCTTCATTTAAAACCTTAACTTGAGAAAATTGTTCAAGTTTATTGATAATGGCAGTGGAATCATGATTTCCGGCCACAAATAAATAAGGAACCGGGAAATCAGCCAGATAATCCAAAATTTGAGCTTCAATTGGCGTACCGTAATCCGTTAAATCTCCTGAATCGATAACTAAATCTACATTAAAACTGTTTATTACCTGATTAATAAATTTTAATGCAGCTTGGTTATTATGCAAATCGGATACATGGAGTATTTTTATGGTTCCTTCTGCCGTACTTAGTGATTCCATTGTATTTATTTTCTCAAATAACAAATAAATATTTTGAGCCATTATTTGTAATTGTTCACCTAAGGTATTTAATTGAACAAAAGCCTGTTCTGCCAGTCCCATCATCCAAGGGGCAGCCTCTAATGCCCCCTGGTATTCAGGGTTTTGAAAAGTAGAAATATCATAAGTAGCTACCGTACCAACTAATATTAAAGTACAGAATAAAACCCCTACTAAAGCACTATACAGTAGAGGTTTGATTTGGTTTCGTTCAAAAAGAATACTTCCCAGCATACCACCCAGGGCGGAAATAACAAAAAGCTTAAGAAAATAAATATCCAGAATATTACTTATTTCCCTTTTAAAATCTTCGAATAACTGCTCTTTTTCGGGAGCTGTTTCTAATAAAGTCTCTAATAATTTCAAATCAATATTTTGTAAAGTAAAACTAATTCTTATGGGTAACAGATGAGTTTTTGCCCTAACTGTGCCAATAGGAGGAATATTAATATCAGTACATCCCCGACTAAATACTTGTATGCCTAATTTAAACTCTAAAGCTTCAAAATTAAAAGTAATATTTCCCATTAGATTAAGAAAGAAAATAGAGCCGATAAGGGATAATAAAATAATACCGAGCCAATATTTAAGACCGAAAGCTTTCAATATCATCTAGGCTCCTTCTTACTAAATTTAAGGCATTAGTTGCAGCCCGCCATCTTATATCCTGTCTTGTACCGGAAAATATATACTTTTTGCAAACATTTATATTTTGTCCTACCAAAGAAATATATACTAAACCTACTGGTTTTTGCTCAGTACCTCCTTGCGGCCCGGCAATTCCGGTTATAGATAAAGCCAGATCCCCTTGTAATATTTTTCGAACGCCTTGGGCCATAGCCAGTGCCGTTTCTTCACTTACCGCACCGTATTTATTTAAAATTTCCGCCGGTACTTCTAATAAGGTTTCTTTAACTAAATTACTGTAAGCAACTACGCTGCCTAAGAAAAACTCAGAACTTCCGGGGATATCAGTTAACCTTTTAGCAATTAACCCTCCTGTACAGGATTCCGCCGTAACTAAAGTTAATTTTTTTTCTTTTAGCTGTCTACCTACAACCTCTTCAATAGTTAAATCATCGGTACCGTAACAATACTTGCCAACTCTCTTTAGAATTTCTTCTTTAATAGGTTTAATTAGAGATGAGAAATGTTCTCGGCTTTTAACTTTTGCCGTTAAACGACAGTGGATTTCCCCGTTTTTAGCCAGTAAAGCTAGAGTTGGATTAGACTGTTTTTGAAATAAATCCAGTAACTCTTGTTCTAACCTGGACTCAGAAATACCGATAAACTTTAAAGTATGGGAAAGTATGTATTCCTTATTTCTGAGGATATTCTTCTTTAACCAGGGAATTACTTCATTAAGAAAAATATGTTTCATTTCGGAAGGAGGACCGGGTAAAAGGATATAATGCTTGTCACTGTGAGTTAACAGAATACCGCTGGCTGTTCCTATGGGGTTTTTTAAAATTAATGCTCCCTGGGGAATTAAAGCTTGCCTTAGATTGTTACGACTCATTTTATGGTTACGAACCTGAAAATATTCCGACAGCCTTTTGACTTCCTGAGGGTTTTCAAGTAAAGGAATCTGTAAAAAATCACAGAGAGCTTGTTTAGTTAAATCGTCTTCAGTAGGACCAAGTCCTCCGGTGAAGATGATCAAATCTGATCTGGATTGAGCAGTATTTATAACCTCCTTGAGCCGGAAAATATTATCGCCTACTTGGGTTTTATAAAATACATCAATACCTAACTTGGCCATTTCCTTAGCCAGAAAAGCAGAATTGGTATCGACTACATCTCCTAAGAGCAATTCTGTTCCAACTCCAATGATTTCTGCCTTCATTTTGAACACCGTCCTTTAAAAGTGGCTAGTTTTTAGTGGCTGGTCTTACGACCTTCGGTCGTATGATATTAGTATAAATCTGTGTCCATCCGTGCATATCCGTGGTTCTAATTATATATTAACACCAAACTGAACAATGCAGAATTAATTTTTTATTAAGGATTTTCGCATAAATCTAACTTAACCTTAGCCTTAACCTTAAAGAAAAAGCGACTTAACTATATAGTTAAACCGCTTTTTCTTTAATAATCTTTCTAATGATTTCTCCGGAAACTTGTTCTTCTTCTTTAAGAATATTAATAATTTTTTCCAGAGTCTTTCTATTCTTTGTTATCATAGCCTTTACTTCTTTTTCCTCCAAGGAAATAATTTCTTGAACAACTTCATTAACCTTGGCTGGTGCCAAGTCATCAATTGATACTACCCCCAGTGATGATAACCCGGTGTTAATTATGTTCTTAGCAATTTTTACCGCTTGTTGGAAATCATTACTAGCGCCGGTACTGCGTTCTCCTAGGATAATTTCCTCAGCCACGGCTCCGGCCAAACAGATTTTTATATTGTTTTTGAGTTCATTTTTTGTATAAAGTTTTTGATCTTCTTCTTGAGTTTGCCGCACATAACCTAGAGCATTTCCTCGTGAAGTAACGGTTACTTGAGATACGGAATTTTCCTTTACTAATTCACTGATCAGGGCATGGCCTGCCTCATGAACGGCTACCCTGGTTAGAACTTGGGGATTGGTTTTATCAGCTAATTTTTCACCTAATATTACTTTATCTACAGCTTCTTTTAAATGTCTTTGTTTAATTTCCGGTGAATTTTCCCTTAATGCCAGGATTGCCGCTTCGTTAGTGACACTTTCTAAATGGGCACCGGAAAACCCATAGGTTTCTTTTGCAATTTCCTCTAAATTCACATCATTAGCTATAATCTTATTTTTCATGTGTAATTTTAATATTTCCAGCCTACCCTTTAAAGAAGGTAGTTCAACTTTAACCTGACGGTCAAAGCGGCCGGGTCGTAATAAGGCTGTATCTAACAGATCCGGTCTATTAGTGGCTGCAATAACCAAAATATCAACATCACTATGAGTATTTAAACCATCCATTTCTACTAAAAACTGGTTAAGGGTTTGGTCATATTCTAAATGACTGGAATGACTGCCTCTCTGACCACCTAAAACTTCTATTTCGTCAATAAAAATAATCGCTCTGTTTTTCTTATTTTTTCTGGCTTTTTCCCGGGCTGAGTTAAATAACCGACGCACTCTCTGTGCCCCTACTCCCGCATACATTTCTATAAATTCAGAACCGGAAGTGGATAAAAAAACTGCGTCAGAATAACCGGCAGCTGCTTTAGCCAATAAAGTTTTACCGGTTCCGGGAGGTCCTGTCAATAATATACCCTTTAACGGCCTTATTCCCCTTCGAGTAATTTCTTCCGATTTAATTAAAAACTCTAATGCTTCTTTTAACTCTTGTTTGGCTACCTCCTGTCCTCCGATATTGTCAAAATTGAAAGTTGAAGCTGATGAAACTTCTTGAAAATTGCCGGCTTTTACTAAACCTTTTTTTTGAAGCATATAATACAATAGAATACAAAGTAATCCCAATATAATTAGAGGTGTTATATCAAATCCTAAATAAAACAAAAAAGATAATATTCCCAAGTATATCCCGATGCTCAACTCAGTTTTCATTTTATATCACTTCCTAGATGATTAATTACTTTAGGGACTACTTGTTCACTTCGATTATAAATATGATATAGATAATTATCTTGATCCTCTAATTGAAGAAAAAGAAAATCCTGATTAATTGTTAATTTAACTTCCTTTAATTTATACTCTTTTTGTTTAGCCGTTAATCTATCCTGTAATTCCGTAAAATTACCCAGGGTCAAAGCTTCATAGATTGCAGGCTGAATTTCCTGATAAAAATCCAGTAAATTTTGACTAGGGTTACTATATATTTCAAGGGTAAAGTCCTCTTTCGATAATATTTCTCCACTTTCCTTTAAAAATGACTGAAACTCATCCGCTAAATCATCCGTATTTTGTAACTGTAATATTAAAAAGGATGAATTTTCCCTAGTTAAGACTTGGTATTCATTTATAACTTGGGAATTATCGAGAAAGGTTGTCAGGGGTTCGTTAATAAATTTTTCTTGGTAGAAGAAAAATGCACCAAAAAGCAGACCAAATGTAGTAATAGATATCAATAAGGTGAATAGAATCCTTCCTGCATTTTTCAACACTTCCCTAACCTCCTTCTAGTGTAGTATTTCATTATAACAAACCTTCCCAAACCTTTTCCTTAGGGAATCAATGGTAAGAAAAAAACACGCTTTATCAGCGTGTTTAAAAAATAAAAAGTATTAACCCTATAATAATTCTGGCAACCATACCACTAGCAAGGTCATCCAGCATGATTCCCCATCCACCGGGAAATTGTTGAAGACGATTAATGGGATAAACTTTACTGATATCGAAAAATCTAAAAAGAACAAAGGCCAGAGGATAAAAATAAAGAGGAATATTCCAGAGGGCAACCCACATACCTATAATTTCATCAAACACAATATGAGGACTATCATGTTCTTGTAGTATTTCTTCCCCTTTTTGGCAGATATAAATACCTATAACTGTAGCCACGAGTATAAGCTCTAAAGAAATATTAACAAATACGGCCAATATTAAACCAAATAAAGAACCCCAAGTTCCGGGGCCTGGCTTTAAATATCCTGTGCCTAATCCTGTGGCCAACATCTTAATTACGAATTTCATTTTAAACCAACCTTTAATAACTTGCCTGCTTTGAGAAAATAATCAATTCCTGAATATAGGGTGAAAAATACCGCAATATATAATAAATACTGCCCTAACGAAAAACCTAACAAATTAAGGATAAATTCATTAATTAAAATGGCTACTATGGCAATAATCTGGGAAATTGTTTTATATTTGCCAAGTTTACTGGCCGCAATTACTATGCCTTCTGCAGCTGCCACACTTCTTAATCCGGTAACGGCAAATTCCCTTCCAATGATAATTACGGCCACCCAACCGGCGATTTTCCCAAGTTGTACTAAAGAAATCAAAGCGGCGGAAACTAATAGTTTATCAGCTAAAGGATCCATTATTTTCCCAAAATTTGTAATTTGTTTCCGTTTACGAGCAATATAACCGTCTAAGCCATCAGTACTGGCAGCAATAATAAAAATAGCAGCGGCAATGTATTGGCCATAAGGGATTTTCACCAAAAGAAAAAACATAAAAACAGGAACCAAAATTATGCGAAAGATTGTTAATGTATTAGGTAAGTTCACGGACAACCTCTCCTATAAAATCGTAATCTTGTATATGGGAAATCCTCACTAAAAGTAATTGCCCAGGTTGAAAATTTTTACATGAATGAACAAGAATATAAGGGTCAATTTCTGGAGCTTCCCCTTCACTTCGGCATAACCACAAGTTTGGGTCATCTTCAGAAGGTCCGTCTACCTGAACAATCATTTCTTTGTTAAGGTATTCCTGGTTTTTTCTCCTGATTATCTCGTATTGCAGTTTCATTAACTTTTCTAACCTTGCTTCTTTAATTTTTTCACTAATTTGCCCCGGTAGCTTTCCGGCAGGGGTATCCTCTTCTCGGGAATAAGTGAAGGCTCCCACACGATCCAATTGCATTTTCTCTAAAAAGTTTAACAATGTATTAAAATTTTCTTCCGTTTCTCCGGGAAATCCGACAATAAATGTTGATCTTAATACTATATCGGGAATCTCGTTTTTAAGTTTATTTACCAGAATTTCTATTTCTTTACGGGTAATCCTCCTGCCCATCTTTCTTAAAATAGTGTCATCAGCATGCTGTAAGGGTATATCCAAGTATTTACATATTTTCTTTTCTGATTTAATTAACTGAATTAATTCCTCAGAAAAATCATTTGGATAACAATATAATAAACGAATCCAACGTAAAGCAGGAATTTTCACCAGTTCCTTAAGTAACTTTACCAAGGCTTTTTCACCATAAATATCTTTACCGTACTGAGTAGTATCTTGAGCAATTAAAATTATTTCTTTGACTCCTTGAGCTACCAAATTCCGGGCTTCCTGAATGATATTTTCTATAGTCCGGCTCCTGTATCCGCCTCTTAACTGAGGTATCACACAAAAAGTACAGCAATTGTCACAACCTTCCGCAATGCGTATATAAGCATAATGGGGGGGTGTTGTTTGCAGGCGTGGCAATTCATAATAATTAGCAGTCAGTTCTTTATTAA
>DGEF01000049.1:44805-57285 GCA_002385805.1 Peptococcaceae bacterium UBA3933
AATTTCTTCTAATAATTCTTTTTGATACTTTTGTACTAAACAACCTGCTACCACCAAAAGGAAACAATTTCCTTCAGTTTTATATTGAGCCATTTCTAAAATCGTGTTTATTGACTCTTCTTTAGCACTATTTATAAAACCACAAGTATTTATGATGATAATTTCTGCTTGTTCCGGGTTGTTAGTTATTTCAAAATTAGCTTGCTTTAGCAAGGCTAACATGTTTTCCGAATCAACTAAATTTTTAGCACATCCCAGAGAAACAAGTGCTATTTTTTCCAATATTTGGTGCTCCTTTCAAAAACTAAGTCGATTAGGTTAAGTTTATTATAACCTGAAAATAGTGTCAAAAGTAAATCCTCTCTTAAAAATAATAGAGAGGATTATTCTAAATCCTGGAGAGTAAAAGTTTTTCTAACCACCTCTTTGACTTTACCTAAAGTACCTAAATTCTTGTCCCCTAGTTTTATATTTACAACTCCCGCATTACCTAAAGTGAGTTTTATGTTTTCTTTACCTATAAGCTGTTTTTGTTCTCCTTCATACATTATACCTTCAAAGATTAAAGTATCGTCAACAAAGGCCTGAATCCAACAGGCATCTTTTGCGTTAGTATTATCTAAAATCTCCAAAGTGAGTTCTAACTCCTGGGGTTTACTAGGTTCCAGCAATTCATTATTGTTTTGCTCTTCAAGATTTACCTCATTCCCTGATAGGTTTTCTTCTAGAGATTCGGGTGGAATTTTTATCTCGGATTTATTTGCTAAATAAATCTGAGAAATATTGTATGCCCCCCAAATCACTAATAATACCGCCAAAACTCCAAGGAATAAATTTCTGTAATTTCTCTTTGGCCTCTCGGAAATTTCTATAGTAGTTTTTTCCAGGGATTTATCAATGGGCTGAGGAGAATTATGTTCAAAGAAACTTATTATAGCAGGGTCTTTCTCCATATTTAGAAATTTAGCGTAGGATTTGATAAAACCCCGGGTATAAACTTCACCTGGCATTATCTCAAAATTTTCTTCTTCGATGGCTTTAATATATTTATCACGAATTTTAGTAGCTTTTTCTATGTCTTCTAAAGAATACCCTTTTTCAATTCTGGCTTTTTTTAAGACATCACCTATCCCATGGAGTACTCACCCCCTCATCTTAACTAGCTTATTCGACACTAAAAACATATTTCCTCTACTAAATTTACTTAATTAATAATCGCCAAACAATCTTTCATAATCCTCAATAGTAATTAAAACCTGGCGTGGTTTACTTCCTTCGTAAGGCCCAATAATCCCTTTATCCTCCATTTGATCAATTATTCTGGCAGCCCTGGTATAGCCAATCCTAAACCTTCTTTGTAGCAAAGAAATAGAAGCTTGTCCATTTTCAATAAATAATTTAGCAGCCTGAGGTATTAATTCATCCTCTTCTTCACTTTCATCTATATTTTTATCTGCTTCCAGATCTTGATTGGTTATTTCTTCAATATATTCCGGTACTTCCTGTTCTTTTAAGAACTGAACTATTTTTTCAACTTCACGATCAGAAACGAAAACACCTTGTAATCTAACAGGCTTGGGATACCCGGTGGGGTAAAATAACATATCTCCACGGCCCAAAAGCTTCTCGGCACCATTCATATCCAAAATAGTTCGAGAATCAGTTTGGGAAGAAACTGCAAAAGCTATTCGGGAAGGAATATTCGCTTTTATGATACCGGTAATAACATCAACTGAAGGTCTTTGGGTGGCTACAACTAAATGTATACCTGCAGCTCTGGCCATTTGAGCCAAACGACAGATGGAATCTTCAACATCAGCAGGAGCAACCATCATTAAATCCGCTAATTCATCTATTAAAATTACAATCTGAGGTAGAAAATGTTTTTCCGTATCTAAACTATCTGTCACTAACATATTGTAGCGTACCATATCTTTGACACCAGCAGCGGCAAATAGTTCGTAGCGATTTTCCATTTCATGGACAGCCCATCTTAAAGCAGAAGCAGCTTTTTTCGGGTCCGTAACCACCGGAGTAATTAAATGGGGGATACCATTATAAGTAGTTAGTTCCACCATTTTCGGATCAATCATTAAAAATTTAACCTCAGATGGTTTTGCCTTAAATAGAATACTGGTGATTAAAGCATTCATGCAAACACTTTTTCCGGAACCAGTTGCCCCGGCAATTAAAAGATGAGGCATTTTAGCCAGGTCTGTAACCGTTGGTTTACCGGCCACATCTTTACCTAAAGCAACTGTTAATTTAGAGGAAGAATTTTGAAACTCCTCGGATTCAATGACTTCGCGTAAACTTACGGTAGCAATTTCACGATTAGGTACTTCAATGCCTATGGCAGCTTTACCGGGGATAGGTGCTTCGATCCTGACCCCTGCAGCTGCTAAACTTAGGGCGATATCGTCCGCTAAATTCACTATTCTGCTTACTTTAATTCCGGGTGCAGGTTGAAACTCGTAACGAGTAATAGTAGGACCGCAGCTTACTTGGACAACCTTTCCCTCTACTCCGAAACTTTCTAATGTTTTTTGTAAAATATGTATGTTTTCATTTATATCTTTTTGACTTAAAGTATTGGCGCTTCTTTTGGTTTTTTCCAACATATTAATAGAAGGGAGAATAAAATTCTCATTATCTAAAGATTGAGGCAGGGGTATAAATTCATCATCGTTTTTTTCCTTCAGACTTGTTTTTTTCTCTTTTTTAATTGGACTGGATGAAACCTTATTATGTTCGGAATCATCAAAGCGATTAATAATTACAGGCGTGTCATCATCATTATTTTCCTGTACTAATTGCTTATCATCCACAACCGGCTTAGATTCAGGTTCTTCAACGGTTACAAAAATAAAATCTTCCAATTGCTTTTTGAAACCGGAAAAAAATTTTTTTAATAATCTACCTAGATTTTGAAAAATTACCTTAAAAGAAAGTTTCGTTAAATAAAGAATACAGGCAATACTCAAGGAAATCAAAAAAATATAGGAACCTACTATACCCAAAATTTTAAATGTCAACCAGCTTAATAAGCCTCCGATTATACCGCCACCTGAGCCATTTGTGCTAAGAAAATTTTTTAATGTTAAATCATTTAAGGAAAGAGAGTTTAAATGAAAAATTGCCAAAAGGGCCATTAAAAATAAACTAAAAATAAGAATATCTAATTTTGTTACTCCGGTTTTGCTATAAATCACTTTAACACCTGAAAAAAGTAAAACCAGAGGAAAGACAAATCTGCCCATACCTATTAAATAAGTTAAAACGCGTACTATAAAGCCACCTAGCATACCCGGACTATCTTCAGGTAAGGAATAAGGGCCTAAGGAAGGATAATGAAAAATAATCCAAAACAAATATATACTTATGCCAACTAATAATATTCCAAGCAATTCTGATTTGATTTCTTCTTTAAACTTTTTTTGAGTTTTGGACATGGCTTCACTCCCTATCTAGCTATAAATTCAACAATTACTTATAAAATCCTTTATAAAAAAAAACCCTAGGGGAGTATAAAAATTTATAGCCGGTATAGTTAGAAGAAATTTTTTTCCTGAATTATTATATCAAGGAGTTTAACATCTTACAAATATATTTAAAATACAAACCAGTGGTAATGGCTGCTTTAAAGAAAAAAACCGATCGAAAAATGACCGGTTTTTAGTGTATTAAAACTCAATTTTTAGTTAGAAATAATACTGCCTGGTTGTAAATCAGGGTCTAAATAATGGGCAGGATCGGTGCTATACAACCTAATAATTCGAAATTTATGCCAACCAAGGGGTTCAACCAACATATCTATGCCATTATAATTAATCTCCTGAAAATTAAACTCATTATCTTTGCTTTTATCTTCTAAAACTAAATCTAAGGGTAGAGTTGTATAGAGAACATCCATTAATGAATACCACCTTGAAATTTATTTTCTTCAATTAACTGGGATAATTTCCTAATAGCCTGGGACATAGTACCAACTTCATTAATTAATCCATATTCAACTGCCTTTTTACCTACCAAAACCGTACCTATATCCTGAGATAGCTCTCCAACTTTAAACATTAAGTTGCGAAAATCTTGCTCACTAATATTGGAATTTTCGGTAACAAATTGGATTACTCTATCTTGCATTCGTTCTAAATAATCCATAGTAGCCGGTACGCCAATAACCAAACCCGTTAATCTAACGGGATGAATAGTCATGGTAGCAGAAGGAGCAATAAAGGAATAATCAGAAGCTACAGCGATAGGAACGCCGATACTGTGACCACCACCTATTACAATGGAAACAGTAGGTTTCGAAAGTCCTTTAATTGCCTCGGCAATGGCTAAACCGGCCTCCACATCCCCACCTACAGTGTTTAAAACTACTAACATACCTTCTACTTCAGGGTTTTGTTCAACAGCAACAATTTGAGGTATAACGTGTTCATATTTAGTAGTTTTGTTTTGGGGTGGTAAGACCATGTGTCCTTCTATTTGGCCAACAATAGTCATACAATGAATATTACTTTTAAAACCTGTTGGTATGGTTGTTTCTCCAAACTCTTTGATAACAGCAGCTTTTTTTGATGGACTGGTCCTGGCTTTTCTTTTAGTGGGAATTATCGGTTGAGTGGGAGGCGCTATGGGTGGAGTACCCATAGGTTGATTTTGATCCTGAAAAGTTCGTTTATCCCTAAATAAATCAGGGTTATAATACATTCTTTTCACTCCTTCAAAAAATTTCATTTTCCTATTTAGTGTTTCTAATTTCAAAAAAAAAATGCACAAGGTATTTACCTTGTGCCTAAACTTCCATTATTATTGGTAAAATCATGGGCCGTCTTTTAGTTCTTTCATAAAGGAATTTACCTAAAACATCCCGTACATTGGATTTAATGGCAGCCCATTCGGTGATATTCCTTTCCGTACATTTTTCCAAAGTAACTCTAACTTTCTCTTTTGCTTCTTCCATCAGTTCTTCCGCTTCCCGCACATAAACAAACCCGCGGGAAACAATATCTGGTCCAGCAATAACTTGTTTTTGTTCTTTATCAATTGTAACAACTACAATTAAAATACCATCTTGGGATAATTGTTTGCGGTCTCTTAAAACAATATTCCCTACATCACCAATACCTAAGCCGTCTACTAAAACTCTACCGGATGTAACTTTACCAACAATAGCACCTTTATCCGAAGTGAATTCCAATATATTTCCGTTTTCAGCTACGAAAATATTGCTTGCCGGTATACCAACTTCTTTTGCCAGTTGGGCGTGCTTTATTAACATTCGATATTCACCATGCACCGGTATAAAAAATTTGGGCTTAACTAGATTTAACATTAACTTTAATTCTTCTTGACTGGCGTGACCGGAAACATGAATACCGGAAACAGATTCATATATTACTTCGGCTCCCAATTTAAATAATTGGTCAATTGTTCGGGAAACTAATTTTTCGTTTCCGGGTATTGGATTTGCAGATATTATCACCGTATCCCCGGCTTCAATTTCTACTCGACGGTGGTCGGACATAGCCATACGGCTTAAAGCGGACATAGGTTCCCCTTGACTGCCGGTAGTTAAAATAACAACCTTATTTCGTGGGTAGTCATTAACTTCATCCAACTCAATAATAGTATCTTCTGGGACAGTAAGATATCCTAATTCAGAAGCAATGTTTACAACGTTAATCATACTTCGACCAGCAATAGCTACTTTACGGTTATATTTATAGGCAGAGTCAATTGCCTGTTGGATTCTGTGAACGTTTGAGGCAAATGTTGCGATTATAATCCGTTCCTGAGCTAAGCGAAAGATTTCATCAAAAGTTTGACCCACCGTTTTCTCTGAGAGAGTCAACCCGGGTCTTTCTACGTTTGTACTATCAGATAAAAGTACTAATACGCCTTTATTGCCTAATTCCGCAAACCGTTGGAAATCAGCCACTTGACCGTCAACTGGAGTCTGATCAAATTTAAAGTCACCGGTATGAACGATTGTTCCTATAGGTGTATGAATACCTAATGCAACTGAATCAGGGATACTATGACTAACTTTAATGAATTCAATATTAAATGACCCTAGAGAAATAGTTTCTCTAGGTTTAACTACATTCAATTTAGCATTGGAAACAAAATTAGCCTCTTTTAATTTGCCTTCCAGTAAACCTAAGGTAAGCTTTGTACCATAGACCGGAACATTTAGTTCTTTTAAAACATAAGGTAAGCCACCAATGTGATCTTCGTGCCCATGAGTCAGTATAATTCCTTTAACTTGATTCCGATTTTCCAGTAAATAAGAAATGTCAGGAATAACTACATCAATTCCTAACAGCTCATCTTCCGGAAACATCATGCCAGCATCTATTACCACAATTTCATTACCATATTTTACTGCCATCATATTCTTTCCTATTTCCCCAAGACCGCCCAGGGGAATAAGAAATACTTTCTTATTGCTCTTTATATACTTATCCTCCTCTCCCATTATTTTTGCCGGACCAGTATCACCTCACTTCATTATAAGGGATTTAGTTGAACTTTACAAGCAAACCTTGTTTCTAGTATTACCGATAGTTATTTAAAAAAAAACCTGCAAAGCAGGTTAGCCAAGCAGGTTTTTATAACTTACCGAGCTTTTGTAAACTTTCTCTAATTTTAGCCTCTTGCTCCGGTGTAGCTTTAATCATAGGTAAGCGCAAGCCCCCAGCATTTATTCCCATTAGGTTTACAGCAGTTTTTACAGGAATCGGGTTTGTGGTTATAAATAAAGTACGGAAAAGGTTAAATAAATTCAAGTGAATTTTTAGGGCTTTTTCCACATCTCCTTGAATAAAAGACTCAATCATCTCTTTAATTTCTTTCCCGGCAACATGACTGGCCACACTGACAATACCATGGGCTCCTAAGGCCAGCATAGGTAAAGTTAAAGAATCATCTCCACTGAAAATAAGAAAATCATCAGGTACCAGTGATTTTAAAAGAGAAACCTGGTCCATATTGCCGGCTGCTTCTTTAATAGCTTTAATATTAGGAATTTCAGTGAGTTTAGCCACAGTCTCCGGTAGTAAATTAGTTGAAGTTCGACCGGGAACATTGTAAAGCATTACAGGTAATTTCGTAGATTGGGCAATTGCTTTAAAATGTTCATATAAAGCATCTTGGGGAGGCTTATTATAATACGGAACTACTAACATAACCCCATCGACACCGATTTCTTCTGCCCTTTTTGTCAGTTCGATACTTTCTTGTGTGTTGTAGGAACCGGTACCGGCTATCACCTGCCCTTTATTGCCAATGGCTTCTTTTACAGCTTGATATAGTTTTACCTTTTCCGTGAAAGAAAGAGTTGGCGATTCTCCCGTTGTTCCGGAAACTACTACTCCATCATTACCGTTATCAATTAAATACTCAGCCAGTTTCTGGGCAGCTTGATAATTCACCTCTAAATTATCATCAAAAGGTGTTATCATGGCTGCTAAAACCCTACCAAATACCATATTTTCTCCCCCTAACCTAATTTAAATCTTTTATGCAAAACTTTTACTGCTTTTTCCATATCATTTTTCCTCACCAAACACCAGATGGTTGTATGGGAATCAGCTGTTTGCATTATTTCAATATTCTCTTCCGTTAAAGCTTCTACAATTGTGGCCATGACACCGGGAACCCCTGCCATATTAGCACCAACTACGGAAATTTTGGCACAATCGGGAGTAGTAAAGACTTCCAAACCCATATTCTGTAATATTTTCACAGCTTTTTCAGTGTCCTCATCCTTAACGGTAAAGATTGCTTCCTCTGGATAAATATTAATAAAATCTACACTAATGTTGGCTAAAGCTAATGCACGGAAAATCTTTAAATTTAATTTTTTTCCGTTTTCTTTTGCATTTAAGTTAATTTTTAACTGAGTTATATTTGGCACCTGGGTAATACCGGTTATTATGCGATCATTGGGAATCTCTACTTTATTAGCATGCCCTAAATTAGTTACTAAAGTACCAGGAGTTTCTTCAAAAGTTGATCTTATTCTCAAGGGAATATTTTTTTGCATAGCTATCTCTACAGCTCGGGGATGAATTACTTTTGCCCCTTGATGAGCCAAATTACAAATTTCTGTATACGTAACAACATCTAAAGTTTTGGCCTCTTCTACTATCCGGGGATCAGCAGTTTTTATCCCGTCCACATCAGTAAAAATATCGATATATTCCGCCTCTAAAGCAACCCCTAAAGCGGCGGCAGTAGTGTCACTGCCACCCCTTCCTAATGTTGTTAATTCCCCAGTTTCGGTAATCCCTTGAAATCCAGGAACGATAACTATTTTATTTTCCTCCAAACTTTTTATAATCCGTTCAGGTTTAACTTGAAGAATCCGTGCCTCAGTAAAAACATTGTCAGTAATTATGCCTGCCTGAGCCCCATTCAAAACAATGGTTTCATGTCCAAGTTTATTAAATAACTGGGATATAACTACAGCGGAAATTATCTCTCCACAATTGAGAAGCATATCTAATTCTCGTACCTTGATTTCCGGGTGAATTTCTTTTAGTAAATCAATTAAAGTATCAGTAGCATAAGGGTCCCCTTTCCGGCCCATGGCAGAAACCACTACGACACAACTATATCCTTCCTTTTTGGCGGCAATTACCTTATTTACAGCTTGTAATCTTTTTTCTGGTGAGGAAAGGGACGAACCTCCAAATTTTTGAACAATTATCCGCACAAGCTCCACCTCATTAAATCAAGTTGTTCTTAATAAGTTCTTCGGCAATTTGAACAGTATTTGTGGCTGCACCTTTACGAATTTGGTCTGAAACTACCCAGAGATTTAAAGCATTAGGTTCATATAAATCTTTTCTAATTCTACCAACATACACTTCATCCTTTTCAGAAGCAAAAAGAGGCATAGGATACAGGTTTTGCTGAGGGTCATCTTGCACAATAATACCTTTTGCTTTTTGCAATAATTCTCTGGCTAAATCAGGGCTAATTGGCTCCTCCGTTTCAATGTAAATTGATTCAGAGTGACTTCTGTATACAGGAACCCTAACAGTGGTAGCCGTAATTTTAATTTCAGAATCCTCTAAGATTTTTTGGGTTTCATAGACCATTTTCATTTCTTCTTTGGTATAATTTTCTTCCATCCAAACATCTATGTGAGGAATCAAATTAAAAGCAATTTGATATTGGAATACCTCCGGATTTACCGGTTTTCCTTCAAACACTTGTTTTATTTGTAAAGTCAATTCGTCAATAGCTTCCTTACCTGCTCCGGATACAGCTTGATAAGTAGAAACAACAATTTTTTTAATTCTACTGTATCTATATAAGGGGTAAAGGGCTGCTACCATGATTGTTGTGGAACAATTAGGATTGGCAATCAGCCCTTGATGTTTTTGAAGAGCATGGGCATTTACTTCGGGAACAATTAGAGGCACATCTGGTTCTAAGCGAAAGGTACTGCTGTTATCAATAACAACTACCCCTTGTTTTTGAGCTTCCCTGCCAAAGGCTTTACTGGCCGGACCACCTGCAAATAAAGCCAGGTCTATACCTTGAAAAGATTTTTCAGTAGTTTCCTCCACAGTATAATTTACCCCTTGGTAATTGATTTGGGTGCCGGCGGAACGAGAACTGGCCAATAATTTTAAGTTTTTATAAGGAAAATTTCTTTCCTCCATCACTTTAAGAATTTCCTGCCCCACGGCACCAGTAGCTCCAACAATAGCAACATTTAACTTTTTCATTACAAAATACTCCTTTCTAATGATTTGCCCACTAGAAGGAGTAAAAAAACTATCTATCTAAAATAGGCTGTAATTGTTTTCCTTCTAGTGCGGCCAGTATCGTATCTAATAAAAGATCCATATTAGCCACTAAAGAATTAGGTTTCTCTTGTGGGTTATCTTGTTTAAAAGGAACAAAATAAATATTTTTAGAATTCAAAAGGATGCCAATATTTTTGGCATTATTCCCCAATCCGTCATTAGTAGAAATGGCAATTACAACGGGTTTAGAATTTCTTAATTGGGCCTTAACGGCCATTGTTACCACACTATCAGTAATTGCATTGGCCAACTTACCTAGAGTATTCCCAGTGCAAGGGGCAACTACAATACAATCCAGATAGTTCTTGGGACCGATAGGTTCAGCTTCTGCAATAGTAGTAATTATAGGATTACCTGAAGCTTCTAAAAATTTATTATACCAATCTTGAGCTTTACCAAACCTGGTATCTGTATTTAAAGCAGCTTCAGAAAAAATTACATGTACATCTGCTCCTTCTTTTTTTAGTTTTTCCACTTGGGGAAAAGTTTTTTCAAAAGTACAGTGACTCCCGGTGATAGCAAAACCAATTTTTTTACCTTTTAATCTCATAAACCTTTACCTCCTACCTCATTTTCTAAAGATAGGGAAATTTCCTTCAAAATAAGGTCGGGTAAAGTTTGGGCTAGGATTAGCCCTGCTGTTTTTGGTGCAAATTTACCGGGCAAGCTAGGAGCTAAAATGGCTTTTATTCCTAATTTTTCAGCTGCTTTAAAATCAGTCCCTCCTGGTGCGGTAGCAATATCAATAATTAGAGTATCTTTATTAAGTAAGCTTAATATATTTTTATCTAAAACTTGGACCGGTACAGTGTTAAAAATAAGATCTGCTTTGGGAAGGATTTGGGGCATTTGTTTAAATTCAGCTGCTTTTAATCCCATTTCCAAAATTCGTGCTCTTGCTTCAGGTTTACGGGCAAATACTACTGTATCGGCTCCTAAAGCATCTAATTTTCGTGCTAAAGTCTTACCGCACCTACCGAAGCCAATGACCACACTTTTGCTGCCGTGAATTGTTATTGGCAATTCAGCCATAGCCATTTGTAGGGCACCTTCAGCTGTAGGAATGGAATTGAGAATAGCTATTTCATCCAGATTAGCAATTTCTATGACTTTCTTATTATAGAATCTAGCCCATTCCTTTAAAAAAGGTTTGGCTACACCTAAAAAAATAGGTACATGGCCGGGTATAGATTGGAAAAATTCCTCAGTTATGGTCAGCTTTAAAGAAGACATAGTAGTAATAACATTTCCTTCTAAATCTGTTCCAGCCATCGGTAATATAATAGCATGAACATTTTCAATTGTCTCAGAAAGCTGAGTGCAAAATTGACAACCCGTTAATTCTGGTCTTTCTTCAAAACCAATAACCTTAACCTGAGCACCGAATTTTATAAGGCTGTTTGCCAAAACAACCTGGCGTTCATCTCCACCAATAAGAGCCACCTTAACTCCGGCTAATTTATTACCCATTTCGAAACCTCCCTACCTCATATTACAGCAATGTATAATATGAAGTACGCCGGAATTAGGTGCACACATGGATTAAATTGTTATAATTGGAATTTTATTATAATATATTCTCTAAACCCGAAACAAGTCCTTTCCAGGAAATCACTTTTTTAATTGCTAGCATTATGCCAGGCATAAAACATTCTCTTGACAAAGAATCATGTTTAATAGAAAGGGTTTGCCCAATACCTCCTAATATCACCTCCTGATGTGCAATAAGACCTGGTAACCGAATACTATGCACTCTCATACCCTGAAAATCTCCACCACGTGCTCCAGCAATTTTTTCATACTCCTGTTCATGTCCCTGACGAAATTCCTGTCGTACTTTAGCTATTTCTTCTAAAGTTTTAATAGCTGTTCCTGAAGGTGCATCAAGCTTTTGGTCATGGTGTAATTCAATGATTTCAACATGAGGAAAGTATTTTGCTGCCTCACGAGCAAAACGCATCATTAATATTGCACCGATGGCAAAGTTAGGGGCTACAAATAGTCCTACATTTTCTTCTTTGGCTAATTTGTCCAAATAATCCAGTTCCATTTTAGTAAGACCTGTTGTACCTATAACAACATTTATGCCTTTTTCTATTACTTTAGGTATGTTATTGATTACGGCTTGGGCATTGGTAAAGTCAACCATTACATCTATTTCTTTATTTTCTAATAAATTGACTAAATTCGTTTCTATTTTTACACCGGTTTCCGCAAGCCCTACCAGTGTTCCGATATCATTACCGTTATTTGTTACATCAAAAGCAGCGGTTAATTGTAATTCCGGATCTTTTAAGATATTTTTACATATTTCTCTGCCCATTTTGCCGCATGCGCCTATAACTCCTACTTTAATTTTATTCATTATACCATTACGGCCTCCTTATATTCTCCAAGTAATTTATAATATATCAAAAAAAGCCAAAGGGATAAATATCCCTTTGGCTGCATGCCGCAAGATATCCCCACACCCTCTAAACGAGATAGCACTCCATCTATAGTTTGGGTATAACTATAGATGACAGTCCTGCACTTATTCAATGCAGGCCCAGCCTAATAATCTAGGGTTATTATTAGACTTCGGCGAAAACCCCTTTTTTATCAGTTCACAGACAACCCTCTATCTCCCTGATAATACTCATGATTT
>DGEF01000049.1:57550-70718 GCA_002385805.1 Peptococcaceae bacterium UBA3933
AATCTATCTAAAATAATAGCTACGGCGCTTCGTACAGAAAGGTGGTTATATTCACCGCTACCCATAATAGGGTACAACCGATAATCAGCCTTCTCCATGATTTCTCTGGCTATACCCCATCCTGTACCGAATAAAAGTAAAAAGTTGGTCCCCTCATTTTCTTCTATTTCCCGCCGCAAATCTCTGTAACCTATAGAATTTTCATATAAGCGGGCATCTGTAACAACCAGTTTTAACTTTTGAGGATACTCATTTGTAATTTCCTTTTCTACTTCCGCTAAGCTGCTTTTAAGGACAACTTTCTCCAATGCGGTTTTTCGGTCAGGATTATAAATACTTCCGTAACCTTTTTGCCAGTAATCCAATATTTCTTTTATTATTGCCTGTTGAGTCGGCAAAGGATGAATTAGATAATATTTTTCTAATCCGTAAGTAGTGACGGTACGGGCAATATCATGAATATCTAAATTAGTAACCGATGTTGAAATAATCTCCATCCTTTTATTATAGATGGGATAGTGAACCAGCCCTAAAAATACTTTACCCATTAGCAGATTCCTCTTTTTTAACTTCTTCCAGTAGAATTTTTTCCTCTGGACTTAATTCATATTTATCCAATAATTCCGGTCTTCTTTTTAAAGTCCTACGTAAAGATTCTTTTTTGCGCCAGAGACGGATTTTTTCGTGATTACCTGACAACAGAACATCGGGAACTTTTAAATTTCTAAAAACACGTGGTCTGGTATACTGAGGGTACTCTAACAGTCCTGTATAAAAAGAATCCTCTTGAAAAGATTCCATTTCTTTTATTACACCGGGTATTAAACGGGCAATAGCATCAACCATGACCATTGCCGGAATTTCACCGCCTGTTAAAACATAATCTCCGATTGAAAATTCACGGGTGACGAAATGGCGAATTCTTTCATCAAAACCTTCGTAATGACCACAAATAAAAGCCAAATTGTCCTTAGAGGCCAGCTCTTTTGCTTTTTCCTGATTAAAGATTTCCCCTTGGGGAGTAACTAAAATAATTTCCTGATTAGGTTGATTAAAATCCCAGTTAGCCTCTAATGCTAAGATTATCGGTTCGGGTCGTAAAACCATTCCCGCGCCTCCCCCAAAGGGATAATCATCCACCGATTTATGTTTGTCTTGGGCATAATCACGAAAATTTATTAAATCTATTTTCAGAATACCCTTTTCCCTGGCTTTATGTAAAATACTTGTATTAAAGGGGCCATTAAACATTTCGGGGAAAATTGTAAATATTTTTATATTCACTTAAATCCCTCCCCTAATCTAATAACCCCGGAGGTAATTCAACAAAAACTTTTTTATTAGTTAAATCTATACTTTTGATTACCGATTTTAAAGCCGGTAGTAATATTTCTTTAGTATCATTTTCCACTACATAAACATCATTACTACCAGTGGAGATTACATCTTTAATTTTGCCTAAATAATTTTCCTTTTCATAAACATTTAAACCGATAAGATCAAAAATATAATAATGGTCCGGAGGTAAAGGCATCAGTTGTTCACGAGTAATACAAATATATGTATTTCTTAATTGTGCCGCCGCATTTATGTCCGGATATTCTTTAAATTTAATTAAAAGGACGTCCTGATGATATTTTACACTTTCAATATGCACTTTTTTATACTCAGGCGATAATTCTAAATAAGCATATTCTAGTTCATCATAACGTTTTGGATTATCAGTCAGTGGCAATACTTTTACTTCACCTCTAATACCGTGAGTAGTGAGAATTTGTCCAATTCTTATCAATACTGACTCACCTGCCTGATTTTCTCATTATCAGTTCCCTCTGATTTCCACAATAATTCCATCTTTGATAACTATTTCCGTCCTATTTAGAGCATCGAAGTTATCTCCTACTTGGATTTCTACGGGACTGTCTATTGTTCCTTGCACTACTTCTTCTCCGATACTTAGTTTACTGATAATTTTTAGTTCTTCCATAAATTTTTGTTTATATGCATTTAGTTTTTGTCTTTCAACTTCCAGCTGTTGTTTGATTTGGTTTATTTGAGGGTGACCTTTTAAAGTTAATTCTGTTATGCTTTTTTTGGCATTTTTATCAAAAACATCCAAATCAGCTTCTAACTTTTTTAAAGTCTCTTGAATTTTAGCGGCTGCTTTCTTTTTATAATCTTCTGTTACCACCTGTTTAACTACAACCGTTCTCATAATATTAATCTTCGACAATTAAATCACTCCTTATTCAGATTAGGATTCAGGGAAACAGTTAATAGTTTATAGTAAAAAAGGGCTGTTATCAGCCCTAATTATAAAATCTCTACACTAACTTTTTTTCCCTCTTTAGCTGCAGCAGCTTTTACTACTGTACGAATTGCTTTAGCAATACGGCCTTGCTTTCCTATTACTTTTCCCATATCCTCCGGTGAAACTGATAATTCTAAAATAATAGTTCGTTCACCTTCAACTTCATTTACGTGCACATCTTCTGGATGGTCTACTAAGGATTTTGCTAAATACTCAACTAACTCCTTCAAACTGCTACACCCCCTTTATTAATTATGAAGAATGCCAGCTTTTTTGAATAAAGATTTAACAGTATCAGAGGGCTGGGCACCTGTTTTAAGCCATTTTGTGGCTTTTTCTTGATCAATATTAATAACAGCAGGATTAGCGGTTGGGTTATAAATACCAATTTCATCTATAAAGCGACCATCTCGTGGAGAACGAGAGTCTGCCACAACAATACGATAAAAAGGATTTTTCTTAGCACCCATTCTTTTTAATCTTATTTTCGTTGCCAAATATAGTCACCTCCTTAATAAAGTAACAAATTGAAATATTTTATATAAAAGGTAATTTTAATTTACCCTTTTTACCTTTTTTACCGGTGGCTACTCCGGAAAATTGTTTAATCAGTTTTTGGGCTTGTTCAAATTGTTTTAAGAGTCTATTCACATCTTGAATCCGGGTACCGCTACCCATGGCAATCCTTTTCCTTCTACTTCCGTTAATAATATTAGGATTTTTCCTTTCTTCATTGGTCATTGACTGAATAATAGCTTGAAATTTAATAAACTCTTTTTCATCAAATTCCATACCTTTTAATTTAGCCTTATTCATACCGGGAATCATATCTAAGACCTGGTCTAAGGGGCCCATGTTTTTCATTTGCTGCATTTGATTGAGAAAATCATCAAGAGTAAATTCAGCCTTCAGAAACTTCTGCTGCATTTCTTGGGCTTTTTTAGCGTCAAAACTTTCTTGAGCTTTTTCAATAAGTGTTAAGACATCACCCATTCCCAGTATCCTGGAAGCCATGCGGTCCGGATGAAAAGGTTCTAATGCATCTAACTTTTCACCCATGCCTACGAATTTTATAGGTTTGCCTGTAACGGCTTTAACGGAAAGAGCAGCTCCTCCCCTGGTATCCCCATCTAATTTAGTTAGGACAACACCGGTTAATTCCAGTAGCTCATTAAATCTTTCGGCTACATTGACTGCATCTTGTCCGGTCATGGCATCTACTACCAGTAAAATTTCTTGAGGATTCACCTCTTTCTTGATCATGGTCAATTCTTCCATTAAGGCTTCATCTATATGAAGTCTACCTGCTGTATCAATAATAACAATATCATTTCCATGATAGTTAGCGTGTTTAACCGCCGCTCGGGCAATATCTACAGGACTTGTTTTATCTCCAAGACTAAAAACTGGTACATCTAATTGTTCACCTAACACCTGTAATTGTTTAATGGCAGCGGGTCGATAAATATCACCGGCAACTAAAAGAGGACGCCGGCCCTGTTTTTTAAAAAGACGGGCTAATTTACCGGTTGATGTGGTTTTACCGGAACCTTGTAAGCCAACCATCATTATTATTGTAGGAGGTTTATCAGCGAAATTTATTTTACTTTGTGTTCCACCCATCAATTGAGTCAGTTCATCATTAACTATTTTTATAACCTGTTGACCGGGTGTTAAGCTTTCTAATACCTCATGACCTAAAGCCCGTTCACTTACTTTATTAATAAAATCTTTAACAACTTTATAGTTAACATCTGCCTCAAGTAAAGCCATTCTGACTTCACGCATAGCAGCTTTCAAATCTTTCTCAGAGATTTTACCCTGTCCTTTTAATTTCTTAAAGACATTCTGCAGTTTTTCACCCAAACTTTCAAAAGCCACTTTTTTCACCCCTTTATTTGCTATTGGGTTAACATTTCAGGTCAGTGGGCCAGTGAGCGAAGTTTATTGTTCACCTACCCAATTTATTGTTCTCAGACAACGGAATGGAGTAAATTTTTCAATTCCCTAAAAAGACTTTCTTCGTTTTGTTTTTGAGAACTTGTTAACTGATTTTCAAGTTTATCAATTAATTCTAATGCTTTTTGAAGTTTTTCCTTATTATCCTGAAATTTTTTTACTAACCCTAACTTTTCTTCATACTCTTCCAGTGCCTTTTCTGACCTTCTAATTATATCATAAACGGCTTGCCGAGAAATCTTTTGTTGTTCAGCTATTTCTCCTAAAGATAAATCCCATTGATAGTATAGGTCGAACATTGATTTTTGTTTTTCCGTAAGAAGAGCACCGTAAAAATCAAATAATAAAATTAAATAAGCCCTTCTTTCCAGCATATTTCCACCTTCTCATGTTAAGTCTTTTTACTTAACAGAAAAAATAATATAATATTTATTTTATCTTGTCAAGCATTTTAACTTAACAGAAAAAGGCCTGCATTACAGGCCTTTTTAGTGCTCACAGTTAACCCCAATTTCTAGCTCACTAGAGTATGGGCCAACCGATTAGCTTCATACTTAATTTTCTCCTCATCCAATCCCTTTACTTCATAATCTTTCATAATCACTTGTCCATCAATAATAGATGTTTTTACATCTGAACCCTGGGCAGAATAAATGATATTTGCTATTAAATCGTGACGGGGGTATAAATGAGGTTTATCTAAATCGATAAGGATAATATCTGCTTTCTTTCCTATTTCAATACTTCCAATTTCTTTTTCCAGATTTAATACTTTGGCTCCACCTAATGTTCCCATTTCTAAAACTCGATCTGCTGGTAAAACTGTAGGATCACCCCAGCTTACTTTATGTAGTAAAGCTGCAAGATGCAATTCTTCTAGCATATTTAAATTATTGTTACTGGACGCTCCGTCAGTTCCAATCCCTAAAACTATGTTGCGCTCTAAAATGTGAGGTATGGGTGCCATACCGCTAGCCAGTTTCATGTTACTGGTAGGATTATGGGCAATTCCCACTTTCACCTGTTGTAAAATATCCAAATCATCTTCTGTTAAATGTACACAGTGAGCCGCTAAAACAGGTACTTCAAAAAGCCCCAAATCATAAACGTGTCGAATAGGTGTTTTTCCGTACTGTTTTCTAATATCGTTAAATTCACTTTTAGTTTCAGCCAAATGAATATGGAGACCCACCTGTAATTCTTTTGCTAATTCAACCACCTTTTCCAGATAATCAGGGGGACAGGTATAAGGAGCATGGGGTCCTAGCATGCAGGAAATCCTGCCGTTAGCTTTACCTTGCCAGGTGGAAATAAAAGTTTTACTTTCCTCCATAGTTTTGTAAGCCTTATCCGAAAAACCTGTCATTCCCCGAGATAAAACTGCCCGCATACCACTATCCTCTACCGCCCGGGCTACTTCATCCATAAAAAAGTACATATCCGCAAAAGTTGTAGTTCCGCTCTTGATCATTTCCAAGGCTGCTAACATACTACCCCAATAAACATGTTCCCCGGTTAATTTTTCCTCTGCAGGCCAAATTTTTTCCTTTAGCCAGGGCATTAATTCCATATCATCGGCATATCCACGCAAGAGGGTCATGGCTACATGTGTATGACAATTAACTAAACCCGGTAGTGCCAGACAATTCTTACCATTTATTATATCCACTTGACTGCTGTCATAATTAAGTTTACCGATATCTTTAATGTACTGGTCTTCAATTAAAATATCTCCTACAACTATTTCTCTTTTTTCATCTTTCATACTTAAAATTTCTACATCTTTAATTAAAATTTTTCCCATTTTATCCCCTCCCCTTTTTTTGGCCATAGGCGGTTAAATAGGTTTTACGCATCAGTTCAACCTCTTGGTCGGAAAGAATGTAAGTAGTACCTAAAATTTTTGTTGCTAAACCGATATGAGCGGTTTTTTCTACTAAAAGACAAGCTTTATAGGCTTCCGATAAATCTCCACCTACCCCTACCACTCCATGGTTGGCAATTAGTGCCGCTCCTTTCAATCCTAAGGCTTTAACCACATTTCGAGCTAATTCTTGCGAACCGGGTAGAGCATATTCACTAACCTCTGCCCAGCCTCCAACTACCATAGCCATATCCTCGATTAAAGGTGGTACAGGTTGGCGACTGGCTGCATAGGCACTGGCATATAGACTGTGTGTATGTACTATCGCAGTAACATCTTTTCTATTTTTATAAATTTCTATATGCATCAGTAATTCACTGGAAGGTTTACGCCGTCCTTCCAGTACTCGCCCTGAAAAATCTACTAAGACCAGGTCATCTTCTTCTAAAAAATCATATTCCATGCCACTGGGGGTAATTAATATTTTTCCCGGCTCTACTAGACAACTGATATTTCCCCAGGTTGAAGCCACCAGTTTTTCTTGGACCATTTTTTTACCGAAATAAAGCATTTCCTGCTTAAAGTTCATTAGAAACCATCCTTTTTAAGTTAATGGAATAATCCGGTTTAATTATTCCCTGGTCAGTAATAATGGCAGAAATCAATTGATGAGGAGTAACATCAAAAGCAGGATTATACACATTTACCTCTTTAGGAGCAATCCAGACATCCCCGATTTTTTTTACTTCTAGGGGATTACGCTCTTCGATAGGTATTTCCTTACCGGTTTTCAGGCTTAAATCAAGAGTAGATGTGGGAGCGGCTACATAAAAAGGAATATTGTGATAATGGGCTAAGACAGCTACTCCATATGTACCGATTTTATTGGCAGTATCTCCATTGGCGGCAATTCGATCAGCACCTACAATGACACAATTAATTTTTCCCTGCTGCATTAAATAGGCAGCCATATTATCAGAAATCAAGGTAACGGGTATACCATCTGCTAAAAGTTCATAGGCTGTTAATCTAGCACCTTGTAATAAGGGTCTGGTTTCATCTACATAAACCATTTTAACCTTCCCTTGTTGGTATGCTGCCCGAATCACACCTAACGCCGTACCGAAACCGGCCGTAGCCAGAGCACCGGCGTTACAATGGGTAAGGATACCTGCGTCATGGGGGATAAGTTCTTGACCCAGCTCCCCTATTTTTTTATTCATGGCCAAGTCTTCCTCATGAATTTTTTGGGCCTCTATTTCCAATTTTTCGATAATGTCTTTTACTAAAATATCTTCTTTCTCTAGAACTTTTAACATCCGATTAAGGGCCCAGAATAAATTAACTGCTGTGGGGCGTGTTTCTTTTAGGACTGTAGCAGCTTCTCTTATTTTGGTCAAAAATTCTTTCTGGGGCAAATTTTTATATTCATAGGCTGCTAATACTAATCCATAAGCCGCAGCTACTCCGATAGCCGGTGCTCCCCTTACTTTCATTTCTTTAATCGCCTGCGCAACACACATAAAATCGTTACATTCTACAAAACTTACATCTATAGGCAGCTTAGTTTGGTCCAGTAAAATGAGCTTACCTTCTGTGAATTTAATTGCTTCCATTTCTTTCATCTCCCCAAAATATTATCCTAAATTACCGGCTTCTTTATAGGCCTCTGCACAGAGGCAATTCTGAATTTCGTCCAAATCTTCCAGGGAATTGATAATCAGTTTTTGTAAATTAGCTCCATTTTCAGCCAAAGTTTGTTTGACCTCCTCATGGGTTAAAGGGTTAGGGGAGATGCCGGCTGCAAAATTGGTAACCGTAGCAATAGTGGCATAACACATACCTAGCTCCCGGGCCAATATCACTTCAGGAACGCTGGTCATGCCAACCACATCTCCACCCCACATTTGAAACATTCTAATCTCTGCAGGAGTTTCGAAACGCGGCCCTTCAGTGCAGACATAAGTACCCTGGGAGTGCAAGGTTATTTCTTGAGGACAGTTTTCCTGAATTACTTTTCTTAAGTGAGGACAATAAGGTTCCGTCATATCTATATGTAACACTTTTCCTTCTTCAAAGAAGGTTTGTTTACGTCCTTTTGTAAAATCTATAAACTGGTCGATAAGCACAAAATCTCCGGGAACCATTGAAGGATTTAAGGAACCTACAGCAGCGGTAGCAATTATTTTCTTAACCCCTAACTTTTTTAAAGCCATAATATTTGCTTGGTAATTAATAGCATGAGGTGGGACTGAATGGCGAAAGCCATGTCTGGCCAAAAAAGCTATTTCCTTGTTTTGGTAAACTCCTATTTTTACTTGCACATTCCCATAAGGTGTGTCTACGGTAACCTCCCTTAAGGAGGTTAACATCTTGGGATTATAAACTCCCGTACCTCCTATTACTCCAAAATTAATCGACATCATCCTCATCCTCCATCTCAGCGAATAGTGCAGCAACAAAATCTTGGGGGTTAAATTCTTGCAGATCTTCTGCTTTTTCCCCTACCCCCACCAATTTTACCGGCAGGTTTCTTTCTGCTTTTATTCCCACCACAACTCCACCTTTTGCAGTTCCATCTAATTTGGTTAAAACAACACCTGTTACTCCCGTAGCTTCTCCGAAAACTTTAGCTTGAGATAAAGCATTTTGACCGGTAGTTGCATCCAAAACCAAGAGAACTTCTTTTAAGGCACCTGGAGCTTCACGATCAATAACCCGACGAATTTTTTTCAGTTCTTCCATTAAATTCACTTTATTGTGCAATCTTCCTGCTGTGTCAATTATTAAAACATCTATATTTCGGTTTTTTGCCGCCTGAACCGCATCAAAAACAACTGCTCCTGGATCAGCGCCTTCTGAATGTGCGATTACATCAACACCAATTCGCTGGCCCCAAACTTTTAATTGGTCAATAGCAGCAGCCCGAAAAGTATCACCCGCTGCCAGTAAAACCTTTTTCCCTTCAGCCTTTAACTTATAGGCAATCTTACCAATACTGGTGGTTTTCCCCACTCCATTAACGCCAACCACTAAAATAATATTTAACTCTCCAGGATCAAGGTTAAGCCGTAGAGGTTCTGTGCCCATAATTTCTATAATTTCCTCTACTAATACTTTTTTCAACTCCTCTGCATCCTTTATCTTTTCTTTTTTCTCCCGTTCCCGCAGTCTTTCCACTAATTCAAGGGCAGTATTTACCCCTACATCACCTTGAATCAAAACTTCTTCTAATTCTTCATATAATTCTTCATCAATTGATTTACCTTTAAAAACGTCAAAAACTTTATCTACAAAACCCTTTCTGGTTTTGGTTAAACTTTCTGTAAGCTTCTGTCCTTCTTTATTCCCTGTTAAAACTTGTTTTAGCTTAGAAAAGAAACCCATATCTAACACTCTCCTTAATTTATCCTTGTCCTAACTAACCTTACTGATTTTTTCAACATCACTTAGTCTTACCGATATTAATTTGGACACTCCGGAGTTTTCCATGGTTACTCCGTATAAAATATCAGCAGTTTCCATGGTTGGCTTGCGGTGGGAAATAACAATAAATTGGGTTTTGCGAGCATACTTTTTTAGAAATTGAGCAAATTTAATAGCATTTGCTTCATCAAGGGCAGCTTCAATTTCATCTAAGATACAAAAGGGTGTAGGTTTAACTTCTAAAATAGCAAATAAAAGTGCAATAGCTGTCATAGACCTTTCTCCACCAGAAAGTAAAGAAAGGGGTTGGGCTTTTTTCCCAGGGGGTTGGGCAGTTATTTCAATTCCTGTATCCAAGAGATTATTATCATCTGTTAAATCTAAATGAGCGCTGCCACCACCAAACATTTCCACAAAGACTTTGTTAAAAGCTTCATTTACTAAAGCAAAGGTTTCTTTAAATTTTTTACTTATAATTTGATCCATTTCCTTAATGACTTTACCCAGAGATAGCTTTGCCTCTTCTAAATCAGAATACTGTTTAGTCAGAAAATCAACTCTTGATTTGACCCGTTCAAATTCATCAATCGCGGCAAAATTTACTTGTCCCAATTGTTGAATCCTGTTTTGCAATTCATTAATTCTTTTTTGAGCACTTCTTTTATTGGTTATGTTTAATACAACTTCATTTACCTCTTCCAAATTATAATTATACTGTTCCTTTAGTTTTTCTTCATTTTGATTAATTTCCATTTGAACCCGGGCCAACTTCATGTCTATTTGAAATTTTTCATTATTAAACTTATTTAAAAGTGATTGTTTTTCTTTAACTTTTAACTCTAAAGAATTAATCTTCTCCTGCAAATATTCCTTTTCTTCTTTAAAAAGAGTAATGTCTTCCTCATATTTTATCAGGTTTTTACTTAATTCTTTAATAGTATCGTTAGCAGTAGCCCGAAGAAGCTGTAGTTCATTAATTTTTTCTTCTAAAATATTTTTTTCCCTTTGCAGTTTTTCCTGTTCCACTTCTATTTGGTTAAGACGTTGTTGTAGTTCAGTAATATTAATTTGTCCCAGATCATAGGCCTGTTTTAAAGTAGCCAGATTAATTTTCTCTTCATTTAGGTTGTTGTTTAGAGATTCTTGACCGGCAGCCATTTCCTGTAAAGCGGTTTCCATTTCTTTAATCTGTATTTGTAAAGAATGATGTTTTTCAGTTATTCTTGTTAGTTCATAATTATTATTCTCTTTTTGTTTCAATAGTTTAGCTATGTCTTGCTCTATTTCATTTTTGTCAAATATCAGCAATTGTTCTTCTGATTTAATCCTCTTTATTTCCTGGATAACCTGTTGGCCCTCATTATTATTTTCTACAATTTCCAAGTTTTTGGACTGAAGTAGTTCTTGTAGTTTAGAAATCTTCTCCATATATTTTTGCTGTTCTAATTCTTCCTTAGCCAGTGTTGCAGAAATTTTATTTATTTCATTTTTTATCTCTTCAATCTTTTTAGAAAGCTCATTAATCAATCTTTTACGGGTTAATAGACCGGTTTTTTGTCGATTAAAGTTACCACCGGTTAATGCACCACCGGGACTAATTACCTCTCCTTCTAAAGTTACCATCCTAACATTAAAGTTTAACTTTTTACCCAAAGCCACCGCCCCGGATAGGTCTTTAACTATCCAAACCCGGCCTAAAAGATAGTTCATTATCTGTTGATATTTGGGTTCAAAATTGATCAAATCCACCGCTTTCCCTAAAATATTGCTATCTTTAATTTCTTGAGAATTGTTAGCTGTTTTAATTGTATTTAAAGGTAAAAATGTAGCACGACCTTTTTTATTAATTTTAAGAAAATCAATGGCCTTTTGGGCATTTAGATCATCTTCGGTTATCAAATATTGTAAAGATCCTCCTAAAGCAGTTTCAATGGCTATTTCTAAATGTTTTGGCACTGTAATAACGTCTGCTACAGTTCCAATAATACCAGTAAAACTGCCTTGATTTTTTCTTTTTGCTTCTAAGATGGCTTTAACTCCTTGTTGATAGCCCTCACCTGTTTCTTCCATCTCCTGTAATACTTGTAGTTTAGAATTTAATTGCTGGTATTTATTTTGTTTAGCCTCTAAATCTTTTTTATATTGTTTTTGAATCTCCTGATGATCATTGAACTTATTTTTAGTGTTTTCAAGTTCAGTTTCTATATTTTTTCTCTCTTCAAATAAAATATATCTTTTCTTTTCGATATTTTTAGCTTCTTCTTCTTTTATCTGAAGTGCAACCTTAAGATTTTCTAATTTATTTTCTAATTGTTGCAGTTGCTTTTCTTGTAATTTTATTTCACCGGATAATTTACTAAGCTGATTATTAATTTGAGCCTTTTCTTGTAATGTATCAATTAACTGGGATTTAAAACTTTCTAATAAAGATGTATTATTGGCAATATTTGCTTTTTGTTTAGTTATTTGATCCGTTAATTCTTCAACAATAGCTAAGGATTTCTGATATTTTTTCTGCAAAAGATCCTGTTCTTCTTTGTTCTTAGTTATATTGCTGATTAGGGAATTTTTCTCTTCAACTAAATTTGTCTGTTCTGATTTTATTCTTGTAATTTGAGCTAAAAGACCTGCTTCCCTTTCCTCAGACATTGCTATTTCATGTTCCTGTCGTTTTAGTTCACTATTAGTATCATAATAAGTTTTTTGCATTTCGAATATTTTTTGTTCTAAAATTTGTAACTGGAAACGGTCCTTGGCAATATTATTCTCAAGTTGATGAGTTGCTGTATTTATTCGGGTAACTTGATCCTCTAATGCTTGGCTTTCATTTAAAAATTCTTGTTCTTTGATTTTATTATCTTTAATGGCTTGGACAATTAAACTAATCTCCAATTGATCCAATTCCGCTTTTAATTCCTTGTACTCTAAAGCTTTGTGAGCCTGTTCTTCTAAAGTACCTATTTGTTCTTGTAACTCAAAAAGCAAATCATTAATTCTGGTTAAACTTTGTTCCGTATCCGCAAGTTTCTTCTCAGCTTCTCGTTTTCGGTAACGATACTTAACTATTCCGGCAGCTTCTTCAATTAATATTCTCCTGTCTTCAGCTTTTAAAGAAAGTATTTCATCAACTCTTCCTTGTCCTATAACTGAAAAACCGTCTTTACCTATACCTGTATCCATAAATAATTCATGGATATCTTTCATCCGGCAAGGGACTTTATTAATTAAATATTCACTTTCCCCAGAACGATAGAGCCTACGACTAACAGTAACCTCATTAAAATCTAAAGGAAATATTCCTGTAGAGTTATCTAAAGTCAGGGACACTTGGGCCATTCCAATAGGGCGACGATTATTACTACCTGCAAAAATTACGTCATCCATTCGTGCACCTCTTAAAGTTTTGGCACTTTGCTCCCCTAATACCCACCGGATAGCATCCACAATGTTGGATTTTCCGCAACCATTTGGACCTACAATAGCAGTGATTCCCTGATTAAACTCTAATTCAACTTTATCGGCAAAAGATTTAAAACCTTGAATTTCTAATCTTTTTAAATACAAAGATACACCCCCCTTAGTTTAGTGACTAGTGACTAGTTACTAGT
>DGEF01000032.1:0-13896 GCA_002385805.1 Peptococcaceae bacterium UBA3933
GGTATACCCTATATAAATAAAGGAAAGAGACAAAACTAACAGAGCAAAAAGAGCTAAATTCCGCAATTTCAATAAAATAATCATTTTCCCACCTACTCTCCTTTCGGTAATACCGTAACCCTATGGGCAGGAATATTTAACAAAGTTTGGACCGCCTGGCTTATACGCTCTTTAATAATCAGATCACCGGCTCCTTCTGCGACGACCATAACACCTACCACCTGTGGTCGTATTTCTTGGGTAATCACTGGTTCATTAATGCCTGAATTAACATTTTTCATAACCACTTGCACATCTTCCCTTGTCTCGCTGGTAACACGAGTACTGCCATCCTGGGCCTGTTCGCTTACTTCCGTCTTATTTGCACTAATATTTGTAGCATATTTAAGTTCAGGACTGGTCTCTAAAGTCAAATCCACAGCAACTTCTCCCACTCCCGCAATTTGCCTTAGAATATTCTCTAACTCTTCTTCCATGTAATTTTCGGTAGCAATTAAATTAGAGTGAACCTGTGACTGAGGATCTTTGCCTTGGCTACTTTCAACCAGGGATTCCGGTTGAATATAATTCTTACCTGAACCTCCTAAACTGCTTAAAAGCATTGTCCCAATCCCTACTACAATAATTATCCCCAGCCAGAGCACATATTTTTTTTGCTTAGCATTAATTTTTAAACCTTGATTACTTTTGTCATCAGGAAATAAAGACTTAATTATTTCTCCCATTTTCTCACACTCCACTAATAAAAAATTACCTTAATATTTTTTTTATCCACACTATAATAGTTAGCAATTAAGTTAAGAATACGATTTTCTATTTCCCGGTAGCTTTCACTGACCTCTTTCTTTTCTGGTCCCTTATCAGCACTATTTATTATAATCTTGACAGGTTCCACCGGTTTGACAAAAGTATTTTTATCACCCTCCTTTTGTAAAGTTACCCAAAATGTAGCATGAGTAATACGACCAATAGAACCTATTTTTTCAGATTTCTCCATCTCTACTGAACATTGTGCTGCACCAACTTGAGGAATTAGCTGAACCAGAGACTCCATTTGCTTTTCTAAACGTTCCTTATATGCAACTAAAGCCTGACTCTGCTGAAGGTTAACGATTTCCTGCCCTTGAACTAAAACTGTATTTACACTATTTTCTGTCGGCAAGGATAGATTCCAGGCGGTTAATTCATAATCACTATCCAGCAGATCAATAACCGGAGTAATAATCGCTAACATAACAAACAATCCTAATACTACCTTAAGAAAAGGTTGAATTTTAGTATTAGGAAGTAACATATCTAAAAAAGTAGTTAAGAGAATAATTACTGCAACATTCCGAACTATTTCTCCTAAAGTTTCTAACAATAATTTCACCTACCTAAAAAGTAGTGGCTAGTTTTTAGTGGCTTGTGGCTGGTATTACGACCTACGGTCGTATGATTAAGGTTGAGGTTAAGGATAAAAAAGTAAAACAATCCAGATTTAAGACCCAATCATTAACCCAGACTTAACCTTAACCTAAACCTTAACCTTCGCCGTCAGGCGAATTATGAGTGTTCATCTGTGTCAATCCGTGTATATCCGTGGTTTATATTATTGGCTAGTAGTTTATCTCAGCATCACCGTGATATTGGCCGTGGCGACTATAATGATTATGGCTAAGAAAAACATGACAGCCACAGTTGCCACAGAAGCAAATACTAATAGTAAACTATTACTCATATTTTGAATCGTATCAGCAATGGCTGACTCTCCAATGGGTTGAATAAGAGCTGCACAAACCTTGTAAATAAGAATGATGGCTAAGATTTTTAACACCGGGAAAAGTACGATTGCCCCAATGGCCAGTAATCCTACTAAACCAATCGCATTCTTCAACAATAACGAACCTCCGACTACAGCTTCTAAGACATCGGCAAACATACCGCCCACCACTGGAATAAATGCATCAGATAAGTATTTTGCCGTTCTTAGTGAGATACCGTCTGCTACAGCCCCACCTACACCCTGTAAACTTAAAGCTCCGATAAATATAGTAAAAATCAAGCCTAACAGAAACATGGTTCCTTCTTTGAAAAGACCGGCTAAGCGGGAGACCTTAAATCTATCCGAAATGTTATTTACAATATTAAGCACTGCTTCTAAATAGATTAAAGGGAAAATTACAACATTGAATAAAGTACTTAACACTCCTAAAGTGAACAAGATAAAAGGATGCAGAATAGCTGTTGTTGTGAATGCGCCTAATGCCGCCAGTAAAGTCAATAGAACCGGCATTAAGGCCTGCATAAAAGTAACCATTTTTTTTATGGCTTCCTTTCCAATGGCCATGCTCATTTGGAAAGAGCTGATAACTAAAGAAATCAAAACTAAAAAGCAAATCGCATAAGCTAATTTGGCAATTGTCCCTTTTTCAAAAGCGTTTTGCAAATTTCCCAACACAGCGCAAATAACCGTGAGAAGTACTAATTTACCCATTAAAGCTAGATTGGCTCCCACTTCTCTTAATAAAAATTTTAAACTCCCAGTAAGAAAAGCCTGGGGGTTAAAACTTATCTCACCATTTTTTAGTTTTTCAATGGTCTCCCGAAGCGAAAGCTCAGGGATAAACTGCTCCATTTCCCTATCAATTTGCCCAATTAATTTCTCCACTTCCCGGACATCCAGAACCTCTAACTGGTTTTCAGTTATTTTCTCTAAACTATCTGCTTCCAAATCAGAAGCTAAACCAGCTACAGGGAAAATAAACCATAGTATCCAGAATATTAGTACTATATTCCTCATTTTTATCATTATTTCAACCACCTTAAGGGATTAGTCTAACAATTGTCTCTAATATTGCTACCATTATAGGGATAGCCAAAACCATAATAATTATCTTAGCGGCAAATTCTATTTTCCCCGCAATAGCTTCACTGTCGGCATCACGACAAATTTGTGCTCCAAACTCGGCTATATAAGCTATGCCAATTATTTTAAAAACAGTCGTTAGATAAAACATATTTACATTAGCCTTTAAAGCCAGGTCTTCAAAAACCTGTAAAACGGCCTGGATCTTATCCATCATTAGGACAAAAATAAGAGCAGTAAAAGCGATAGTTAAAGCGATAGCAATTTCTTCTTTACGCTCTTTCAAAATTAAATAAAAAACAGTTGTAATTAATCCTAACCCCACAATCTGTAAAATTTCCATCTTTCCTACCCCTAATACAGTGAAAATACAGAACGCACATAATCAAATAACCCGGATAATAATTGAATCACCATGAACAGGACAATGGTCACCCCGGCCAGGGTTGCTAAATGGGCCTGTTCCTCTTTCCCAAACTGTTTTAAAATACTATGTAATACTGCAGTTAAAATACCTATACCGGCAATTTTGAAAATAATACTAATATCCAAAACACTTCCTCCTCGCCAATTTGCTAATTTGCTAAATTAAAATTAAAACCACTACAGCTCCTAAACTAAAACCCAAATATTGCCATAACTTTTTATTTTTTACTTTTAACTCTTCTGCTTTGATCTCAAGCTGCCGCAGTTGTTCTAAAACCAAGCGCAAATTTTTCTCTTGTTCCTGTCGATCAGAACCTCCTAAACTCTGACCAAAATAATATAAAATATCTAAATCTTCCGCTAATAAAGCACTGTTATCTTGCAAATCACGTAAAGCTATTTCCCAGGCTTCGAAAGCCGGCAACCCTTCCCCGTGAGTTAATAATTCCGAAGTTCTTAGATAAAATTGTCCGATAGGAAAAGGAAGTCTTTGCCCTATTCGCCGAAGAGCTTCCGGTAAAGGTGTTAAACCATAAAGTATTTCTGTTTCCAACATCTGCATTCCATTTCGCAAATAACGGATCTGTTGAGGTCGCAAGGAATAATTTCGTGCAATTATCAAACCGGTTATACCAGACCCAATAATTATTAATATTGCTCCCACCATTTTAAACATCAGTTGCCAAACTACCCCCCCTTCCTTGGTTTTGCCAGTAAAGGCTCAAAAGTGTCTCCATCTAAAATTTGCTCAATAGTTCCTACCCCCAAAGAGCGACCTAAAATGATAATGCGAGAAAATAATCTTTGTTCAACTATTTTGCTAAGATAAGGTCGCTGCTTTAAATCTTGGAGATTATGGCCATGTACAGTAGTGATCAGGCTTACTCCGGCATTTAACACCTCTTCCAAAGCCTGGATATCTTCATAAGTTCCAATTTCATCAGTAGCAATTACTTGAGGAGACATGGACCTAACCAACATAACCATCCCTTGAGCTTTGGGACAGCCATCTAATACGTCTGTTCTCAAACCGACATTATATTGAGGTACTCCCTGAAAAGTCCCGGCTATTTCCGATCTTTCATCTACCAGTCCTACGTTTACTCCTAAAAAACCTATGCTGGGGATGCCGGTGCTTAGCTGGCGAACAATATCCCTAAGAAGGGTTGTCTTACCACACCTGGGAGGAGAAACAAGTAATGTATGTCTTATTCTTTGTTCTCTAGTGATTAGATAAGGCATGATCTGATCGGCTACACCGATTATCTCTTTGGCAATACGGAAGTTTAATCCGGAAATATCTTTTAAAGTTTTAATTAAGCCCTTGTCCAAAACTGCTTTACCAGTTAAACCAATCCTATGCCCACCCTTGAGGGTAATATAACCGCGCCTAAACTCTTCCTCCCAAGCATAAATGGAGCTTTGGCTAATTTTATGTAGAATTTTCTCCATGTCTTGATGGGTTACAATATAGCCATTTTCTAAGATTTTACTTAACTGTTTTTTAGTGGTTATAGTTAAATGTTCCTTAGCGGTAATCAAGATTAAAGGTCGATTCAGTCTAAACCGAATTTCTTCCAGTTCTATAAGTAAATCCCGGGAAATTTCCGAAAATAAATTTCTAATAGTTGTAGGAAAAACCGAAAAAATTTGTTGTTCAACTTTATTTATAAATACAGATTCAAGCACATTTTCGGAAACTTTTTTTTCGATGACAGATACTTTTACCATCAACCACCCTCCCTATTTTATAAATATGGGGCTTATCCAACTTTATGCCTAAAAAATAAAAAAAACCTGCAATGCAGGTTTTTTTATCACTTTTACTCTTCTTCATCATCCAGTTCTTCACCATTTTGAAAAACTATCGTCTCACAATTAGGACAGGAAATTTCCAGATTACCGTCATCCACTAAATCGCTTTCAAAATATACTAATTCATGACAATTAGGACATTCTACTTCAAAGTAATCCAATTCATCATCATCTTCATCTTCGTCTTCTATTTCATCGTAAAAATCATCTTCTAAATCTGATAAGTCCTCATCAATGCTTTCTACATAGCTTTCTAGCTCTATTTGTCTCTCTCTTAAATCAATAATTTCCTCAGCCATATCTTCCAATATATCTAGAATATTTGCTAAGATCCTACCCTCTTTGGAAGAAGTATTTAATTCCAATCCTTCGGCCAGACCCTGTAAATAAGCGATTTTACTTTGTAGTTCTCGCAAGAGTTATCCTCCTTTCAAATTTATTTTACTCTAATAGTATGCCATTTTCAGCTGATCTTAAACTTATGCCCTTTCAATATAATCTCCGGTTCTGGTATCTATTTTTAAGACATCTCCTGTATTCACAAATAAAGGTACTTGTACTACTAAACCTGTTTCTAAAGTAGCGGATTTAGTTGCCCCGGTAGCAGTATCACCTTTCACACCTGGCTCTGTTTCCACTACTTTTAATTCAACAGTGTTAGGCAAATCAACACCTAATATTTTCCCTTCATAAAAGGCAATTACACAATCCATATTTTCTTTTAAAAATTTTTCTCCTCCATCCAATTGTTCCGGAGTTACATAAACTTGTTCAAAGGTTTCATTATCCATAAATACATAATTTTCTCCGTCATTATATAAATACTGCATTTGTCTTCTCTCTAAAACTGCTTTAGGTACTTTTTCCCCTGCCCGAAAAGTCTGTTCGGTCACGGAACCTGTTTTTAAGTTTTTGATTTTAGCTCTGACAAAAGCAGCCCCTTTACCAGGTTTAACGTGCTGAAATTCTATTACCTGGCAAGGATCACCATTTAATTCAATAGTCAAACCTGTTTTAAAATCATTTGTTGAGATCATATTCTCTACCTCCTAAATTAGATAACAATTAAATCTTTTGGTGAATCAGTTAAATTTTTCAGTCCAGCTTCTTCTACTACAACCAAATCTTCAATCCTTACTCCTCCCCACCCAGGTAGATATATACCAGGTTCCACAGTAACCACCATATTAGGAACCAATTCCGTATTATCCCGTGGAGAAAGACTAGGATGTTCATGAACAGCCAGACCAACACCATGCCCCAAGCCATGACCGAAATATTGGCCGTAACCTTTTTCCGCTATATAAGTACGACTAAGGGCATCGATTTCCTGACAGCTCATGCCAGCTTTAATATTTTCTAAGGCTAAAATTTGTGCCTCCAAAACCACTTGATAAACTTCCCTTTGTTTACGATCAGGTTCGCCGATTACTACAGTTCTGGTCATATCTGAACAATAGCCTTGATAGATGCAACCAAAATCCAGAGTAACAAAATCACCTTTTTCTATGAGTTTTTCGGAAGCTACCCCATGAGGCAAAGCAGAACGGGCACCAGAGGCAACTATTGTTGAAAAGGAAGTACTACTGGCACCTTGGGAACGCATAAAAAATTCTAATTCTAAAGCTATCTCTATCTCCGTAAGTCCAGGCCTTATCTTTCCCAGGATATAATTAAAGGCCTCATCAGCAACCTTGGCTGCTCGGGCAATGGTCGCGATTTCTTCTTGATCTTTTATCATTCTAATTTTTTCTACTAAGCCTGCCTCTGGGAAAATTTTGATCTTAGGTATACCTTCGCGTAATTCGCGATATTGTTTATATGTAATAAAATCTTCCTCAAAGCCAAGGGTTTCTATAAAAAGCCTCTCTAAGATGTTTTTTATGGTTTCCACTAAAGAACCATCATAACGGATAACCTGAAAATCTGGTGCTTCTATTTTAGCTTGGTCTATATATCTAAAATCGGTTAATAAAAAATTTTGATTTTTAGTAATTAATAATACTCCGGAACTTCCGGTAAAACCACTTAGATACCTGCGGTTTTCCGGTGCCATAACTAAAAATGCATCCAAACCTAGTTGAGTAATTTTTTTTCTCAGCTTTTCTATTCTTACCTTAAACATTACTTTCTCCTAATCCTTTATCCTGTTCTTTTAGTAATAACCTTAATATTCCTTCTTAACCAATAAATTTCGTTTTTGTCTTACAGAGAAATATTATCATAATCCGGACAATTTGAATAGTCTTTAACTACCACTTATGCTAATATTATTAATTCTCAAAGTAGGTGAACCTTTACTGACGAAAAAGGTAAGGTCATTGGCAACCCGATCTATATTCAGGAGAAATTCTTTTAGATTACCGGCTATAGCCACGCCACGTACAGGATATGTAAATTCTCCATTTTCTATCCAAATACCACTGGCCCCGAGGGAAAAATCACCGGAAATTGGGTTAGCAGTATGCATACCCATAACATCGGTTACATAGAGGCCCCTATCCACCTCTTTAATTAAATCTTCTGGGGAAATATCACCATTGGCCAAATAGAAGTTTGTCGAACCTACCTCCGGTGTTGAACGATAGGAACCACGCACCCCGTTACCGGTTGATTTTACCCCATCTTTTTTGGCCGTATAAGTATTATGCAGATAACCTTGGAGTACCCCGTCTTTAATCAATACGGTTTCACCGGTAGGCACTCCTTCCCCGTCAAAAGGTGCAGAAGAAACCCGCCCCGGCATACGCCCGTCATCAATAATAGTAACAAGGGTACTGGCAACCTTTTCATTAATTTTATTAGCCAAAAAGGATTTACCTTTGTGTACGGCTTCTGCAGATAAAGTGGGGGAAATAATACTTAAAAAACTAGTTGCAATATAAGGTTCCAAGACTATAGGTGCTTTTTGAGATTTAACAGTCTTGGCCCCTAAAAGCCTTACTGCTCTTTTTGCTGCTTCCTGACCGATTTTCTCCGGGTTTAAATCCTTATATTTTACTTCATACTGCATCCCAAACCCTGTTTGACTATCTCCGTCCTGCTCACCGACAACTAAAGAATAACCGCCACAATACGCCCCATGATAATAAGCCTCTAATCCCTGGGAATTTACTATACATATTTCGTACTGGGAATCATCGTACCCCGCTCTTTCCGTTATTTTAATCCTTGAGTCGTAATTTTTTGCCTTAAGTTCAATTTCTTTTGCCAGACGAATTTTTTCATCAACGGAAATATCGCTTATCTGAGGATCATATAGGTCTAATTCCGGATAAGCAGAGTATTTCTCTGCAATAGTTAAAAACTCATCTTCCTCTGTATAACGGCAATTAGCCAAAGCCTGGTTAATCGCCTTTTCTATAGCTAAAGCATCTAAATCGGAAGTAAAAGCAAAACCCAGACGGTTATTCCGAAAAACTCTAATGCCTAAACCCCTATCTTCCGCTAATTTCATTGTCTCAACCTTTTGATTAGCAACTTGGATACTCAGTTGTCGGGAATTTAAAAGAAAAGCTTCCGCCATTTCTGCACCTAATTTTTGGGCTTTTGCCACTACTTCTAACCCTAATCTTCTAAAATCTTTATCGGCCATTTTTTTCGCCTCCGCTTAACAACTATAATGAAATTTATTTCTTAAATTTATTATTTAATTATCCTCTGTTCTTTATGACCATTGATAAGCTTAGTACATTTGCCCAAGCTTTCCAAAGGGCATTCGGAACAACACGGTTTATTTTGACAGATGTGATGTCCTAAAGCTACAATTTGAGCATGATAATCATTAAATAAAGCCACATCAGAAGGTAAATGTTTCATAAAAAACCCACGCATTTCCTCATAAGAAACCTGAATAGGAAAAATACCTAAACGGTGAAAAATCCTTTTAGTATAGGCATCAACCACAAAAGTTGCTTTTCCGCCGGCATAAAGAAGTATTGAATCGGCAGTCTCCGGTCCAATCCCCCAAATAGCCAATAATTCTTCCCGCAACTCCTCTAAAGGCTTATCAAAAAACCTCTCTAAATCTCCGCCATATTTATCCATTAAATAACCGGCTAAAGCTTTAAGTTTTTTGGCTTTCATATTGTAATAACGAGTAGGTCGAATTAACTGGGCTATTTCTGCTTCAGGTGCCCTATATATTGCTTCTAACTCTAATAATCCGGTTTCTTTGAGATTATTAATTGCCTTCTCAACATTACTCCAGGAAACATTTTGAGTCAAAATGGCTCCCACCATTATTTCCCATGTTGTCTCCCCGGGCCACCAATTACGATGACCAAAATATTCTAATAATCTCTTATATATTTCTAAAAGTGTCTCCTGATTTGACATAATTATCTCTCCACTGCCAATTGAAATTTAAGGTTAAGGTTGAGGTTGAGATTCAGGTTGAAAAATTATCATATTCTTTTTATTTTAAAATCGCGAACTATCTTTTTATCTCCTACCCCGCCTGTACCTCCTACAATCAGTTCTTTTATCTTCAGAGTAGGTTGAGCATCACTAACAGGGACCCCCTGTCCTTCTTTACCACAAATACCGATTGCGTACCCTAAATCATTCCCTACCATTTCCACCATTTGCAGGGTCTGGGGACCGTTACCGGTTAAAGTTGCCCCTTTAACTGCACTGGTAACCTCTCCGTCCTCAATTAAATACCCTTCCGCAACATCGAAGACATAATCTCCATTAGTTGTATTAACCTGACCCCCGCCCATTTTCTTTACCAAAAGACCCTTTTTAGTTGATTTTATAATCTCTTCCGGGTTATCTTTACCTTTAGCAATATAAGTGTTTGTCATCCGGGGGATAGGCCGCTCTTGATAGGATTCCCGCCGACCGTTACCGGTTGATTTTTTTCCTTCTTTAAGTGCCGTTAATTTATCATACATGTATTCTTCAAGTATACCGTTTTTTATTAATACTGTTTTTTGACCTATGGTACCTTCATCATCATAGCGAAATGAACCGTACTTATAAGGAATAGTAGCATCATCAATTACGGTAACTAACTCACTTGCCACTTTTTGACCTTTTTTGCCGGCATAAACGGATAAACCTTTTTGGGCTAAATCCGCTTCTAAACCATGGCCACAGGCTTCGTGAACCATAGTACCACCGGCTTCGCTGGCTAACACTACAGGCATTTTTCCGCTAGGAGAAGGCTGAGCCTCCAACATCAAAAGTGCCCTTTTCGCTGCTTCTAGACCTAATTGGGAAGGTTCTCTCTCCTTGAATAGCTCAAACCCCCTTGTTCCCCCTAAAGAAGTATAACCGGTTTGAATATTGTTGCCGTCACTGGCAATAGCATTACAAACAAAACGGGTTCTGATTCGTTCGTCTTCTACAAATACTCCCTCACTATTAGCAATAGTAACTTTTTGGCGAACATCTCCATAACCCACTGAGACCTGTTTTATCTTTTCATCTACAGAACGGGCTGCTTGGTCACATTCTTTAACTTTGGCTACTTTATCCTCTATTTTCACCTTATCCGGTCTTAGTTCAATATCAAAATCTATCAGAGGTTTAGGTGTAGTAAAATCAAGATTAATATCTTTCTTTGCTCCCTGAACTGCTTTACTGACCAGATTTGCCACTTCTTTTAAACTTTCTTCGGTAACAATATTGGTAAAAGCATAGGCAGTACTTTCACCGGAGATTACCCTTATCCCTGCACCTAAATCTATTCCGGAATTAATTCTTTCCACTTTAGAAGATTCACAGCTAATAGAAGTACTCTCACGCTCTTCAATATAGATCTCTGCTAAATCACCACCTTGAGCTAAAGCTATTTCCAGAATTTCTTTTAATTTTTCTCTTTCCACTTCCAACACCTCATAATCTTTTTAAAATCTTTCTCTTAGTTTTACACCTATTTTTCCTTTCCTATACCATCCTTAGTTTCAAAGGTATGCAGTGAAACTAAAAAAATAATGCTTTCTTCCGGTTCAATCTGAGCTTTTTTATTATTTATTAATAATTTTTCCACCTTTAACTTCTCCAAACTAATAGGACGCTGTGATTTTTCTAATAATTTTAACCACTCTAGGAATTTATAATAATCGCCCTGTAAAACTAACCGGTAAACTTTCTGACCTAAGCCTTGAAAATTTTTTTCTTCCCCTTGTTGAAAAGCAATAATATCTAACTGTGTTTCCCGGGCGTATTGATTTAGCTCTATGAGCAGTGGGGAGGAAATAAAGTCCCAGGAATGAAAATTCTGCTCTGAAATTGAAGGGTTTTGACTTTCCTTTTTTTCTTCCATTAAACTTAACTGTTCTCTTAAAATTTCTATTTCCCCTTTTACTCCTTTGAGATAAGCAACTTCTTCAGCTATAAAAAAATTATAAATAGCTAAAAAAACCACGAAAATCAATAAATAAAGAATTGATTTACGAATCTTTAATTTCTTCACCGGAAGGTCAATCACAATTCATCACCTTCAAAAAAAGGCAATTGCCATTTTTCTTTTAATTGAGCCGTCAGTAAAAAGCTAACCTTCTCTCCTAAAACAATTTCTTTCCTGTCCTCAAAAATTTTTAACAAATCTATATCTTCATCATCAGTTACTAAACCCTGAAGTATACCGATTTTTTCCGTGAACTTAACTTCTATATTATCAATTCCGGACAACTTATTAATTTCTTGCAAAAAATTTCCCACCATTACTAAATCATTAGCCTCGCCTCTGATAATAAGCTTTTCTTGTTCACTATTAATTTCCGTAATCCAGAGCCTATCGTCCATTTTTAGGGCAATATCCCCAAAGAGAGAAGACCACAACTGCAGATTTACCACTGTTTTTTCCTGTAAATCTGCTAGCCTTTTTGATGTGTTTACAGTTTGAGTTGAACCTAAATCCAATAACTTTGCCCTTAGACCGGCTAAATCCTTTTCTAAACCGGTGCGATAAAAATAATACCCTATTCCTCCAAACAACAACAATATCATTACAATACAACATAGAAGTATTGTTTTTAACTGATTCTTTTTAATTAAAGGCTCAGGTCGGTACTTGGGAGGCAATAAATTTATCCCCATTATCCCACCTCCCGTAACAAAAGACCTAAAGTAAATAGAAAAGAAGAATCAATATTTTGAAGTTGGGATGAAAATTGAAATTTTTCCAAAGGCAGTTGGGCCCTTTGCACCGAAACATCTAATTTATCTTTAAATAAATTTAATGTTGAATCATCTACTTTTCCTGTTAAATAGATGTTTTGGCGGCCAGGTATCTGAAACTGCCCTTTTAAATATCTACTTACCCTCATGTATTCTGTAATAACCTTATTTACTATTTCTTTATTTTCCACATTATAAATAAACAAGAGGCTTTCTTTATATAAAAAAGATAAAACGGCTCTTTCTTTATCTAAATAAATAAAACAAGAGCCATTTCTTTCCGGTTTCTTTACCGAATATAAATAAAAATACCGTAAGATGCTCCCCTCCACATCCACCACAGAAGGCTTCAAACCAACCTTAGCCAAAAGATCACAATAATTTTCCAGATAGCTGCGTCGAGCTGCTATAATAAATAAGGGGATTTCTTTGCCATCTTTTATCTGAATTTGATTAATAATTTCATAATCAAAAATAATCTCCTCTGGGGATAACGGAAGATATTTGGTAACTTCCCACTGGAGGGCCTGTTTTATTTCCTCTTCCGGAACCGGCGGTAAGAATATAACCCTTGAAAATATTTGATTTCCACCTACAGCCAAATAAACCGGTAATCTTTTAATGCCCTTTTCCCGTACAAACTGGAAAAGTTTCTCTTCATCTAAAGGAAGTTCTTGCAAACATTCTACTTTCACTAAACTGTCTTGATAATTAACTACACATAAAAAAATTTTACCATCTTTTATATGTACAGCTACCTTTCTGTTTGTCTTCAAAAACAAACTTACTCCTCTCCCTTAGAACCTAAATCATAACCTAAATCATGACGAGGATAACGATTCACAATTTCAATGGCTTTATTTATTTCAACCAGTACATCTGTAGAGATTTGACAGTTTAAAAAACTTGCTTTAGCAAAAGCCTGCCCTTTTTCCGTAACCACGTAACGAGGCTTTAGATTATTTAAAGCAATAGCCATAATATCAGCTCGGCAACGGTCACAGCAACAGAAATCTTTCCTTTTCATAGTTAATCCTTTAAAAACCTCTTCAACCATTAACTCCGTTAAATTAATTGGCTTGTTCATAGATTTAGCTAACCTCCTTCCCTCCAATTTATTAAAATTAACTTCTTTTCTCTGGGTATACCGTTCCAAATTTTAATACTTCCGGTAATGTTATCTAAAGGATCATTATCATCTTCATCGTTGGACATTTTTAAAACATCTTCTAAATCCCCTACATAAACATCCCCCAGAATCTCGGCCGACTTACCTGAACTTTGTATCAGAACCTTCCCCTGCCCGTATAAACAATAAATATTTCCTGTCACCCGGGAACCGTTTTTTAATTTTACAGTACCACTAGAGTATATATTACCTTTTATCAGGGAGTCCTCTTCTAAAGTCAAATTGCCGGTACAATACACATCCCCATAGATATGACAACCATTTTCCAGGATAAGGTTACCCCAACATTCAACATTAACCTTTTCTATACTGTCTCCTACATGTTTCTTTAGGGCAGTATCCTCTTCATATGTTTCTTTAGGCTCATCCACATAAGATATGCGAAATTGGGCCATTAGAGTACTTTGAGAATTATCCACTTTTCCCACGGAAGTTATCGTTAAGAATGGTAAGTCCGCATTTTGTTTTACATTTATCTTCCCTCCGG
>DGEF01000032.1:14120-14344 GCA_002385805.1 Peptococcaceae bacterium UBA3933
TTTCGCTATTATTTCCTCCAATCCTGCTTCTGCCAAATAATAAGCCTGAACTGCCTTTTTAGAAACATTGGTTATTCGATACTCATTTGTACTGATAGTTACCATGGCTACCCCCCATAAGGTAATCACAGTTAATACCAGCAAAGAGAAAAGTAAGGCCAGGCCCGATTGATCATGAAAAAAACTTTTCAATTGGTAGCCAAAGCGAAACTTGCCCACTTTAA
>DGEF01000019.1:0-33876 GCA_002385805.1 Peptococcaceae bacterium UBA3933
TTAAATCTATTAATTCAAAGGTTTTTTGATTATTATAAATCAAGGCTTTCGCACTTACCATTTCCGTATATACTAAACCACAACCCTGTTCTTTGGCAATGATGCGGAAAGCTTTATCAGTGACTCCCGCCATAGGGGCTAAAACGACAGGGTTAGTGATTTCTACATTGCCTATTTTCAAATTTATAACACCCCGATATTAGTTTTTAGTTATTAGTGGCTGGTGGCTAGAAAATATTTTTTAATTAAACCACGGATAAACACAGATGAACACTAATATTTCGCCTAACGGCGAAGGTTAAGGTTTAGGTTAAGTCTGAGCTAATTTTTAACCTCAACCATACGACCGTAGGTCGTAGAATCCTAGTCACAAGTCACTAGAAACTAATTTGCTAGCCACTAAAAACCAGCCACTATATAAATTATGGAGATTGTTATCTGTTTCGTTCATAGATAATCCTTAACCCTTCCAGGGTTAGCAATTTATCTACAACATCTATGGTTTCTGATTCTTTGGAAAAAAGCTCGGCGATTCCGCCGGTAGCTATAACCCGCGCATCGTCCCTGCCCATCTCCTTTTTAAGCCTTCTGACCAAGCCGTCAACTAAGCCGCAGTACCCATAGATTATACCTGACTGGATAGCATTGATGGTGTTTTTACCGATAACCTTTTTGGGGACTATCAACTCTACTTTGGGAAGCTTAGCGGCTCTTTGGAACAAGGCTTCCATAGAAATGGTCACTCCGGGTGTTATTGCCCCACCTAAATACTCTCCTTTTTGGGAAATACAACAAAAGGTTGTTGCCGTACCAAAGTCCACGATTATTAATGGTCCGCCGTATTTCCGAAAGCCGGCTACTGCATTAACGATACGGTCAGCCCCTACCTCCCGTGGGTTTTCATAAAGGATAGGAATCCCGGTTTTTACTCCAGGACCTATCACCAGGGGTTTAACCTTAAAGTATTTTTTTGCCATTACTTCTAGAGCAGTAATGACCGGCGGAACAACTGAAGAAATTATAACATCAGTAACTTTATTAAATTCAAGGTTGTGATAATGAAATAAATTCTGTACAAGCATTCCATATTCGTCGGCTGTTTTCTTTTTGTCTGTAGCTATTCGCCAGTGGGTCAAAAGCTTTTCTCCACTGAATACTCCTAATACTGTATTTGTATTTCCAATATCAAAGGCCAATAACACCCAAGTCACCTCTTTTTAGAATTTTTCGCGGTATTTTTTTAATGCCCGAACTAAGGCTACAGTAATTACTATAGCAAGAAGAACCTCGAAAATTGTATTATTAATAATAATAACATAAGCCATTTCTAAAGGAAAATAACCAATTAATACTGCTAGACCCAAAAACCCGATAGTATTGGTTAATGTCCCTACAGCTGCGGCAATTGCCGAAGCCAAAGTGGTATTCCAACGAAAAGCCCAAAAAGCATAATAGGAAAAAACGCCAATTAAGATACGGGGTAGAATTCGAACAATCGGGTCCGCAGGTATAGCACCGGTAGGGGTTAAAAAGCTGTACAGCCCGAAAATAAAACCTGTGAAAGCACCTACTACCGGCCCTTCTAAGATTGCCGCTAAAATTACGGGAATATGCATAATTGTTGCCCTGCCGGCTAAGTTAGGTATAGGGATAAAACCAAGGCCTGTAGCTCCTAAGACAATAGTTACCGCCCCCAACATACCGGCTATAACCATTTTTCTCGTACCGATTTTAATATTAACATTTTCCATTATTATTACCTCCTCATTAATAATTCGCCTGACGGCAAAGGTTAAGGTTGAGGCTAAGTCCGGGTTAATTATCGGGTCTTAAATCTGGTTTGCTTCACCTTCTTAACCTTAACCTCAATCATACGACCGTAGGTCTTAGAAATCCAGCCACTAAAAACTAGCCACTTAACAAAAAAGAGTTGGGTTATTATTATCCCCAACTCTTTAGAAACAAACTAATCAACTTTTACTCTGGCTGTGGCTAAGTTCTACACTTTTGTTCATTCTTTCGTAAATTGTTTTGCCTACAACTACTCCTAAGGCTGCTTTTACGAAATCCAGTACAATATAGAGCCCCATCATAGCCGTTACCTGGAAAAAGGTAAGGGCTTGCCCCAGATAAAAATTAAATATTATATACATCCAGGGTAAACCAATTACATAGGTAGCTATTATCCCACTAAACATGGCCAAACTAAAGGTTAACCATCCTGGTTTTTCTTGGCTGTGAACAATATACCCACTCACATAAGCAGCTGCCGGAAAAGCCAACAGGAAACCGAAAGACGGTTTAAACACGTAAGTTATTCCTCCGAAAGGAGGGGAAGCCAGCACCGGTACTCCGCTTAGACCCACTAAAACGTAAACAATCATACTTAGTGCACCTAATCGGGGTCCGATTAACACTCCGGCCAGCATAGACAATAAAGGCAATAAGCTAAAAGGAATTACATCAGGTGGCCATATTTTAGAAATAAAAGCACCTACTGCCATCAGAGCAGCAAAAAACGCAACTAACACCATTTCCCGAACAGATAACTTCAACTTATACACTCCCTCTTGAGGAGAGGGGAGTTTCACGCTCATCAGGATTCTAACCTACTCGCTCACTCTCCCACTCGCCCACTGTTTAATGCTACTCTGATTATAGTTGAGGATATTCACTTTGTCAACCTATTAATTTTTACGGTTAACGAAAATATTTTCTTAAAATAAAAAACCTTCCGGACAAAGAAACCAGAAGGTCTATTCGGCACTATACAACCCTTATCACCTCCCGTCTCGGTCCACTACGGCTCCAAGCGGTATACTTTTTTCCTTTAAAACCACTAACTTATTTAACAGAGTAACCATACAAGGCATATGCTCTCGTTGGCCTATATAATTATAACATTGCCTAATCAAAGAAACAATCATTTTTTATCAAAAAAAGTAGAGCTATAGGAACTCTACTTTTTTCCTCCCTTATATTACCGGCTAATTTTCCCTTGTGTTTTTTCCAAGAATTTATCCACCTCTATTATGTACCTGGTATGAGTGCCTTCCCCGACCAGTTCTTTTTCATCAAAAGCTTGCACGGTAAAGAATAATTTTTTGCCGTCTATTTCTTTTAATAATGCCTTGGCTGTTACTTTCATGCCCACCGGAGTAGCTTTAAGGTGCTTTACATCCAGGTGTATGCCTACAGTAGCATAACCTTCAGGTAACAGGTGGTCTACTGCATTTACCGCAGCATTTTCCATAAGGCCCACCATAGCGGGAGTGGCATAAACCTCTATGCTGCCACTGCCATATTTTTTGGCCGTATTTTCCTGAGTAGCCGGTTCCTGAGCTTGTCCTTCAAGGCCGGGTGTTAATTTTATCTCCATTAGCAATTAACCTCCCAGTTCATCTTTAGCTTTTTTGATCTTTGTAGCCATGCCTTTTATTTTTTCAGCCGGAATGGCACAGATAGCAATTCTTAGTCCCCGTTTCAGCGGTACAATAAAGAGATTTTCTTCCTGAAGCTTTAAAGCAATTTCCTTAGCTTTGACGGTAGGTACCGTTATAAAAAAGCCTGCATGATAAGGACAAACCTCTAATCCTACGGTATTTGCTTCTTCCAGAAATGTTTTGGCCCGCTGTTCTAAACTTAAACGGTATTCCTCTCTTTCTTGATTAACCCGGGCCATCAACTCCGGATTTTTACCTAATTCCTCTAAACACCGCATTGCACTTCTGGTACCGTTAGACCAGGTTGCCCGGTTAGAATACTGATTCACGTTATAAAATTCAGCAATGACATCTTTATCTGAACTAATACCGATCATACAACCGCTGCGATACCCATACATAGTATAACCTTTAGACATACTAAAACCTACGATAACTAAAAGATTGGCAGGTAAATTGCTAAACAACCGGAAGAATTTGCGGCTGCCGGGAGGAGCAAAATCCAAGTAAGCTATATCCACAAAGAGAATAAAATTATTTTCTTGGTTTTCAGCAAGTCCCTTCAAGCCCTCCACTAATTGTTCCCACTCTTCATAAGTTAAGCTATACCCGGTAGGATTGTGGGCAGGAGAGTTGATTATCAATAATACGTTTTGCTGAACCTGGCTTAAATTTTTTACTTTTTCCAAACAGGCTTGTAGATTAAAATTACCCTGCTCATCAAAAGTGGGGAAAGTGTCTAAATTCCGCAACATCTCCCTAGCCATGGTCCGATAAGGTCCCCAAAACCAGTCTGTTGTTAAATAGGTATCACCTTCGTTGGTGTAATTCCAAATAGCATGGTGAATCGCTCCCGTGCCGCCAGGTGTGGCTATACCGGCCAAATATGCATCAGGCTTATATTCCTGAAAGGTTACATTAATGGCTGTTTCAATAAAGCCGGGCAACCCGGCAATGGGGGCATAAGCCGCCGTATCTTCAAAGGGTAGACCGGCCAAAGTTTGGGCAACTGTAGGTAATGTAATTAAATTACCTTGAGGGTCCAAAAAAGCCCCGATAGAAGCATTTACTATATTTTCTTTACCAACGATTTTGGCTTTAGCCTGAGCTGCATGGCTTACGGCAAAAATTTCATCCTGTTCACTTTTTCCTTGGGCGTGTTTGGCAACTAAAGATTTACTCATCTTATCACTCCCTTTCATTGGCTTCTGGGTTAAATTCTTTGTCAGAAATAAAGAATCTGACAAGGAATGTTTACTATAAAGAGAAATCTGACAAAAAAGAATTGCTGTTTAATAGAGGTGTTTAAAAAAGAAACTGCCTGCGGCAGTTTCTTTTTAGTCTACAAGTTCATCCTCACTAAAATAAATAGCTATTTCTCTTTGGGCACTGTCCGGGCTATCAGATCCATGAATGATATTCATGCTTATATCTTGGGCATAATCGCCTCTGATTGTGCCCGGTTGAGCTTCTAAGGGATTTGTTGCCCCGTTAATTTTACGGACTTCACTAATTACACTGTTTCCTTCCAGAACCATTGCTACTACCGGCCCGCTGGTAATATACTCAACTAATTCAGGATAAAAAGGCTTACCTATATGTTCTTCATAATGCTTTGCAGCTAATTCTTCTGTTACCTGCAAAAGTTTTAGCCCTTTAATTTTAAAGCCTTTTCTTTCAAACCTTTGCAAAATTTCACCTACTAAACCTCTTTGTACCCCATCGGGCTTAATCATGACAAATGTTTTTTCCATTGCTAATCTCTCCCAATAAAAGTTATTTTTACAGTATTTTCTCCCTGCTCTTCCGGAATTACTCCTGGATCAGGTACATTAATCACTTCTTCATCTGATTTAATAGTTTCTTCAGGAGTACGGCTGTCGTCTTTGCGTTTTGGTGAATCTGTTACTTTTTTCATTAGTTCAGCAAATTCATCAGCTTCAATAGTTTCTTTTTCCATTAAGGTTTCAGCGATTAAATGAAGTTTATCGAGATTATCCCGTAAAAGCTGCTCTGCCCTCTTATAGGACTCTTCCATAATCCGGCGCACTTCTTTGTCGATAGCGAATGCAACTGCTTCACTGTAGTTGCGATCCCGGGCTATATCCCGACCCAGGAATACCTGTTCCTGTTTATTACCAAAGGTCATGGGGCCCAGTTCATCGGACATACCCCATTCGGTAATCATTTTCCTTACGGTAGCAGTAGCCCGCTCTAAGTCATTTTGAGCACCGGTGCTAATCTCATTTAAAACCAACTGCTCGGCCACTCTTCCTCCCAGCATCATGGTTATTTGGTCTAAAAGCTGGGAACGAGTCATGTAGTTTCTATCCTCCCGAGGCAGAAGCAAAGTATACCCACCGGCTCGGCCACGAGGGATAATAGAAACTTTATGCAATGGGTCACAGTGGGGTAATAGCTCTGCTACAAGAGCGTGACCGGCTTCATGGTAGGAAACGATTTTCTTTTCAAATTCGCTGATGACCCGGGATTTTTTCTCCGGACCCGCTATTACCCGTTCAATTGATTGTTCTAAATCAATCATATTGATTTGATTTTTATTCTTTCTGGCAGCTAAAAGAGCCGCCTCATTAACTAAGTTTGCCAAGTCAGCTCCGGTAAACCCTGGAGTGCCTCTGGCCAGCACACCTAAGTCTACATCATCAGCCAAAGGTTTACCACGTACATGAACTTTTAAGATTTGTTCTCTACCTTTCACATCAGGTCTATCAACGGTTATCTGACGGTCGAAACGCCCCGGACGTAAAAGGGCAGGGTCTAAAATATCCGGTCTGTTGGTAGCGGCAATAATGATTATACCTTCATTAACATTAAAACCGTCCATTTCTACCAATAGCTGGTTTAGAGTCTGCTCTCTTTCATCATGCCCGCCGCCTAAGCCCGCACCACGTTGACGTCCCACAGCATCAATCTCATCTATAAAAACGATACAAGGGGAGTTTTTCTTGGCCTGATCGAATAAATCACGAACACGGGATGCCCCAACACCCACAAACATTTCCACAAAATCAGAACCACTGATACTGAAAAAGGGAACTCCTGCCTCTCCGGCTACGGCGCGAGCCAATAAAGTCTTACCCGTTCCCGGAGGTCCGAATAGTAGCACACCTTTAGGAATTTTAGCACCTAATTCAGTAAATTTTTTCGGGTATTTAAGGAATTCCACTACTTCTTCCAATTCCTCTTTTACCTCGTCAACTCCGGCTACATCGGCAAAGGTTACTTTGTTTTTATCATCAGCATGAAGCCTGGCTCTACTTTTACCAAACTGCATTACACGACCGCCGCCACCCTGGGTTTGCTGCATCATAAAGAAGAAAACACCGATCAACAATAAAACCGGCAACAAGGTGGATAAAAGGGAAGTCCACCAGGGCGGTGTTGGAGTGGGTTCCTGATCAAATTCTACTCCGTTAGCTAATAAAAGGTCTACTACCTGTTCCGATTTAGGAGCTTCAATAGTAAAAGATTCTCCTTTGACAGTTGTACCTGATAACTCCTGATAGGTATCATAAGTAACTATCTTTACTTCTTTAATTTGACCTGTTTCTACTGCTTCTACGAACTCTGAATACTTTTCAAATGGAGTCGCAATCTGTTGCGGTGTATTGGACCAGCGCAGTACAGAAACAGCGATTAAAACTATTAATAAATAAATGGCCAGGTTTTTAAAGACTCTGTTCAAAAATGTGCCTCCTCTCGCATCCGTCTTTAAAAATAGACTTAAATGGTCATATTTTCGTTTCTATAATGAAATAATTTCGACACCCGATCATTATATTCTCAACGAAAAAGTATATGAATACTAGTATACTTTACCATAATACGTCTTTTTTTTCAAACATATTCTCTATCTACCAACTCAAGAACTATAAATTTTTTTGTTCCCGGAGAAACCTTGTAATCATCATTAATGGTTAAACCTGGCAACCAAACAATCTCATTTTCCTGACAAACCAAGGGGAGTAAATCTCTTACATCTCTTTCTATTTTTCGATTAATAAAATAATCTTTTAATTTTTGGGTTCCCCCTAACCCTAATGGTCTGATTCGGTCTCCCGGCTGCCTTGTGCGGACAATTAAAGGTGACTTTATTTTATCTCCGTCCAAAACCACTTTGAAAAAATCCCCCTTTAACCGGGGTGGTTTGGCAGAGTAATAAGCTTTTAAAAGTTTCTGCTGTTTTGGTAAGAGCAATTCTCCGGGAATCTCCCAAATTAGATATAAACCTTCTTCCGGTTTTCTCTTTTCCTTTTTATCTGTTTGGATTAATTCAAAGTAAGTATAACTTTTTTTCAAAAGTACCTGCTCCGGTAAAAGAAACTTCTGCAAACCTTTCTTGTTCTTACAAATTTCGATAACCTTTTCCACATGAGTATACCCTAGGTTTTGAAACTCCGGTTTCAGCATTTTATATAGCTTACGAACAGTTCTCCTTTTCAGGGCTAAATCTAAAAGATTAAATTTTTCTAAATCTATTTTTATTTTATCCTTTGTTTGTTCCAACATGATTTCCGGCAAATTTTTTTCCAGCAGGTTTTCCCAAAAACAGTTTTCTGCCCAGATTATATCTTCTAATTTTAGCAAATTTTTTACTATTTGGGGATTAAATTCTTTTTGTAAACAGGGTAATAAAGATAATCTTATCTTATTCCTCAGATATATATCTTCTGTATTAGTAGGATCCAGACGATATGGTAAACTTTCCCTTTTGCAAAAATCTAAGATTTGTTCTTTGTTGACCCGGGCCAAGGGACGAATTAACCAACCATGCCGGGGAGGCATTGCCGCAAGACCGTCCAAACCGGTTCCCTGAATCAGGTGGAGGAGTATTGTTTCCGCCCGGTCATCCGCATGGTGACCTAAAGCCAGTTTAGTTGCCCCGATCTTTTCCCCTACCTGGCGGTAGATTTCGTGACGTACCTTATGTCCCGCTTCCTCCGGGGATAATCCCTGCTCCTTACTTAAAGCCGGCACATCCCTTTCAAAGATACTCCAGGTTAACCCCCATTTTTCTGCCATTTTCGCCACAAACTCGGCTTCTTCCCGGGCCTGTTGTCCCCGAAACATGTGGTTAACATGAACTACATGAAGCGTTAAATCATATTTTTCTTTTAAGGAACGAAGAACAGCCAGTAAGGCCATGGAATCAGGGCCACCGGAAACACCTACCACTACCCGGTCACCTTTTTGCAAAAGTTCATAATCCGTTATTGTTTTTAAAACCAACTCCCAAAAGTCTAGGGACATTTTGTTGACCTCCATAAAAAAGCCTACAGAATTAATTCTGTAGGCTTTTCAATAATCCTCCTTACATTTTGTCCATTTATTCCGAACGGTAGTCGATGCGGGCTACTAACACCGTTAAATCGTCTTTGATGCGGTCATGTAAACTTTTCCGGGCCAGCTCAATCAGATAATTGGCTATATTTTGGGGTTCTTCTTGAGGCAGGGCCTGGATGACTTTCGTCCATTCTTCAATATTTCCGCCTAAAGCCTCAAAAACCCCGTCACTCATCTTGATTATTAAATCACCCACCTGTACGGGAAATTGAAAATATTCCGGTTCCACATGGTTTAATATGCCTATGGGCAATGATTTGCCTTTAATAACTTGCACCTGGGTACGCCTTTTAATAAAAGAAGGACAGGCGGCTATTTTTATGAATTCTGCCGTAGCGGAAACTTCATTTATTACCGTCATGTCAATAGTGGCAAAGGAATCCTTGGTGGAGCGTAGTAATAAAACGGAATTTACTGTGTCTACCGCCATTTGATTGCCTAATCCTGCGGCTAACAGTTTTTCCAAAAGATGAACAGCCGTATTGCTTTCAGCATAAGCCTCTTCTCCTGCTCCCATGCCGTCACTTAGAATCAAAGCAAATTTCCGGTCCGGTAAGCTGAGACAGGACCAATTATCTCCGGAAACACTGCTGCCTTCTTTTATGGCTACAGCCGCTCCGGTAGTCACGGCATAAGTTTGACTGGGATTTAAATAATAGGTGCAAGTTTTATTGCCGGAAGTGGGACAGCGAGTGGTTTTGACCGTATAAGTCCTGTCCATAATTTGGGAAATCCTTGGAGCGATAAATTGCATACACCAGTTTCGTTCGGGGCAAGCCCGTTGCACAATAACGATTTCTTTATCTCCCCCGGAATTTTCAATAACCTTAACATTTTGTACATTAATATTAGCATCCAATAACTCACTTTTAATATATTCAGCCAGTTCCTCATCAGTAGCTGAACGGTATTTTAAAATCTTAGAAAATCCTTGGACTAACTGAGCCATGCCCGCTAACTGCCGGGAAACAACCTCCTGGGATTTTTTCAGTTTTTCCTGATAATACTTTTCCTGCTTGAACAGCTTTAATTGACAGCTTAAAGCTATGCTTAATTCCCGTAGACGCATACACCGCCGTTGAAAATCATAGGGGAAAAACTGTTCACTGATCCGCTCATTTTTTTCTCCTTTAGCACAAACCCTCACCAGAGAACGATAAGTTTTAGCCAATTCTTTATCCCAACAAATACTGCGCAAAGAACAGTTGTCACAAACCTGCCGGGCTGTTTCATCTAAAATTTTATTTACCGGATTTTCCTCCATATTTTGCACCCTTGTTTCTGTAGGCAAAAATGCGTTACTTAACTCTGAAAGAACTCCGGAAACTAAATTAATTTTTTGGGCACTTTCCTCTGTTTCTTGCCAGATGGGTTCAGTTTCTTCAGGTTCATTTTCTTCAATCCGGAAGAAGGAAAGGGGAGTAAGGAGAAATACTACACCGGCTAAGAAAGTTTCTACCAAAGTCATGATTACCTGATCTGATCCTGCGAAATACATGGACAACATCAGGTTTCCTAAAGTAAAACCAATTAAAATGCCAATTCGACCCAGGCTTTGGAATACTCCTCCTAAAAGACCTGATAAAGAATAAAACCCAATGGTAACTGTACTGAAATTACCCCCGATACTGGGTACCAAACCTACCAAGGTACCTACCGCCGCTCCCCCTCCAGGGCCACCCAAGAAGCAGCCTAGTAGAACAGCAAACCTTGAGAGGAAACTCTGAATATTAACACCGAGTAAATAAATATCGCCAAAACCCAGTAAAACGCCTAAACCCAGGATAAAACAACTTATTTTATCTTCCAGGTTTAAAGGAATGTTTCTCTGTCTTTTTTCCCAAGCCCCCAGGGAAGTAAGTGTTACTAAAGTAATTAATCCGGCAAAAAAGCTTTCAAAAAAAGTTGTGACCCAACCGTAAGGAGAACCCAGGCCAAAAAAAATAAAAATGCTGTTAACAATAAACACTATGGCAGTAACCATAGAGGGGATGATTATCCATTGTTGTCTGCCTAAAACGAATTGGTTAAACAAGACCATGAAGACAACTAACAGGATAATGCTCTGGGACCAAAACTCAGCCCCCTCTGCTATTAAATATACTCCCAACAAAGATCCTGCTAACATCCCCCACCTTTTTTGCTTGTCCCAAACGGAAACAGCTCCCAAAACAGCAGGAGCAAAAGGCCTTATTTCTCCCAAAAGCAAGGACTGGGCCAGGATAAATCCTAAAAAACCAAATAATAAATTATCCCAGCGCAGGAAATTTAATAATTGGTAGCTTGCTTTAAACTGCCGGTTAACCGTTGTTTTACTCAGCATGCAAACACCATCCTTTTCCGGCTCAACCAGTTCAACTGCTTATGACTTTGGTCTTAAGGGGTCGAAATTAATTATAGTACATTTTGCTGGAAATTTATGTTAAAATATGTTAGGCTTGTCCCAAAAAATTTCTATTTTTAAAGACAAATTTAGACAAGTATTTTAGGCAAGGGAAAGAAAACAAAAAATTCCGGGTCCTTAAAACCCGGAATGATAAATTTCATAGGCTAAACTTGTCGTATAATCTCTAGAAAATATCCATCTTTTCTTCACTTTATTACAGGGAAATTGACTTAGTCTCACTTTTATCTTTTATTCCTCCCTTTAATTTTCGCATGTGTTTGGCCATCCGTTCCCGGCTGCTTAGCCGAGATGTATTCTGTTTTTCCCACTTAACGGCTTGTTCTTTCTCTTTTTTGTTTTCCTCTTCTACCACTACAGCAGGTGTTTCTTCCGTTACAGTTTCTGTTAAAATGATCTGTACTGTTTTTTCCTCTTCAACCTCTTCTTTAGATCCGTCTTCGAATCGGTTTTCCGCCTCTTGGTTTATTTCTTTAACGTTATTTTCTTCAGTAATCAGAGAATTAACACCCAATTCCTCTTTTTCTTCTTTCTGTGGTTCTTCTTTGCTTATTTCAGTTACAGTTTCAAGTTCTTCTGCCTCCTGGATATTTTCCGCTTCTTTTAATTCTTCTTTTTGTTCAATTATTTCTTTAATTTCCTTCTTTGTCTTTAATTCTGCTTTAGTAATGTTATCAGTTCCCTTTAATTTCAGTTCATTTTCTTTTTTGCCTTTAATCATTTCCGTTAAATTTTTTACGGTACCCATCATTTCTCCCCACATATTGCTTTGACTCAGCGGTAAAAAGCTCACCAGGGAGAATTTCCCTTCCAAAATCAATTCTCGAGAGTTAACCAGCCTGCTGTTAAGCTCCATGGCAACAATGGTGAAGGGCCCGAAAGCAGGGGCTTCTTGTTTCAGTTGAATCGTTTCCGTAAAAGGTTCTACTTTTCTGACAGAAGAAATTTTATCTCCGGAAAATTGTTCCCCAACGTACAATACAGTTATTTCCTTTAACCCATAAACCTTTAATTCCCTGCCTGTTAGTTGATGCTTGAAAGGTTTAAATTTAATATTTACTCCTAGTACTTCTTCGGCTTTAGGAAAATCCTTTTCCAGATAGATGGATTCTTCTCTGGAAAATTCACCCAGGACCTCTTTCCCTCCCCTTAGTCCCCACTGTTGGGAAGCAGTTACAGCCACTACAGCTTCAATTAAAATATTGCGGGAACCAATCAACCTAGCGGTAATAAATTTAACGTCAACACCGGGGAAACCCTGAGCATTAAAGGGTGTAGGTCCTTGAAAAGGAATAATGAAGTTCAACCTCTCTACTATTCTATTTCGAAGGCCTTGATATTTCAGCTCCACGAGTAAATTGCCCGTTAGCCAGCGATAATTGTAATTACTCAGTAGATTGCTTTTTCCTGTTACTTCAAGGATTTTACCTACATTAGGTTTGCCTAAAGGAATTTGAATCATAGTCTTTATAGTTATGTAGGATGTTGTCTCCCCTTGCATTCCGCCCAAATTATTCCATATATATGATACTCCATGTGGATCCATTGGTGTATACATTCATTTCACCCCTTCTTGTATGTTCGGCATCATATCATATGATTGAAGGGGCAAATTTGTGCAAAAAAACCTGCCTGCCGGCAGGTTTTTTAGTAATCAGTAACAAAATTTAGTGGCTAGTTTTTAGTGGCAGGTCACCATCATGAAAATATTTACTTTCGCTAAGCTAAAACTCCGAATCGGAATAATCTAAGCTTGCCTCAGATAAAAGCTGACCGTGCTCAATGGGCCGTCCATGGCCCAAATCGCACTCCGCCCGACGTCCTGTCGGGCGGTCAGCTTTTATTTCTTCGGCTTCGCTAAGATTATTTAGCCGATTCTCCGTATAGCCGCTCAAGTAAAATTTTCATTCACTGCGATGCACACTGAACCATCCTTCTAAAATAAATACATAAAAAATTGCATCATATAAAAATGTCATTCTTGTAGATGCATCCTGAAAAGTTAACATTCATCGGATGCATCATGCATTATATCCCAAAGGAAAATGCTGACCGAAGAGCTAACCCATGAGCCGTCATGCCTTCATCCAGATTAGCCCATGTGCCGTAATGCCGTCCCAAAAACTTAACCTAAAAAGCATTGATGCTGACATACAGTTTGGCTCGTGGGCCATAATGCTAACATTCAGAATATCTACATAGCTATTAATGACCTTCATTTGAGCTACCAATTATTTCGCACTGACCAGGCTTACACTGATTTTTACAAAAAGGACATGTTAGGCTTGCACCTGTACTCATCATAGTACTGCTGGTAAACATGTGGCCACACTGGTTACATTTATAGGTGAGTTCGGCATTGTCGGGTATCTGAACCATTAAATCCAACGACCTCCTTAATCAGTTTTTTTATTAGCATCCCCTCCGGAGGCCGTGATTATTAACCCGTATAAAATATCCTTTTCACTAACGATAATTTCTTTACAATTCAATTTTTTCATTAACTCCTCCAGAATAAGGGCCCCATAAGGTATTATGTCCGCTCTCTGGGGCTGAAGACCAGGCAGTTTTTTTCTTTCTTCCAGGCTTAAATTAAAAAGCAGCTCCTTTTGCTGCCTGACTTCTTCCAGGGTTAAGGTTTGTCCATGAACTAATTCCGGATTATACTTCCTTAATTTTAATTTAAGAGCAACTAAAGTAGTTACCGTCCCTCCGACTCCAATTAAAGCAAATTCCTCCGGTAATTTTTCTCCATCTAAATCCGCAAATAGTTGAGGAAAATTCTTGTGTAATTCAGGTTTTTCCGCTAGACGAACCGCCCCTATATTTATACTGTTAAGTCTGAGCCCTGTACCTGTGGGATAAACTAACTCCGTACTTCCCCCGCCAATATCCAAGACAACCTTTACTTTTGATTCTCCGGTCAGCTCACTTACCGCTCCTAAGTAACTTAAATAAGCTTCTTCTTCACCGGAGAGAATTTCTAAATGAATACCGGTATTCTGCCGGACCTCTTTTATTACCGTTTCCTTATTTTGTGCATCACGAACAGCACTGGTAGCTGTAATCCTGATTATTTGCGGCTCATATTCCCGACATCTGTACATAAACCTTTTTAAGCAGTCAATGGTACGGTCTAATGCCTCTTTTTTAATGAAAGGGGATTCGCCTAATCCTTCCCCGATCCTGGTAATCTCCAGGTCCTGATAAAGAGAAGTAACATTACTTTTTTCGTAGCGGGCAATCAAAAGTCGGGTACTATTGGTACCTATATCAATTACGGCAATAACCACTGCTATTCCCTCCTTAACCAAAAAGCACCCGGTATCGGGTGCTAATATCTATTTCCACTTCTTCTTTTGGCATTTAAGTTTTTATTCAAAGAGGCTATACGTTCATCACTGTCCTTTAAAAACTTTGATAATTTTTCTTCAAAAGAAATATCCGGTTTTGGTTTTGCTTGGCGAATTGACAATCCTATTTTGCCCTTTTCGTCAATATTTATGACCTTTACCTTTACTTTATCATTCTCCTTTAAAAAATCATTGACATCCTTCACATAGGTATCCGCTACCTCCGAGATGTGAACTAATCCGGTAACACCACCTGGTAATTCAATAAAAGCACCGAATTTAGTAATACCTGTAACTAAGCCTTCAAGTATTTGGCCTTTAACTATGGACATGCCTGAATTAAATCCTCCCTACCATTGAGTTAATTTATTATATCTATCATAATGAAAAAAAGTCAAGAGGTGATTTTCGCCAAGGTTACTACTCTTTTTCCGCTGCCTCCATAATAATGGACTCTCCCGGTTTTACTAAACCCAGTTTTTCCCTGGCTATTTTCTCAATGGCTTCAGGAGTCTTTATATACTCTAACTGGTTTAAAAGTTCATTGTTTTCCATTTTTACCTGGTTTAATTTTTCAGTTAAAGCTTCTATATCCTTATTCAGCCGGTAGCCTTCATAGAAACCCTGGGCATAGTTAAACACAAGATAACCTACAAATAGTAAGAATACCACCTTTATTAACTTCCTCTTGTTTTTTCTCTTTCTTTTCATTATGATCAATCCTCCATTACCTGTTTTATTTTCCACTTCAACTTTAAAAGTCCTGCTACCATAAAAAAATTCCGGTCAATCTAACCGGAATTTTTTTATCGCCCTATTTAATTCTCTATTCATCATCTTTTGGTTTTTTTGAAAAAATTTGCCGAAGCCTATTACTTGCTTTCCGATATAAGCTTTGAAAAAACTTACCTATGCCCAGAAAACCGGTAGCAATGAAACCGAAAATTACAGAGAATATTCGTGAGAATATTTTAGAGATAAACTTAAAAGGCCAGGAAAGAACTCTCCACAAAAACGCAATCCCCTGCAAAATAAGAACTAATAATTTTCGAAAACAATACTGTACTTTTTTGCTGAATTTACGAATATAGAAATATAATCCCAAGAAAATTCCTAAAAAAACGTATATCCGTAAATCAGCCCAATTACCGATTAAGAGCAGGGTAAAAACCAGCACTGTCATAATGACCCAAAAAATCAAATCACCCAAAAAGGTACCTAACTGCCGAGGCTTCCACAAACCTCTGATTACCCGGTAAAAATCAAAAAGAATACCGGCCAAAAAGCCGATACCGATAGTAACTGAAAAAGCTACAAATTGTTCATATATTGACTGCATAGTGAACCCTATCGTATTAATTTCGAAATAATGTTTTTACCTTTACTGCGCAGTTTGGCACCTTTATCCTCCATAAATTCTAAAACATGAACAAAACCGTCAACTTCTAAACTTCCGCCATCTAAATTTAAGTTAGTTATGTGTAAACCCTCACCTTTAATTTTTAAAAGACCTAAATTTGTTTCCAAAAATATTTCTTCTTCATCAAAGGAAGCTACATTGAGTACACCACTGATCTGAAGTTTTTCTCTATTAGTTAACTCTATTACATTAACCCCTCTTTCCTCCATAGACCTTACCTCCGCGGAAAGTTCTTGGTAATTAATATATGCAAGTACATCCCTTTTAAGTACAAAAATATAACCACGGATGAACACTGATAAACACGGATAAACACAGTGACTAGTGACTTGTGATTAGTGACTGTAATCTCGCCCACTCGCCCACTAGTAGACTAACTTTATCTGTGTAACTCCGTGTATACCCATGTGCATCTGTGGTTTATGAATCTAGCCACTAAAAAACTATCTATATTCCCTGACAATTTCCACATCTTTAAAGAAATACTTAATTATCTCTTGAGGGGATTTTCCTTGTTCCGCTAAAGCCCTGGCGCCCCATTGACTCATGCCTACTCCATGCCCGTAGCCTTTACCCTGCATTACTATATTGCCGCCTTGTAGACTGATGCCTGTTAATAGGGTAGACCTCATTTTATCATTGCCTAAAGCTAACCTGAGAGCAGGAGCACTGACAACGGCATCACCGAATTTAATTTTAGTTGCTCGTCCAGAAGGTCCTTTTTCTACAATTTCCACCCCGGTAATACTGCCCGGTGGAGAACCGTTAATTTGCTGAATTGCCTTTTGAACCTCCCCTATAGAAAAAGTTGCTTGCCAGCTTTTATTTTCCGGGTCAGTAATCTTAAAACCCGGGTCCTCTACACTTTGTATATAAGGAGTAGGTTCCTTTGTATAGCCTAAACCTTCTTCCGCTGAAGCAGCGGTTTTTCCTCCTCCGTCAGCGAAAAACCAGGCTTTGATTAATTTCCCCTTATATTTGACCACCTGACCCCGGGTGCTGTCCACGGCCTTTCTGACGGAATCGTTTATTTTATCTTCATTATATGCCTGAAATTCTTCGATATTTGTCGAGGCATCAGTTCCCCTGGCCGGAACACCTCCCTGACTTATTTTTTCTAAAGTAAAGGTACGGGCTAAAATTGCTTGGGCAGCTAGAGCCTCTACCGGCCAATCAACCTCCATCTCCGCTGCAACTACTCCGTATAAATATTCTTCCAAAGCTATTTCCTTAACCTGACCTGTCTCCGCTACATAAAGGGTGATTACCGGTTCCTCCTTTTCAGGTTCCGGAGCCTGAGGTTTCTTTCCCGGTTGGGCACAGGAAACGGAAAAAATAATCAATAAAACAATGACAAATACTAATAAACCCTTTCTACCCATAAAAAAATGCCTCCTCGTTTTCTACTTCCTTTAGTATCAAACGAAAAAAGGCAAAATATACAACTCTAATTAATCACCCGATATAAATCCTTTGCTTCATCTGCCCGCACATTTTCCTTTACTTCCAGTACCTCTACCCTGGTTTGTCTCTCACCGAAAGTTATTTCCAGAATATCACCTGTTTTAACAGTACTGCCGGCTTTGGCAATATTCCCGTTAATTTTAACTCTGCCCCCGTCACAAATTTCTTTGGCAACGGTACGGCGCTTTATCAATCGGGAAACCTTTAAAAATTTATCTAAACGCATGAAATCACCTCTGTTTAGTAATTAGTGATTAGTGACTTGTGACTAGTAACTAGTTGGTTAGTGGCTAGTTTTTAGTGGCTGGTGGCTAGAATTATAAACCACGGATGGACACAGATGGTGATTGATTTTGAGTAGGCATTACGGCTTAAGGGCTAAGTTTACGGGTCAGCATCTGCTTTAGGGATATACTACATGATGCATCCGATGCATGTTAATTTTTCATGATGCATCTGATGGATGACATTTTTTCTGATGTATTATTCAATTACATTGACCCAAAAAATCAACCCGAAACCATAATGTCGTCCCAAAAATTAACCCAAAAGCCTTCATGCTGTCCCAAGTTTATAACCTCAAAGACGTCATGCCGCCCCGAAAAGTAAACCCATAAGCCGCCATGCGTTCCCAAAATTTTAACCCCATAGACATTTACTTGAGCGGCTATAACGGAGAATCGGCTAAATAATCTTAGCGCAGCCGAAGTAATAAAAGCTGACTGGCAGACAGGACGTCGGCCAGAGTGCGAATTGGGCCATGGACGGCCCATTGAGCATGGTCAGCTTTTATCTGAGGCAAGCTTAGATTATTCCGATTCGGAGTTCTTAGCCCAGCGAAAGTAAATATTTTCATAAGACCGATATCCTTAAACCTATAAGCTAAAGAATGTTGGCCTAATCACCAGTGGTCGTAAAAAAATCAGGCTCCCGGAAGAACCTGATTTTTAATAATTATTTTTCTACTGCTTCTTTCAAGCTTTTACCGGCTTTGAAAGCAGGTACTTTAGCTGCAGGAATAACAATTTCCTCACCTGTTTGAGGGTTACGGCCTGTCCGCTCTTTTCTGTCTCTTACCTCAAAGGTACCAAATCCAACTAATTGCACTTTTTCTCCCCGCGCTAAAGCTTCTTCAATAGCTGCGAATACTGCATTTACTGCCTTTTCTGCATCTTTTTTAGTTAAGTCAGTTTTTTCTGCTACACTGCTAATTAACTCAGTCTTATTCAAGATAAGTCCCTCCCACTATTAATGTACTATTACGTACCCAATATTCGTGTTTAATGCAATAAATTCCTGCTAAAAATACCAATTTAGAAAAAAATTTTCCTAGATTTACCCTTGTTTTTTTGCTTCTATCCACCACCTGTCAAGTTCTTCCAAATTATAATCCTCTATATTATGTCCATTTTCCTTAACTTTTTCTTCAATAAATTCAAATCTGCTCCTAAATTTTCTGATTGTGGCCAGTAAAGCTTCTTCCGGGTTTATTTTAAGAAAACGGGCTACATTTACTACGGCAAACAAAAGGTCTCCTAATTCTTCATAGGCTCTCTGGTTATCCTTAATAACTTCTTTTAATTCACTTAATTCTTCTTCTACCTTTTCCCAGGCACCAGTTAAATCAGGCCAATCGAATCCTACCCTTGCCGCTTTTTCCTGTAGTTTATAGGCATGCATTAAAGCCGGTAAACCCTTGGGAACAGTACCTAAAACCCCGGTGTCCACCTCCTTGCCTTTTTCCTCTTTTTTAATTTCCTCCCAGTTTTTAAGTACCTCTTGAGCATCAGAAACCTTAGTTTCACCAAATACGTGAGGATGTCTTCTGATCATTTTTTCTGTTATTCCTTCTATAACATCGTTAATGTCAAAATACCCTGCCCGGGAAGCAAGAGCACTATGAAAGATAATCTGTAGTAATAAGTCTCCCAATTCCTCACAGAGTTTATGCATATCCTTTTCATCTATAGCCTCTATAACTTCATATGTTTCTTCAAGTAAATACCTTTTTAAAGTAGCATGGTTTTGCTTTCTATCCCAGGGACATCCTTCAGAACTCAAAAGCTTGTCCATTACCTCAACTAAAGGGTCTAAAGGGAAATTCGCCTTTTTCTTATTCACCATCTTATTACCTCGCTAACCTTAGTTTTTTTAGAATATCCGCTAACTTTTCCCCAACCTTAGGTACTTTGCGAATATCCTGCACTTTAATTCCCCCAATTATCAAGAGGATTAAAAAGTAGATGACCGCTCCGATGAAAATAGCTATTAAGGTGCTTAATTCCTGTTTTAATCCTGTAGCCAAGAGTAATTTATAACTTTCTACTACGGTTACTCCCATAACTATTACAGCAATAGCCGGTTTTAATAAATGGTCTTTAAATTTAAACCAATTAATCCCAATAATTTTAGAAACTTTAAATATGTTTCTAAAAACAGCAATCAAAAACCCGATAACCGTCCCTAAAGCTGCTCCTCTAATCCCTAAAGTAGGCATAGCAGTTAAACTAAATGTTAAAACTCCTTTAATAAGTGCTCCCCAAAAAAGGCTAATAACGGGGATAAAAGGTTTGCCCAGCCCCTGTAATACCCCGGTAGAAGTTTGGTATATACCCACGATGAGAACTGTAGGGGCAAGCCAGGCCAAAGGTATACCTGCTTCAGGTTCATTATAAAGTAATTGACAAATAGGTTCAGCCAAAACTAATAGCCCTACGCTGGCCGGTAACACAATGATTATGGCCAAAAGCATAGCTGAGCTAAACTGTTCTCTTACGGTGGAAATCCTGCCGGCAACTACCGCATCGGCTACGGCGGGAACCAGGCTGGCTGCTATAGCTGTAGTAATAATAAAAGGTAAATTAACTATGGCCCCGGCCATTCCGGAAAGCTGGCCATAAAGACCGGTAGCCTCAAAAGAAGTAAATCCTGCTGCCTGTAACCTGGCTGGAACAATAAAAGTGTCCATAGTTTGCATTAAAGGCAACACTAACCCGCCGATGGAAATAGGAACAGCCAAATAAATTATTTGCTTAATAATCTCACCGTTAGTTTCTTCTTTTCCTAAGTTGGCCGGAGGAATACTTTGTTTTTTCCGTTTTTTCTCAGACCAGATATAAATTACAATTAAAAGAAGTAAACCGCTCAAACCACCGGTGGCTGCACCGAAAGTAGCCCCTGCTGCAGCATATTCTACCCCTAAAGGCATTAAATAAAAAGCAGCTAAAAAAACGGTGGTAACCCGAATGATTTGCTCAAAGACCTGGGACAAGGCAGTGGGCACCATAGTTTGAAAACCCTGAAAATAACCCCGTAGGGTGGACATAATTGAAGTAAATAAAATCGCAGGGGCAATAGCCTTCAGACTCAAAGCAGCCCTAGGTTCATTGAGAATATTGTGGGCAATAAAATCAGCACTGAGATACATTCCCATAGCAAGGAAAGCACCAATAATGATTAAAAGACCCATGGAGAGCTTGAAAACTCTTTTTATGCCTTTTTCGTCCCGGTGGTGATCCCGTTCAGCTACTAATTTAGAAATAGCCAGAGGAATTCCGGCGGTAGAAATGGCTAAAATCAAAGTGTAAAAAGGATAGGCCATTTGGTAAAGTCCTACCCCTTCATCCCCCACTAAACGGGCAAAGGGAATCCGATAAACCGCTCCTAATATTTTACTGATGATACCGGCTATACTTAAAATCAAAGCACCTTTAACAAAACTTTTTTGTGTCAATATTTTCACCTTTTTTCTTTTGGGTTAAGATTCGGAGTCAGACAATTATTTCTGACAAAAAATCTTAACCCAAAAATTCTATCTAACAAGAGATTATAACCTAAAATCTGATTCTAACCAACAATTTTAACCCGAAAGATGGGTCTGACCAAAAACTCAACCCCGTAGCTTCTTCTGACCAACAATCTTAACCCAAAAACTAAGCCAATAATTAAAAATGGTGGTGTTATTTCACCACCACCTTTCTAATTACACCTTTCTTATTGTTCCATCTGTTTGGCTAGGAATGAGGCTGCTGTTTCCGCTAGTTTCAGTTCTAAATCAGTCATTTTTACATCAGGTTCTCTTGTACCTATAATCACTGCCCCGATGGGGTCACCTTCGGCAATTATAGGAGCGATCACCTGGGAGGTAAACCGGGCCTCGATTCCGTTTTCTTCACCTTCATCTTTTATATATGGGTTATCACTTGGATCATTCAGTATAATTGCTCTTCTTTCTTCCATTACCTTTTCCACTGTAGAACCAATAGGTTTATTTAAATATTCCTTTTTGGCTCCACCGGCTACGGCAATAATTTGGTCACGGTCAGCAATACAAGCAATATGTCCTATGGCCTCATGTAATGAGTCCGCGTACTCTTTAGCGAATTCACCTAGTTCACCTATGGGCGAATATTTTTTAAGTATGACTTCACCTTCACGGTCCACAAAAATTTCTAAAGGATCACCTTCACGAATGCGTAAAGTCCTACGTATTTCCTTCGGGATTACTACTCGGCCTAGATCGTCAATTCTCCTAACAATTCCGGTTGCTTTCATTAATTTTTTCTTCCCTCCTTTTTGAGATAATAGGCGAGGTAAAACCTTTCAGTGATAGTATATAGCCTAAAGCAAACAATTATTCATTTTTTTGCCACCACCTCTACCTGACTGAAAGGATTGATTACCCTGTAGAAGAAGTATTTGATATTATTGAAAAAATATACATATGAAATAATCCTTTAATCATGAATAAAAAAACCCTGTAGTAAAACTACAGGGTTTACAATCTATTCTTCCTTGGATTTGTCACTTTCTACCTGTTGGTCTTCATTCTGTTCCCCTTCAGAATTCTGTTTTTCTTGATCCTGAGCAGCTTTTTCCATTTCCTCTTTAATCTTTTCTTCTAATTTATTTTCGATTTGAGCATTGGCTCTTAACTCGTTAACGTAATTGTAAAAGGCCTCATTTTTTTCCTGGAAAATAAATCTTTCTCTTAATTCATCTTTTACTTCTTCAAAAGTCTTCTGTCTGGCCTCCAGTTTATCTTCCACCCGGATTACATGATAACCGTATATGGTTTGCACGGGTGTTTCTGTTAGTTCTCCTACTTCTAAAGCAAAAGCCGCTTTTTCAAAAGGTTCAACCATGTCCCCACGGCCGAAATAATCTAAATCACCTTCATTATATTGGGCAGAAGGGTCAATAGATTTTAACTTGGCTAATTGAGCCATATCCTGGCCTTCTTGGATTTGTTTAATTATTTCTTTTGCTTCTTCTTCTGTTTCTACTAAAATATGGCGAGCCCTAACCATTTCTTCTTGATAGAACTCATCTTTATTATCTTCGTAATACTGCTGGATATCTATCTCTGTATCTGTAATATCTTTAGTAATTTCTTCAAATAAGGCTAAAGTAAGTAATTGGACTTCTACACTTTTCTCTATATCTTTCTTGGACATTTTTAATTGGTTGTTAAAATAATTTTCAAATTCTTTTTCTGAGTTAAATTGGGCTTTAAGATTATTTATTTCTTTCGTTACATCTCCGCTATTAACCTTTAAACCAAGGCTTTTAGCATTTTTCACGATTAGCAGTTCGTCAATCATTAGCTGCAAAACTTGCAATTCATAGAAATCTTTAAAACCGGCCATTTGAGGGTCATCCAGATTTAAGCCACTGGAAGCTAAAGCTATACTTAGCCTTTTGTCCAATTGTTCCCTGGTTATTATTTCGTCATCAACTTTTGCTACAACATCTTCTTCGGATTTACTACAGCCTACACTGGTTAAAATAACAACAATTAATAACATTAAAACAAATATTTTTTGTCGCATCAAATCGCTCCTCTAACAATAATATAAACAGGTTCATTATACCAAACCTTGCTTATTATTAACAAGGGTTGATATTTCCATGAGGATTTTTTCTAAAACAGCCAGGGTCTCTTCTACACTTAAATTAGTAACGTTAAATTTTATCTCCAAATCTTTCTCCGCATTAAAATTGAATTTACGCCGGAATTTTTGAGCCAGACCCATTAATTCTGCCCCGGATAAACCCGGATCCCCTGCAAACTTAATATAAACAAAATTATTTTTTTGTTTAACGGATTTCACTTTGGCTTGGCTGGCCAATACTTTTAATTTACTTAAATGAAGCAAGTTTCTCGTTTCATTGGGAAGGTCTCCAAACCTGTCTTCCAGTTCCTCTTCCATAGCCAGAATTTCCGTTAAGGATTTAATAGCGGAAATGCGCTGGTAAAATTCTAGTTTATTTTTACTGTTACTGATGTAACTATCAGGAATGAAAGCACTTACTTCTAAATCCAGCTCCACATCAATAGATTCCGTTGTTTTTTCTCCTTTTAGCTCACGGACTGCTTCTTCTAATAATTTGCAGTATAAATCAAAACCCACCGCAGCCACATGACCATGCTGTTCCGGTCCCAAAAGGTTCCCCGCCCCTCTGATTTCCAGGTCGCGCATGGCAATTTTAAATCCGGAGCCTAACTCCGTAAATTCCCGGATGGCATGCAGCCTTTTTTCTGCTTGGGGGCTAAGTACCTTATCCTTTTTATAGGTTAAATAAGCATAGGCTACCCGGTTAGTTCTACCCACTCGCCCCCTTAACTGGTAAAGCTGGGCCAAGCCCATCCGATCGGCTTCGTCAATGATTAAAGTATTCACATTAGAGATATCTAAACCTGTTTCAATAATAATGGTACAAACTAAAACGTCTAATTCTTGTTCCATAAACTGCATCATTACTTTTTCCAGTAACTCTTCTTTCATTTGACCATGGCCCACCCCCACCCGGGCCTCAGGTACTAACCGCCGAACCTCCTCTGCCACCTGCTCAATATCTTCTACCCGATTGTGAACATAAAATACCTGACCGCCCCGCCCCAACTCCCGGCGAATGGCGTCTTTGATTAATTCCGGACTATGTTCTACCACATAAGTTTGAATAGGATACCGGTCTTCAGGAGGAGTCTCAATGACACTCATATCCCGAATACCGATTAAGGACATGTGGAGAGTCCTGGGGATAGGGGTTGCAGAGAGAGTGAGCACGTCTACCTGTGTTTTATATTTTTTTATTTTTTCTTTATGGGTAACCCCGAAACGCTGCTCTTCATCCACAATCAAAAGACCTAAATCTTTAAAAGCTACGTCCTTGGATAATAACCGATGAGTACCGATTATAATATCTACAGTGCCTTCTTTTACACCCTTTAATATCTTTTTTTGTTCAGAAGCACTTTTAAACCTGCTTACTACCTCAATAGTAATCGGGAAATTGGCAAACCTTTCCCGAAAGGTATTGAAATGCTGCTGAGCCAAAACAGTGGTGGGAACTAAAACCGCAACCTGTTTTCCGTCATTAACGGCTTTAAAAGCAGCCCGAATTGCCACTTCCGTTTTCCCATAACCCACATCACCGCAAATTAAACGATCCATAGGTACCGGTCGGGTCATATCTCTCTTTACTTCTTCAATAGCCCGTAACTGGTCCGGGGTTTCCTTATAAGGAAAAGCCTCTTCAAATTCTCTCTGCCAGTTATCATCAGGACTAAAAGCATACCCCGGTTGAGCCTGCCTTTGAGCATAAAGTCTTAACAACTCTTCCGCCAATTTTTTAACTGAACTCTTGACTTTAAGCTTTGTTTTCTGCCATTCCGTTCCTCCTAATTTGTGAATTTTTGGCGGAGAACCTTCCCCTACCACATATTTTTGTAAAAGCTCTAACTGATCGGTAGGCACATACAGACGGTCTTCACCGGCATATTTAATAATCAGGTAATCCCTCTCTACATTGCCGACCTTCAAACGTTCTACCCCTAAAAAGCGACCTATCCCATGGGTAGAATGAACTACATAATCACCCACTTGTAAATCATCTAAGCGAGTAATCCGCTGACCGTCCTGTTGAAACATTCTTTTGGGAGGACGTTTCTTAGGCTGTTGGAAAATTTCATTTTCCGTTACGACCACTAACCGGGCTTTAGTGAATTCCGCTCCGGAGCTTAAATTACCCTGAGCAATAAATACCTGCCCGGCCTTAGGCTCATATACTTCTCCCACCCAGGGAGCCTCTACGCCACAGTCAAACAAGGCCTGTTGTAATCTTCGTGCTTTTCCTTCGGAGGTTACCAAGATGATTACGGCAAATTTTTTCCGTTTCCATTCTTTAATCTCATCAGCCAAAAGCCTGATTTTAGAGAAAAAAGGCGGCAAAGATTTCGTTTCTAAGCCTAGCATATCATGAATGGTACCTGGTAAACCCTTTTTAGGCAGTAATGATAAATAAACTCTTTTCTTGTCCTCTAAGGCTTCGATCATTTGGGAAAAAGTACTGAAAAAGGCACTCTGCCCCGGTAAAACGGAACCATTGACTAATAATTCGGTAAAACTGGCGTTCCTTTCTTTTTCCCGGTGTTCTTCAGCTTCCCGTAGACGCAAGGGTTCATCTAAAACAAAAATGCTTTCCTGGTCAAAATAATCAAACAGCAAGTTTTGTTCCGGGTAAAAATAGGACTGATACTGTTCCAAGCCGGGGAAATATAAGTTATGGAGCACCTTCTCCATTACCTCGTTAATTTTACCGGAAAGCCGCTCCACACTGGTCCGGTCCTTCTTTTTCGCAAGTCTTTCCTTTTGGGTTTCAAATTCCTGCCGGATATTTTCTAAACCCTTATCCAGGTAGTCTTTTAAAATAAAAAACTCTCGAGAGGGAGCTATACTTACCTCCTGGGTCTTTTCCAAGGACCTCTGATTATCAATATTAAAAAAACGAATGGAATCTACTTCATCATCAAAAAATTCTAAACGAAGGGGGTGTTCATACAACACAGAATAAATATCTATGATACCCCCTCTTATACTAAACTGTCCCGGTCCTTCTACCTGTTCAACCCGTTCATACCCGTACTGCACTAAATATTCCATAAATTCAGATAAATCTACTACTTGCCCTACATGAATATTGCGAATGGCCTTTTTAAATAAATCCGGTGGCAGAAGGTTTTTGGCTAAGGCTTCAATGGGACAGACCACTACCGTTGTTTTACCTTGGGCAAGGCTGGCTAAAACCTGTAATCTCTGCCTTTGTATTTCCGCACTTTGAGCTAAAACTTCATAAGGAATGACTTCTAAAGCAGGAAAATACAATACCTCGAAATTGGGTAGAAGATAGACCAGATCATCCCAAACCTCTTTAGCCCTTTTCGAACCATCACAGATTACCAAGAGACTTTTGTTCATTTTATGAGCAATAGCTGCTGTAACCAATGTTTTTTGAATACCGGTTAAACCATAAATAAGTTGTTCCTTTTTTGTATTTAAGGATTTAAGCATGATGCTTATATCCGGTGCTTCGCTCAATGTCCTTAAAATAGGTGGAATAATAGACATAGTAACCTCCTTAAAAACAGCAAAACAAATGCAACAAAGTGGGCATCCTAAAAGGACCCCCACAAAACTTATATGCTGAAATACGGTTTTTTACCACGCTTTGCTTAGTTAGTAGTATTGCTTCTTTTGATGATAAAAGAATTCCAGGCAATATGCAGTAAAATAGCGGCCATTAACCCTGGACTTACATACCCGGTAATCTTAAAACCATACCAGGTAATCAAACCAAATATACTGTGGGTCACTAAGGCCATTAACCCAGGTTTTAAACCACGAGTATTCTTTTTAATATCCCAAATAGCTTCTAAAATACCGAAAACCAAATGAGTAAAAATTATACTCGTTTTAAAGATTAAGGCCAAAGAGGTCTTTAAGATCTCTTCTCCGACAGGCACTAAGGCAAAAACAGCCGGTTCTCCCCAAAGATTAACTAAATATCGGTTAACAACCCAGGCCAAAAAAGCCGCCAGAGAACCTGCCAAAATTGCTGGTAAGAATCCAACCATATTGTTGACTCCAAATCGAATTAATTATTCCATGGATAAACAAGGATAAAAATAGTGACTTGTGAGTAGTGACTAGTAGTAGTGGCTGGTTTTTAGTGGCTGGTGGCTGGTATTACGACCTTCGGTCGTAATACTAGCCACTACATTTTATTCTATTCGATTTCCACTTTTTTATTATATAAATTCATGGCGCTGTCTATCCCGTTTTCCAGCCATTCTTCTATTCCGTCTACAGCCCTTCGTATAGTTTGGGAAAGGATTTTCTCTTCTTCTTTAGTAAAAGATGTAAGTACATAATCTACCACATCTATATATTCAGGGGGACGGCCGATGCCTATTTTCAAGCGGTTAAAATCTTGCGAATTCAAGCATTTGATAATTGACTTTAAACCATTATGGCCACCGCTTCCTCCCTCCCGCTTAAAACGGAGCTGCCCGACAGGTAAGTCCAAATCATCGTGGATAACCAATAAGTCTTCAATCTGGTCATGATAAAAATTAATAAGCTCTAATGCTGCTTGGCCGCTTAAATTCATATATGTCTGGGGTTTTACCAATAAAACTTTTTTCCCACGCCAAAAAGAAGATTGAACTAAAGACTGGGCCTGTTTTTTGTCTACTTGTATATTTAATTTTTCACTTATTTTATCAATAACGGCAAAACCTACATTATGTCTGGTATTATCGTATTTACGACCTGGATTGCCTAGACCGATAATTAAATACATTTATCTCCCTCCTCTTACCTCCTGTTTTCTGCTTCTTGCCTCCTAAACAATCTCTCCTAAAAGTCAAGAGGTAGAAAACAGGAGGCAAGCTACAACACTTGCCCCTGATTTCGGCTTCCCCGACAGATAGATTTTTACTCTTGAGTTTCCGAAGTAGCTTCTCCTTCTTCGGAAGCTTCTTCCTCCTCAGTTCCTTCCATCCTTGGGGCTAAAATAGTAACAACAATTGTTTCAGGGTCAGATAAGATTTCAACTTTGTCTCCGGCTGTTAAATCAGCCACCGTAATTTTTTCACCAATACCTAATTCACTTATGTCTACGGAAATGTTTTCAGGAATGTCAGCAGGTAAACACTCAATTTCTACTGTGGTATCACCATATTGAATAACTCCACCTTTTTTAACCCCTTGGGGTTCACCGGTGAAAACAACCGGAACCTCTGTGCGAACTTTTCGGTTCAGAGAGATTTGGTGTAAATCCACATGCCAATACATACCAGTAACAGGGTGATGCTGGATTTCTTTAACCATGGCAGGAATGGTCTTTCCTTCTAAATCTAAGGAAATGATCACATTACTGCCATGTTTGCTTAAAATACCTAAAAGCTCATTCTTTTCCACAGTAATAGGAAAAGAACCTATATTTGCCCCATAAACAACTCCTGGTAATATTCCAGCTTTTCTCATTTTGTTTAAGGCACCTTTTCCTATTTTACTTTCTCTTTTCTTAGCTTTTAAAATCACATTTTGTTGCATATATTTTCCTCCTTTTCATAATTATTATTATGTCCAGAGGAAGCCGTGAGAAAACATTTTAATCAAATAATTTACTCACAGATAAATCTTCATGAATACGGATGATAGCCTCACCCATAATCGGTGCAACAGAAAGGATTTTAAGCTTGTCCAGTTTTTTATCCTCTGATAAAGGAATAGTATTAGTGGCCACCAATTCTTTTATTGGTGAATTTTTTAAACGCTCAATGGCCGGGCCTGATAAAACAGGGTGAGTACAGCAAGCATATACATTTTTCGCCCCCCGCTCAATCAGAGCCTGGGCACCGTTAGTAATAGTCCCTGCTGTATCAATTATATCATCAGTCATGATAACATTCTTGCCTTTTATTTCTCCGATAATGTTCATTACTTCAGAGACATTCGGCATAGGACGTCGTTTGTCAATAATTGCCAAAGGAGCCCCTATCCTTTCTGCTAAGTTACGAGCCCGGGTTACTCCGCCCATATCCGGTGAAACAACCACCACATTATCCAAATCTTTGTTTTTATAATACTCAGCTAAAATAGGAACCCCTAATAAATGGTCCACAGGTATATCAAAGAAACCTTGAATCTGTCCCGCGTGCAGATCCATGGTTAATACCCGTCTTGCTCCTGCTTGGTAGATTAGATTAGCCACAAGTTTCGCGGTAATCGGATCCCGAGCCCTGGCCTTACGGTCCTGCCGGGCATAACCGTAATAAGGTATGACGGCAGTAATTCTTTTAGCAGAGGCGCGCCTTACCGCATCAATCATAATCAAAAGTTCCATTAGATTGTCATTAACAGGAGAACAAGTAGGTTGGATGATAAAAACATCAGAACCCCGGACACTTTCTTCAATGGTCACATTAATTTCTCCGTCACTGAATTTACTAACTTTACATAAACATAAGTCTGCACCTAAATATTCGACAATTTCTTCTGCCAAAGCGGGGTTGGCATTACCGGTCATGACCTTTAAATTTTTATACCTTTTTAACATTATTTTTACCTCCCCGGTTAGTCCTTCTTTTTCTTAACCCAATTAATAATATTTTTTTGTTTTCCTCGTGCAATACCTAGACTGTTTTCAGGCACATCTTCGGTTATAGTGGAACCGGCAGCAATAAAAGCATTTTCTTCTATTGTTACGGGGGCTACTAAATTAGAATTACTACCAATAAAAGCCCCATCTTTTATAATTGTAACATGTTTCTTTTCACCGTCATAATTACAGGTTATTGTACCACAACCTATATTAACCTTTTTGCCGACAAAAGCATCTCCTACATAAGTTAAGTGAGGAACTTTACTACCTTTACCTATGGTGGATTTTTTAATTTCTACGAAATCTCCTATTTTGACCCCTTCTTCTATAACGGTACCGGGCCTCAAATACGCAAAAGGCCCTATTTGGCAATTATCATTAATCTGACTTTCTAAGATAACTGTGTTTTGGATTGTGTTGTTGTTGCCAATCTTGCTGGACACAATACGGGTATTGGGTCCGATAAGACAATCAGAACCTATTATAGTATCACCCTGTAGATAAGTACCCGGATAAAGTATTGTATCCTGCCCAATAGAAACCTTTGCTTCTACATAGGTGTTGTCAGGGTCAATAATAGTTACCCCATCCAACATTAACTTTTCCAGGATACGTTTTTGCATAATCTTTTCCGCTTGGGCCAACTGCAAACGATTATTAATGCCTAAGCTTTCTCGGGAATCTTCCAAAATAAAAGATTCTACATTTAAACCTGCCTTAACAGCTAGTTCAATTAAATCAGTTAGATAATATTCACCTTGGGCATTTGCTGAAGTTAATTTATCTAAGGCCTCAACTAAAAAAGGGCCACTGAAACAATAGGTGCCTGTATTAATTTCTGTTATCTTTTTTTCTTCCATTGTAGCATCTTTTTCCTCGCGGATGGCTACTATTTTTCCTCCCTGACGAACGATCCGCCCATACCCATAGGGGTTTTCAACTTGGGCTGTTAAAACGGTAACAGCCTGTTTTCCTTTTTCGTGTTTTTCTATTAACTCTGCCAGTGTCTCCCCCCGTAACAAAGGGGTATCACCGCAAACTACCAGGACCGGCCCCGTACATTTTTCAAGGAGTGGTCGTGTTTGCAAAACGGCATGACCGGTACCCAATTGTTCTCGCTGATAAACAACTTCTACTGATACTCCCACTTGTTCTTCCACTTCTTTTGCTCCATGACCTAAAACAAGTATTTTCCGTTGAATTTGAGCCTGTTCTAAAGCCTGCAAAACATGATTAATCATGGGCACACCTGTAATTTTATGAAGGACTTTAGGGAGTTTTGATTTCATACGGGTTCCTAGGCCGGCGGCCAAAATTACAGCAGTTAAGTTATATGAGCTCATTAAAAAGCCTCCTTTTTCCTCGTTACACATTTATATTTATATCATAAAAAAAACACAAAATCACTTCTGCCTAAAAGTTATTTTAAAAAAATCCAACAAAAACAAAAAAAAGGAGCTTTCGCTCCTTTTAATTTTACTCAATTTTCACTTAATTTACTTAAATAGCTTCCTCATATGCTTTTAAAACCGCAGTCTGAATTACATCTCTGGCTGAAGAAGAAATTGGGTGAGCAATATCCCTAAATTCACCATCAGGCATTTTTTTACTGGGCATTGCTACGAAAAGTCCCTTTTGGCCTTCTACGACTTTCACATCATGTACTACAAAGGCATCATCGAAGGTAACGGAAACAATAGCCTTCATTCTCCCTTCCAGGTTAATCTTCCTGATCCGTACATCTGTAATATTCATGTCCACTTCACCACCTTCCCGAAATGCGGAACATTTTGACATCATTGACCATATTCAACATTTGTTTGGAAATTCCTGCTTCACTATAAGAAAATTACCATTCTTTATTAAAATTATACATTTAAATAAAAAAATTTTTTGCCTTAATTTTTACTTCCCGTTTATTTTCATCTATACTGATGAGCTCTAAGAGTCCCAGATAGTTATTAACCAATTTACGCTCAGGTTCTTTGGTATAAACCAAGACTCCCAAACCTAAAACCTCTGCTCTAAACTCTTTCATTAAGTCCATCATCCCTTTGGCCGTTCCTCCTGCTTTCATAAAATCATCAATGAGGATAACCTTGGATTCTTGCTTAAGCGCACGTCTGGCCAAAGACATGGTACTGATTTTTTTAGAAGAACCGGAAACATAACTGATACTAACGGCAGACCCTTCAGTAACTTTACTATCATCCCGAATAATCACTAACGGAACATTAAAAGCATTTGCCACCATTAAAGCTAAGGGTATACCTTTGGTTTGTACCGTTACAATATAATCTGGATCTTTTCCCTGAAAACGGTGAGCAAATATTGCTCCTATTTTTGAAATAATGGTAGGGTCATAAATAATATCAGTCATATACAAAAACCCGCCGGGCAAAATTCTTTCCGGGCTGGAAAGTTTTTCAGCCAAACTTTCCAGAAAACTCATTTCTTTTTCCGGGCTATGGTAGGGGAGAAATCTTACCCCTCCTGCTGCACCTGCTACAGTTTCTAATTGACCTTGTCCCGTTTTTTGTAAAGTATCTTTGATAATTGCCAAGTCTTCACTAATACTGGATTTGGCCGCTTGGAAAAAGTCCGCGAAATACCCTAAAGTGAACATTTGCTGGGGATTTTCCAATAGTATTTTCGTCATAAGAACCATACGTTCACTTCTACGCCATTTTTCCATTTTTCTCCCCTCCGGTATCTATATTTTCGGCTTATTTCCGAATATTTAATCCATCTTTTTTTAAATTTATTCACTTCTTTCTAATTATAACCAAAAATTTTTTTCCTTACCAGAGGAAAGCTTTTGGGTTAGGTTTTTTAGAGTAAGACTATACTATTAGGTGAAATTTTTGGTCAGACTGAGCTTTAGGGCCAACATTATTGGTCAGAATTATAAATAAAAAATTGGCCAGACTCCTTTTTTCAAGAGTCTGACCCAAAATTTAACCCCAAAGCTATAAAAGTTTTGCTTTTTCCAGAATCCCCCGTAATTTAGTTTTGTCCTCTTCCTTTAAAGGTAATAAAGGTCTTCTGGGGAAACCTCCTATATACCCTAACATATCCATAGCTGCCTTTAATCCGGCAATACCAAAGGTTGCTGTAATCGCGTTATTAACGGGAATCATTCTTAGCTGTAATTCTTTGGCTTCTTCGTATTTACCTTCTTTATAAAGTTGATAAATTTCTACACATTCATTAGGACAACAAGTAGCTAAAGCCTGTATACCACCTCGAACCCCTAACATTAAACCCGGGAAAAATACATTGGCTGTACCAACTAAAACATTAAAATCATCAGGCGTCATGGAAATAAGCTGAGCCAGCTGAGTAACATTACCGGAACTGTCTTTAATGCCCACAATATTTGGATGAGTGGCCAGTTCGGCTACAAAATCTGGGTCTAAATTTATGCCGGTGAATTTAGGAACATTATAAACCAGGATAGGAATCTCTGAATTGTTAGCTACTGTAAAAAAGTGTTCTCTTAAAGCAGCACGGTCCATTTTACCTTTATAGTAATGAGGAGTAATGATTAAAGCAGCGTCTGCACCTAACTGGGCACACTTGTTAGTAAGCTCTATGGTAGCCCGGGTTGATTCACAACCTGAACCCACAATAACCTTCTTACCCTGGGCACAAGCCCCTACACATGCTTTAACCAAAGCTAACTTTTCTTGTTCCGTTAAATAAACATACTCCCCATTAGAACCGAAGACAACGAAACCGGCTAACCCCGTTTCATTCCATTTTGCCATGTTTTTGTCAAAAGCATTAAAATCCACATCACCGTTTTCCGTAAAAGGTGTGGTAATAGGTGGATATACACCGGTAAGCTCTAACTTTGCCACTTGACTCCCTCCTTGTTTTAAAGTGCGGTAATAATTAATAGACTTATCATTATATTCAAGAAATAAGTGGTTTTTCCTTCCAGATTACAATAAGATTTGTAATAAATCAAAAAAA
>DGEF01000019.1:33978-42211 GCA_002385805.1 Peptococcaceae bacterium UBA3933
AGACTAGCCCACTTACATGCAGATTATCCTCATAGAAGAGTTATGCCAACACTTTCCTAACCAATTCCAGGTCACTGGGCTTATCCACATCAATACCTATTTCCGGGTAAGGAACAATAATCGCCTTGCCTTTAATCTGAAAAAGCTCGTTTACCCGAGCCTCGGCTTCCTTAAGGGAAAGATTCCTTAGTAGGTATTTAAAGATATACCTAAACCCTATATATTTGGCCAGTCGTAAAGGACTTTTTCGTAAAAGTACTAAATCTTCAGCTTTTTGAGCATTTCTGGGTACTATCTGGGGGTTTATTAAAATAATATTCCCACCGGTAACTACACCCTCTTTTAAATAAACATAAGTCCGCTTTACTCCCGGAAATTTGAGTTCATTTAAAGGTTTTTTAACCAGAGGGTAAATAATATCCGCCTCTTCCTGAGAACACCTGGACAAAAAATCATCAATGATTTTAGAAGTAATTAAAGGTATATCTCCCGTAACCACCAGTATACGGGAAACATCCTCGGCAGGAAGTAAGCTGAGTGCATTGAGGAGACTCTGAATTATAGTTTTACCCCTTTCCACAAGGTAAACATCTTCATCCCGACCGTAGATTTTGGCAAGTTCCTTTTGGGGTCCTGCCACAATAATCTTTTCTATCCCCCGGGCCTCTTTCAGGGCGGTAATTACATACTCTATCATGTACTTGTTTCCTATTTGGATCATGGCCTCATTAACAGCATTGCTACATTCTTTAAGTTTACCCTCGTTTAAACTACCGGCTAAAACTATTGACCAAACCAAAAAAAGAAACTCCCTTCTTTTTCCTTTTTTTAATAGTATACCCTTTCTGTCTTCATAGATAACAACATGGCTTTTTTGGCGTTTTCAATGTGTTCCCAGGCTAACTGTTCGGCCAATTTTGCATCTCTGTTAGCTATAGCCTCATAAATATTTTGGTGTTCTGCTAGTGCCGTCTCGCTTCTGCCGGGACGGGCTAAGGAAGCGGAACGAAAACGATGCAACTGTTCCCGTAAATTATTTATGGAATTAAGTAGTCGAGAGTTTCTGGCTGCCTTATATATTAGGTCATGAAATTCAGTATCGGTCCGGATAATATTAGGTAGATTATTGGCTTTTGTTTCGTTATCTTCCCTGTCCAGACGTTTTTTTAATTCAACTATCTCTTCCGGTGTTATCCGTTGGGAAGCCAAATTTGCCGCTAAAGCTTCCAGGGCACCTCTCACTTCGAAAACTTCCTGGACATCTTTTAAAGAAATACCTGCTACATAAACACCTTTTCGGGGAACTATATCTACGAGACCTTCTAATTCCAATTTACGGATAGCTTCCCTTACGGGAGTTCTACTAACACCCATCTCCTCGGCCAAACGAACTTCCATTAACCGCTCTCCTGGTTTTAAAACATGATTGATTATGGCCTCCCTCAGAGTCTCAAAAACTATATCTCTTAAAGGCTTATAACTATTTAAATCAATCGGTGCCAATCTTCTTTCACTCATAAAATTTCACTCTCTCCTCAATTAATTCTTTGTTTACGGTATATGCCAAGTAAACATGAGTATAGAAATTTCTAATTTTCTCCTTAAAGGAAAATGCTTCTTGATAATCATTAAAGACTGCAAAAACCGTAGGCCCACTGCCTGACATAAGGGTATACTCAGCTCCCAGTTTATTTAAATCCCTTTTTATTTTTTCCACTTCCGGGTAAAGTTTAAATGTACTTTGTTCTAAGAGATTAAACATATTCTTAAGTAAATAACCCCTGTCCTTGTTTTCTAGAGCCTTTATATATTTAGTAATACCACCGTTTTCTTTCTTTTTTCCGCCAAGGTTCAAATTTTTATAAACAACGGAAGTTTTAACCCCAAAGGGAGGTTTCACTAATACAACCCAAAATTTTGGACAAGGGGGAACTTCCTCCACCAGTTCTCCCCTTCCCTTGGCTAAAGCTGTATTACCCAAAATGCAAAAGGGAACATCAGAGCCTAATTGTGCTCCTAATTCTAGCATTTCATTTTTACTCATATTTAATGAAAATAATTTATTTAATCCTAAAATAACTCCTGCCGCATCTGTACTTCCGCCTGCCAAACCCGCTGCTACAGGAATTTTTTTATCGATAACAATCTCCACCCCTGGCCAAAAGGGGTAATTTCTTTGAACTAAAAGGGCAGCCTGAAAGGCCAAATTTCTCTGGTCATCCGCCACTAGAGGATTGTTAGTGCTTACGGAAATTCTCTCTGCAGGTTTTAAAGTTATCCGGTCATATAAACTGATTGATTGCATAATCATTTCTACTTCATGATAAGAATCCGGTCTCTTACCTAAAACATTTAAATACAAGTTTATTTTGGCATAAGCTTTTACAACTGCATTGGTCATATTTTTCACCTTATACTACTTGATTCATTAATAATAAATGAAAACATCATTTAATTATACCATAAGATTTGCCGTTAAAACATCTCCATAACCTTAAAGCCGGTGCTTAAGCACCGGCTTGAAACCTACTTAGATTTTTCTATGGCAAATTGCATATTCTTGGTCTTACTTTCCTGCTCCTTTGCCACTATTTTTTCTTTCATAAAATAAGGGAAAATTATATTAATTATTCCGTTTAAGGTTACCCCTACCATAGCGGCCAGACTTAAACCTGAAAGAGTGGCTTGCCCTGTTAATTGAATAGCCGCCGGGTTAGATTCTTTGATAGAAACAATCCCGATTATTAAGATAGTAAATACTACAATGCTGTTTCGTAAGTCAGATAAATCAGGTTTATTTTCTATTAATGTGCGAACACCTATGCTGGCAATCATGCCGAAGAGAACGAAACTTACTCCGCCCATGACAGGTTCGGGAATAGTTTGAATTAAAGCACCGAATTTTCCGATTAGACTTAAGCAAATAGCAATTACCGCAGCCCATCTTAAAATAGTCGGGTTATAGTTTTTAGTAACGGCCAATACCCCTGTATTTTCTCCGTAAGTTGTGTTAGCAGGAGCACCGATCAAGCCGGCAAAAGCAGTGGCAATCCCGTCTCCCATTAAAGTGCGGTGTAAACCGGGAGATTTAAAGAAATCTTTGCCTACTACCGCCCCGTTTGTAGTAATATCACCAATATGCTCAATCATAGTAACTAAGGCAATTGGCACAATTATTTTCATAGCATCCAGGGAAAACTGAGGTGCAATCATCATTTCCCTAAAATCTTGGAAGCTATAAATCCAAGGAGCATTAATAACAGAAGTAAAATCAACAATACCTACAATCATTGAGGTTATATATCCTACACTTATTCCTACGATAATAGGAATCATCTTGAAAAAACCTTTGGCTATTATTCCGGTTAAAGCAATGGTCATAATCGTAATGACAGCTACAGTCCAGGAAGTTGAGGTGCTGATATGAGGAGAATTAACACCTGCAGCCATATCCACAGCCGTAGGAGCCAAGATTAAACCGATAACGATAATAATCGGTCCGGTAACAATGGGAGGGAAAATTTTTCTGATAAAATCAGAACCTATAAAATACACTATTATGGCCATGAGTACATACACAGCACCTACCGCTAAAAATGAACCGGTAGCATAGGCCAAGCCGAAACTTTCCTTAACGGCCAAAATACCTGCAATAAAAGCAAAGGAAGAACCTAAAAACACCGGTACCTTTCCACCTGTTATTAAGTGGAAAATCAAAGTTCCTACCCCAGCACCCATTAATGCTATTGAGGGATTAAGTCCCGTTATGAAGGGTACCAGTACAGTAGCACCAAACATAGCTAACACATGTTGGAAAGATAAAATACCTGTGGTTAAAAAGGATTGCTTTTGATTGAAAGTTTTCATGATTTTTCCCCCTTTTTTCCACATAAAAAACCTCCTTACCGTGAGCAAAAGCACAATAAGGAGGTATCAGTTATTCCCTAATTATTTATTCTTCTTAATACCTGACCTCTGCGCCTTATTGGCCTCACGGGACCAATTTAAAGGTAGAAGGTTTTTTATGTGTCTGTTTTTCTTCATCATTATATTCTTCTTTAGACTTAGTGTCAATAAAAACTTTTTTTCAAAATCTAACAGTTAAGCTTTCTACTGATTTCACCAGTCCTGAGCTTATTTGGCTAATATGTTCTAAACTGGCACTGATGCTGTTCATAGCCTCCTTTTCTTTTAAGGAAGAGTTGGATATTGACTTAACATTCTCGTTATTCGCCAATAATTCTTCAGAGATAGAATTTAAGGAGGGGGCAATTTCCCCAACAACTTCCTCAATCTCTTCCATTAAGGTTCTTATAATATCAACTGATTCACGGGTTTCCTCTGCTAGTTTGCGCACCTCTTGAGCAACAACAGCAAAACCTCTGCCCTGTTCACCGGCTCTGGCCGCTTCAATGGCAGCATTTAAGGCTAATAAATTAGTTTGTCCGGCTATATGCTTAATTGTATCGACAAAGGAAGCAATTTTCTTTGTTGCTTCTTCCAGAGTTCCGGATGAAGCCACTGTTTTATCTATGCTTTTCGCATCATTGTGCATTTTCTCACTAATATCCACAAGGGTCCCTGAGGTCATCTCTATTGAAGCGGAAACCTGTTGGGTAGTTGCGACAATATTTTTTAACTCTTGATCAAGCTCATTGCAGACCTGGGAAACTTGTTGAGAGATCTGACGGTAATGATATAAAGTGATATATTCCATAATCTCCTTCACAGATTCAAAAGTAGGAATACGATGGCAGGAATAATTACTACATCGGGCCGTAAATATTCCCTATAATTCATAAGTTCACCATTATTACCTACAATAGTACCGGCTCCGGCAATATATTTTGCCTTTTTTAGTTCCTCAATTACTTCCTCTCGTGAAAGTTCGGCAAAAGGCAATAATTTAAAGTTAATATGATCAATACCTTGCTCCAGACAATAATTTTTAATCATGTTCGCCTGGGCGGTATTGTTATTGAAAATTACTACTTCTGCATTCACCGGGAGTTTAGCAATGTTTACATAAAACTTGGCATTAGGATATAATTCGAAACTTACGATTTTTTCCCGGGGAACTATCCGGGCTGCCTGGTCCACCCTGGTGGGCAGGGCTAGATACAAATCTGCCACATCGTAATGCAGCTTATCAATACTTAATGCCGTAATTTCCATGTTGTTAGCAAAAATCCCTTTTGCTACTTCTAACAATTCATCAGCTACTGTTTGGCTGCTGCCTACAGTTAAAGCTTTTATTTTTCCGGCCAATGCAATCACCCTTTTCTTTTTTACATTTATTTGCCTTTATTTTACTATTATTTTATATATTCGATTAATTTAGCAAAAAACCTGCAGAAATTGTAAATTTATTCACAATTATTCCTATAAATTTAGTTTATAGAAATTTAGTTTATAGAGATTATTCGGATAAGCCTGCTTTCAGGAATTAAAAAGTGCGAAAGAAATTGATCTCTTTCGCACTTATATTTCACTTATCTTTATAAGATTTTAGCCAAAAATTCCCGTGTCCTTGGGTGCTGGGGATTAGTAAAAATCTGTTGGGGAGTGCCTTCTTCCAAAATCCTTCCTTCATCCATAAAAACTACCCTATCGGCCACCTCCCGGGCAAAACCCATTTCATGGGTAACTACAACCATGGTCATACCTTCTCTGGCCAGTTCTTTCATTACAGACAGTACTTCACCAACTAACTCCGGGTCTAAAGCGGAAGTAGGTTCATCAAAAAGCATTATTTTAGGTTCCATGGCTAAAGCGCGGGCAATAGCCACCCTTTGCTGTTGTCCTCCTGATAAGTGAGCCGGATAGGCATTGGCCTTCTCTTCTAAACCTACTTTCTTCAGTAAATCCAAAGCCAACTTCCGGGCAGCACCTTTATCCATACGGCGAACTAAAACCGGAGCTTCCATTAAATTATTTAAAACGGTCATATGAGGGAAAAGATTAAATCTCTGGAAAACCATACCAATATTTTCCCGCATCTTATAGACTTCTTTAGCAGGAGCTTCTACCAATTTACCGTTCACTTCTTTTTTTCCGATTAACTGACCGTCAATATAAATTTTCCCGCTATCAATTTTTTCCAGATAATTCATACACCTTAAAAGGGTACTTTTCCCTGAACCGCTTGGCCCAATAATCACAACCACTTCACCAGGAGCAACAGTTAAGTTTACATTTTTTAAAACCTGCAAATTACCAAAGCTTTTACAAACATCTATTACCTTAATCAATTTTTGCCCCCCTTATTCTGATTGGGCCAGTTTATTTTCTAATTTGCCGAATGTTACGGTAAAGAATGTCGTTAAGAGAAGGTAAATTAAACCCGCCGTTATATACATCTCAAAGGGCTTAAAATGAGAGGAAGCATAAATCTGCGCCGTTCTTAATAACTCCACCATGGTGATAACAGATACTAAGGATGTATCTTTTAACAGTGTAATAAATTCGTTCCCCATAGGCGGAATTAAACGCCGGTAAGTTTGGGGGATAATGATTCTTCGCATAGCCTGGGAATAACTCATACCCAAAGAAAGAGCAGCTTCCATTTGTCCTTTATCAATAGACTGAATACCTGCTCTGATAATTTCCCCAATATAAGCACCGCCACACATACCGATACCTAAAACTGCCGCCGGGAATGGATCTAAATTGATACCTGTAGCTCCCGGCAAAGCATAATAAATGATAAATAACTGTACTAAAAGGGGGATACCCCGGAAGACCCAGGTGTAAAGTCCGCCGAGGTAATTTAAGATCGGATTTCGCACAACTTTAATTAAGGCAATTACTAGACCGATACATGTCCCTAAAGATATGGCACAGGCTGCTATTAAAACAGTCATCCCTGCTCCTTTAATTAAGAGGGGCAGCATTTTAATAGTAAATGCCCAATCCCAAACAAAGCCTGAACTACCTGACATGTGAATTCTCCCCCTAGTTTAAATCAAATTTCTTGTTACTTTATCCCTTCAGTGATATCATGACCAATCCATTTCATCGATATTTCTCTGAGAGTACCGTTTTCTAACAGAGTATCAATAGCTTCATTTAACTTATCTAAAAGCTCTTTATCTTCTTTGCGAACAGCTATTCCTATAAAGGCCTCATCGTTTACCCCAAGGGTTTCGCCGACCCTTTTATATTTACCTGTTTTAATCCATTCCGGTGCGGCAAAAGCGTCAATAACCACAGCCTCAATCCGGCCGTTGTCTAAATCAGCAAAACACTCCGGGAATTTATTGTAAAGTTTCATTGTTTTTTCATCAAAACCGGCATCTCTGGCTTCCTTTTCTCCGGTGCTGCCTAATTGAGTACCGATAACCTTCCCTTTTAAATCCTCTAAAGTGCGAATATCATCATTGTTATCTTCTTTAACCAAAATCACTTGACCTGCAGCCCCGTAAGGTCCGGCAAAATTTACTTCTTTTTTACGTTCTTCCCACATATTCATACCTGAAATAATCACATCAAACTTTTTAGCTTTTAAAGCGGCTACAACCCCGTTCCAATCAGTAGGTACCCATTCAATCTCTATTCCTAATATTTTTCCAATTTCATCTCCCATGTCAATGTCAAAGCCCACTAATTCGCCTTTATCATTACGAAAACCCATGGGAGGATAACCATCATCTAAACCAACCACCAGTTTACCGGCCTCTTTTACTCTAGCCCAAGATCCGTCACCTTGCTGTTCTCCCTGTGGCTCTTCCTGTTGTGACTGTTCTTGCACTTTACCGGAATTACCACAGCCTGTTACTACTAAAGCCAGGCTTAGTAGTAAAACGAAAATGGTTAAAATACTTTTCCTTTTCATCCTTATCTTCTCCCCTTCATTTTATTAAAATATTAACGTGATTTTGTTATGCTATTATTTTAACTAGTTAAAGCGATATAGTCAATACCTTTTTAAAATTTTAAATTTAATTTACTTTTCCTTCCAGCATACTAATTTTTAAAATAGGCAAACTAAATTCAGGAGGTGTTTTTATGAACCCAAAACAAAACTGGCGTAGCAAAACAAGTTTACGGGAAAAATACTCGCTGATGAATCTTTTAGGAAAAGCACCTATGGAAGTAGCAGACCCTATTGCTTATATAGATTTTTTCCCTGAAACTTCAGCCGCTGATGCCGGCCCCGAGGAAAAAAATTAAACTCGGGGTATTTACATACAGAACACTCACAAGGTATAATAGCTGTCTCTTATACACATCT
>DGEF01000075.1:0-6691 GCA_002385805.1 Peptococcaceae bacterium UBA3933
CAGCCTCAACAAGGCTTGCCGACTATCCAGGGGACCTTGGAAAAGTGTTTCCAGGAAGTATTGAAAGAACCGGTAGTGGTTATCGGTGCAGGTCGCACTGATGCAGGGGTGCATGCGGCAGGGCAGGTTATTAATTTTCTTACTACGAGCAAAATACCTTTGGAACGTTTCCCTTTGGCCCTCAACAGTCGTCTCCCTGAGGATATTGTGGTCAAGGAAGTTCAGGAAGTTGAAGAAGATTTTCATGCCCAATATTCGGCTAAAGGTAAATATTATGTTTATCGTATTTATAACAATCGGATACCTTCAGTTTTTTATAGCCGTTATGCTTATTTCGTTCCCTACCCTTTGAACTTGGAAATAATCAAAGAGGGATGTAAGCTTTTCATAGGGAGACATAACTTCAAATCATTTTCTGCAAGCGGTACCTCTGTTAAGAGTTTTGAACGAACTATTTTTTCTTTAGAGGTAAAGGTAAATGGTTCCCTATGGGAATTTCATATAAAAGGGGATGGGTTTTTATATAATATGGTCAGAATAATCGTGGGGACTTTAGTAGAATTAGGTAAAGGTAAAAGGAGCTTAACATCAATCAGGGAAGCATTAGAAAAACAGGACCGTACTTTAGCCGGAGAAACGGCTCCTGCTCATGGATTATGTTTAAAAGAGGTTTTTTATTAATTTTGAGTAGGTGAGCCAAGAGTTAAGATATAAAGCAATTGTTTAATAAATTGTTTTTTGCTTGACATTAAGCCGGATTATTAATAAAATATCAACGTGGTGTTTTGTGTTTATTTTGTTTTTATGATCCACGAGCCCCGGATCTTAAATAAATCAATACACCTTTGATTTAAGGAGGGAAATTGAATGCGTACCTATATGGCTAAGCCCAATGAAGTACAAAGAAAGTGGTATATCATTGATGCTGCTGGTAAACCTTTGGGCAGAGTAGCTACAGAAGCTGCTACTCTTTTAAGAGGTAAACATAAGCCAACCTATACTCCTAATGTTGATTGTGGAGATCATGTAATTGTTATAAACGCTAAGGATGTTATACTGACAGGTAAAAAACTGGACCAGAAAGAGTATATTCGTCACAGCGGTTATCCCGGTGGTTTAAAAAGAACCAAATATCGGGATTTACTGGCCACAAGACCAACTTTAGCCTTAGAAGTTGCTATTAAGGGTATGTTACCTCACAATCGCTTAGGCAGAAAAATGTTTAGAAAACTAAAAGTATACAGTGGGTCTGAACATCCCCATCAAGCTCAAAAACCAGAAGTATGGAACAGAGGTTAAGAGAAGGGAGGCGCAACTAATTGGCACAAGTACAATATTATGGAACAGGACGTCGTAAATCTTCTGTAGCCAGAGTAAGATTAGTACCTGGCGATGGTCAAATAATAGTTAATGACCGTCAGTTAGATGAATATCTTGGTAAGAAAACTTTAGAAATGATCGTTAAACAACCTTTAGTTCTTACAGACACCGAAGGCAGGTTTAATGTTATTTGCAAAGTTCACGGTGGTGGTACTACAGGTCAAGCGGGTGCTATTCGCTTGGGTATAGCCCGTGCATTGTTAAAAGCAGATCCGGACTTGCGCCCTGTTTTAAAAAGAGCAGGCTTCTTAACAAGAGACCCCAGAATGAAGGAAAGAAAGAAATATGGTTTAAAAGGTGCTCGTCGTGCACCCCAATTCTCAAAGAGATAGGATTTGTGGGTACTTTTTGCAAATACACAACCGTCAGGGAGAAACACTCCTTGACGGTTTTTTTATGAGAATTTATATTTCTCTACGGATAAAATAATCAATGTTTATCGGCTAGATATTTTACTATGCCTGAATAAATAGCATAGGCCAAGCGGTACTGGTATTCCGGTTCTGTTAATAACCGTGCTTCTTTGGGATTGGAGAGAAACCCGCATTCCACAATAACTGTAGGGATATCCAGTTCGTTAAACAAAAAGGTATCTTTACGTTGTATGGCCTGCCGTTTAGTATTTTTAAGTTGTTGGATAAGTTCATTTTGGATGCATTTAGCCAGTTGCTCGCTTTCGACGTCGCCAGGTTCAAAAAAAGTTTGAGCCCCCGACCATCTTTCAGAAGGGATACTGTTGCAATGAATCGAAATAAAGATATCGGCATTATAATCACGGGCTAGTTTTACTCGATTTTGTAAATCGATTCTTTGCTTTTGTAATAAACTCCCCTGAACATCGGTACCCACTAAATCCGTATCTGTATTTCTGGTCATCACAACCATAGCCCCTGATTCACTTAAAATCTCAGCTAATTGTTTTGCGATTTCTAAATTAATTTCTTTCTCTTTTATATTATTAGCACTGACCTTACCGGGGAATATGCCGCCGTGACCGGGGTCAATCACTATTTTTTTGCTGGATACCACCCAGGAAAGGGTTTGAATATATTCATCTTCCAGGCCGATCTGGTAAAACCAAAAAGTAAAACCGAAAACACAGATTAAAGCAAAAAAAATGCTTAATTTTGCAGTATAGTTTCTTAACCTGTAGAAATTAAACACCATTTTACCTCACCTCATAAACAATATATGGGTTAGGAAGAGGTAATTAGAACTAATTATTTTTGATTTTGAAAGCTGTATTTTATAGGGAATTTAATGATGCTATTCAGGGGGGACGTATATGGAAATAATTAAAACAGATGTTTTAGTTATAGGCGGTGGTTTGGCAGGTTTGGTGGCTGCCTTAGAGGCTAAAGCAAAAGGTTTGGAGGTATTGCTAATCTCTAAAAGTAAGGTAGGGAGAAGTGGTAATACCCTGGTGTCCAATGCGTTTATTGCCGCTCAACCCGAAGTTTTTGGGGATGAGGAGCGGCAGTTGTTTATTGAAGATATACTTAAGTCAGGAAAAGAAATTAATGATTTACAACTGGTAGAACTTTTTGTGGACAATTCTTTTCAGGTTATTAAGATTTTAGAAAAATACGGAGTAAACCTAAAGAAAACAAATGGTATTTATGTTCGGGGTAAAGCCCCTGGTCATTCGGAAGCTAGGAACATTTTCGTTAATACGGAAAAAGTAAAATTAATGTCTAAAGGCATGGCTATAACTTTACCTCTTTTAGCCAAAGCGAAAGAGATGGGCATAAAGTTAATGGAGAGGTGTTCTGTTGTCAAAATTTTAACCAAAGACAACCAAGTTTGTGGTGCCGTGGCTTTGGCCAAAAAAGACGGAAGATTTTTTACTATTAAGACCGGTGTCGTTATTTTAGCTTCGGGAGGAAATGGTCAAGTATTTGCTCAAACAAATAATACCAATGATGTAACAGGTGATTCTTATAGTTTAGCCTATGAGGCAGGGGCCAGGCTTAGGGATATGGAATATATCCAATTCTTCCCGACTATGATGTACAAACCGGTTAAACTGGCTTTGACCAGCGCTCTTTTTGGTGAAGGGGCTGTGTTAAGAAACGCTTTAGGGGAAGCTTTTATGGTTAACTATGACCCTGCCGGGAACATGGCTACTCGTGATATTATGTGCCAGGCTATCTTTAATGAAATTACCGCCGGCAGGGGGAAAGAAGGCTGTGTCTTTTTAGATTGTACTGCTATTTCGGAGGAGATTTTGGTAAATAAATATAAAGAGTTTTACGATTATTTAAAGAAAGCCGGAATAGATTTGCGAAAAGAATATGTACCGGTGGCTCCGGGAACCCATTTTTGTATGGGCGGCATAGCAATAAATGAGCAAGGGGAAACAAGCGTAAAAGGGTTGTGGGCCTGTGGTGAGGCAGTGGGTGGCCTTCATGGTGCTAACCGGCTAGGAGGAAATGCTCTGGCGGAGGCTATTATATTTGGCAGTTTGGTAGGCGCAAGGGTAGAAAAGGTACAAAATGTCCCCTTATTAGAAGAAATTCAGCTACAACCTTTACAGGACGGAGATATTACCCTAGATGAACTAAAAAAAGCACTACGGGAAATTATGTGGAAGTATTCTTCCATCATCAGGAGTAGAGATACTTTATTGCAGGCTCAAGACCAGGTAAAAGAAATTAAAGAAAGCTTAAAGTATGTTAAATTAAGCTGTGTCGGGGACCAAATACGTTTTTATGAGCTTATAAGTCTTTTAAATAACGCTGAGTTAATTACTACCGGGGCAATTTGCCGGGAAGAAAGTCGGGGTGCACACTATCGGTCGGATTTCCCTGAAACGGATATAAAATTTAAAGGTAATTTTTATTTGCAAAAAGTCAACGGAAAAGTTAAAGTAGAGTTTGAAAAGTGTTAAAGGGTGTCGAATCATTTCCCAGGCAATATAAGATTTTGTCGAATTTTTAAATAAGGATGGGGTTAGATGAGAGCTATCGACATAGAATATTTAGAAGAAGGACAAAAACTGGCCAAACCGGTTTATGATGAAGCAGGGCGAATATTATTACATAAAGGAGCAACGATCAAAAAAACATATATTGCAAGGTTAAGGGAGCTGGGCATACCCTTTGTTTATATTGAAGATGAATTAGTAGGACCTTTGGAGGCAGAAGAATTAATCCATGATTCAGTGAGAACACATGCTATCAAAATTATTAAAAATACCGTGGAAAAGTCGATTATAACCAAAGAAATTGATCTTAAACAAATTCATGAAGTAGTAAATAAAATAATTGATGATATTCTTTCTTCCTCTGGTCTCTTGGTTAGTTTTTTAGATATTCGTTCCCAAAACCTTCACCTGTATAACCACAGTGTTTCCGTAGCTGTATTATCAATTATTACGGGTATGGTTTTACAATTAGATCAGTTGAAACTCAAGCATCTGGGAATGGGTGCAATCCTACATGACATCGGTAAAGGAATCGATCCAGGTGAAGAGCATACCACCATTGGATTTGATCTGCTCCGGCAAAATGAAGAGGTTAATCTGACTGTGGCCCATGTAGCTTATCAGCATCATGAAAGGTATGACGGGTTGGGTTTTCCCAGACAACTTAGAGGCGAACAGATCCATTTGTTTGCAGCCATAACTGGTGTTGCCAATTTTTATGATAACCTGGTGGCGCCTAAAGATATGAATAAAAGGCTTTTTCCCTATCAAGCCATTGAAAGGGTTGTGGCAGAGAGCGGTCGGATGTTTCATCCCAAGGTGGTGATGGCTTTTACCAGGAATATTGCTCCTTATCCTATTGGCAGCTTAGTAAGATTGAATACGGGTCATCTGGGGGTTGTCATAGGTCTCCATGAAAATTATCCTACCCGGCCAATAATTAAGGTAGTTACAGATAAGTTCGGAGGTTTACAAAACGTTTTTCCTGAAATAGATTTATTAGAAGAAAAAACAATATTTATCAAGGATATAATTACCGAGCAGGAAAGGAAAAGGTTAGGTATATGAGATGAGCTTCAATCAAATTTGATTGAAGCTTTATTTTTTTTAAGCGTAAAAAGGTGTTGCATAATTATACTAGAGTATGTATAATTATAAACAATAATTTGCCCTGATGGGGAGGAGAAAAATGAAAGTCAAAGTAGGGATTATAGGAGTAACCGGTTATACAGGAGGAGAACTCCTTAGATTATTGTTAAATCATCCGTATGTGGAAATAAAAAAGGCCACCTCCAGAAGCAATGCGGGAAATGATGTGACCCTGGTGCATCCTCATTTAGAAAAAGAAATTTCCCTAGTGGAAGAAGATTTTGAAGTTGCCTCATTCTTAGAAGGTTTAGACCTGGTCTTTCTGGCTTTGCCCCATGGCAAATCAGCCCCTTTAGTAAAAGAAATATATGAGAAAAAGGTTAAAGTTATTGATTTGGGGGCTGATTTTCGGCTGAAAGATTCTAATGATTATGAATTCTGGTATGAATTAAAACATGCCTGTCCAGAATTATTGCCGGAAAGTGTTTACGGTTTACCGGAAATCTATAAAGAAGAAATAAGCAAGACCCAGATTGTGGCAAATCCCGGGTGTTATCCCACCAGTATTATTTTAGGTCTGGCTCCCCTTTTAGCCAACAAGATTATTGACACGGAAACTATTGTAATTGACAGCAAATCCGGCGTTAGCGGGGCAGGTAAAACCTTAACGGAAATAACTCATTATACCCATATTAATGAGAACTTATTAGCTTATAAAGTCGGTAATCACCGCCATATCCCGGAAATAGAGCAGGAATTGAGCTTATTGGTACAGTCCCGAGTTTGCGTTAATTTTACACCCCATTTAGTACCTATGAACCGGGGGATATTAAGTTCTATTTATGTTACACCTAAAGTGAGCATAACGGAAAAAGAGTTGGCTGATTTTTACAGAGAATTTTATCAGGGATGTCCTTTTATCAGGTTAAGAGACAAAACCAGATTGCCTCAAACCAAGTGGGTTCAAGGGTCTAACTACTGTGATCTTGCACCTGTTTATGATGAAAGAACCGGGAGGATTATTGTATTTTCCGCAATCGATAACTTGGTTAAAGGAGCCTCAGGTCAGGCTATTCAAAATATGAATATTATGTTTGGTTTGGAAGAGACGGCAGGATTGGGAATAGCGGGGATGTATCCATAAAAAAGTGGGCGAGTCTAATACTTACGGGATATTCAAGATGTCAGTGGGCGAGTGGGCGAGAAATTAATATTAGCAATTCTGCATGAGCATCTTCTTTAGGGTTAATATGCAAGATGCATCTACTTTTTGGTTAATATGCAAGATGCATCTGC
>DGEF01000075.1:6716-10275 GCA_002385805.1 Peptococcaceae bacterium UBA3933
GTACTGCATGTCGGCATTACGGCTTTTGGGCTGATATTTTGGGGCGGCATGACGGCTTTCAGGTCTAGCTTAAGGGTCAGCGTTAAATATTTAGGGAATATTGCATGATGCATCCGAAGAATGTGAATTTATTAGGATGCGTCTAATGAATGAAATATCTATTTTATAACTTCGGCTTCGCTAAGATTATTTNNGGTTAATATGCAAGATGCATCTGCTTTTAGGATTCATTTTTTGATGCATCCTGAAAGATTACTTTAAAGACGATGCATCCCTAAATTTTAACCCGTGAGCAGATGCATCCCTAAAGATGAGCCACAAAGTAGATGCCCGTACAAATATATGAGTCTAATAGTAAGCGAGTGGGCGAGTAGTGAACGCGTCATTGTCATGAAAATATTTACTTTCGCTGAGCTAGAACTCCGAATCGGAATAATCTAAGCTTGCCTCAGATAAAAGCTGACCGTGCTCAATGGGCCGTCCATGGCCCAATTCGCACTCCGTCAGACGTCCCTGTCTGCCGGTCAGCTTTTATTACTTCGGCTTCGCTAAGATTATTTAGCCTATTCTCCGTTATAGCCGCTCAAGTAAAATATTTTCTTAACCTTAACCTCAACCTTAATACTACGACCGGAGGTCGTTTGTCGGCCGAAGGTCGGAATACTAGCCACTAGCCACTACCAACTAGCCACTAATTAAAGGAGGTATATACAAATGAAATATATAGACGGTGGAATCACTTCACCTCAAGGATTTACTGCTGCCGGGGTAGCTGCGGGAATTAGAAAAAAAGGCAAAAAAGATGTGGCTTTGGTTTATTCCCGGGTACCGGCTCAAGCTGCAGCGGTTTATACCCTGAATAAATTTAAAGCGGCACCATTACAGATTACCGAAGAACATTTAAAAGACGGGGTTGCCCAGGCTATTGTTGTTAACAGCGGTGTAGCCAATGCCTGTATGGGTGAACAGGGATTAAAAACTGCTAAAGAAATGGCAGAAATAACTGCAAAAAATTTGCAGATAAAAACTGAAGATGTTGTTGTGGCTTCTACAGGGCTGATCGGTGTTCCTATCCCTATGGAACCTTTGACCCAAGGCATAAAAGAAGCAGCTACTCTTTTAGCCAAAGAGGGGGGAATTGATGCAGCTCAGGCCATAATGACTACAGATCTTGTCAAAAAAGAGGTTGCCTGTCAATTAGAAATCGGAGGCAAAACGGTAACTATTGGTGCTATGGCCAAAGGTTCAGGGATGATTCATCCTAATATGGCTACCATGTTAGGATTTATTACGACAGATGCCAATATTGAGAGTAAATGTTTACACAAAGTTTTACAAAAAGCCGTTAATGCCAGTTTTAATATGATTTCCGTAGACGGTGATACCAGTACTAATGATATGGTAGTAATCTTGGCCAATGGTTTGGCAGAAAACCCTCAGTTAACTTTGCAGAGTGATGAACTACCGTTATTTGAAGATGCCCTTACGCAAGTTTGTATCGATTTGGCCAAAAAGATTGCCGCTGATGGGGAAGGAGCCACTAAATTAATTGAGGTAGAAATTGTGGGAGCTACTTCCCTGGAAGATGCTCGTAAAGGAGCCAGAGCTATTTGTTCTTCCAATCTAGTTAAGTCAGCCATTTTTGGGGAAGACGCCAATTGGGGAAGAATTATCACGGCTCTTGGTTATTCGGGAGCGGAGGTAGACCCCTTAAAAGTAGATGTTTATGTGGGTGATTTATTAATGGCTGAAAAAGGCACCGGCTTAAATTTTGATGAGGAAAAGGCGAAAGAAATCCTTAACCAGAAAGAAGTTAAACTCAAGGTTGATTTAAACCTGGGCTCAGCACAGGCTAAAGCCTGGGGCTGTGACTTATCTTATGATTATGTGAAGATTAATGCGGAATATAGGTCTTAACTATTGGGCTGAGATTTTAGGTCAGAAAAATCTTTGAGGTTTAAATTGTTTTTTAGATTAAGCTTTGAGGTTAAACATTTTTGTCAGAATAAGCTATAAGGTGAGAATTTTTTGTCAGACTGGTCTTTCGGGTTTAGATTATTTTTCAGGAATGTTTTTTTCTGACCAACAAATTTAACCCGGAAGAAAACTCTGACCAAAAAGTTTACCAAAAAGCTGATTTCGATCTAAATAATAACCCGAAAGGAGAAATGTGATGGAGCCGTTAGCTAAAGCGGAGATACTGATTGAAGCTTTACCTTATATTAAAAAGTTTTACGGGAAAACCGTAGTTATTAAATACGGCGGTCATGCCATGACAGATCCTTTGTTAAAGGATAAGGTGATTACCGATATTGTTTTAATGAAGTATGTAGGTATTAATCCGGTAATTGTTCATGGAGGAGGGCCGGAAATTAACTACTGGTTGAAAAAGACAGAAATAACCTCCCAATTTGTCAATGGAATGCGGGTTACCGATGAAAAAACAATGGAAATTGTGCAAATGGTTTTAGTAGGTAAAGTGAATAAAGAGATTGTAGGACTTGTGGAGAAAAACGGAGGGAAGGCCTTGGGCTTAAGCGGGATTGACGGGGAAATGATTAAAGTCAGCAAAAAAAAGACCTACCATAACGGAGAACCGGTTGATTTAGGCTTTGTAGGTGAAATAGAAAAGATTGACCCTCAGTTAATTTACACGGCAATGGAAAAGGATTATATTCCGGTGATTGCTCCTATTGGAAGCGGTGAGAATGGAGAAGCTTATAACATAAATGCTGATTATGTGGCCGGAAGTATTGCTGCAAGTTTAGAAGCGGATAAATTGGTTTTACTTACTGATGTGGAAGGGGTTTTGGATCAGGATAATAATCTTATCTCTTCTTTAAGCTTTTTGGAAGCACGCCGTTTGATCGATGAAGGGGTCATTGCCGGGGGAATGATTCCGAAGATTGAGTGTTGTATGCAGGCCTTACTGGGCGGGGTAAAAAGCACTCACATTATTGACGGGCGTTTGCCTCATGCTTTGTTACTGGAAATTTTTACAGACCAGGGTGTCGGGACCATGGTGGTAAAGGAGTGATTAATAGATGGAAGATTTGATCGCTTTAGGCGAAAAATACGTGATGAATACTTACAAACGTTTGCCCAAAGTTTTTGTAAAAGGTTCAGGTGCTTATATTTGGGATAGTGAAGGCAATAAGTATTTAGATTTTGTCAGCGGGATAGCCGTTAATTCCCTGGGCCACTGTCCTCCGGCGGTAACGGAGGCGATTAAGGAGCAGGCGGAAAAATTAATACATTGTTCCAATCTTTACTGGATTGAACCTCAGATTAAGTTGGCCCAAAAATTAGTGGAAGAATCCTGTTGTGATAAAGCGTTTTTTTGTAATAGCGGCACAGAGGCTAATGAAGCAGCAATAAAACTTGCCCGGAAATGGGGGCAAGGTCGGTATGAGATTATTACCATGGAAAAATCTTTTCATGGTCGAACTTTAGGCTCCTTAACGGCCACGGGACAAGAAAAATACCAAAAAGCCTTTCGGCCTCTCCCGGCAGGGTTTAAATATGTACCTTTTAATGATTTAGAGGCTTTAGAAAAAGC
>DGEF01000075.1:10518-18435 GCA_002385805.1 Peptococcaceae bacterium UBA3933
GGTTTAGGAAGAACGGGCAAACCTTTTGCTTACCAAAATTTTGGCATAAGTCCGGATATCATTACTCTAGCTAAAGCTTTAGGTGGAGGAGTTCCTATTGGGGCAATGCTGGCTAAAGAAGAAGTAGCCCAAGCTTTCGAACCAGGGGACCATGCGGCCACTTTTGGAGGTAACCCTTTAGCAACCCAGGCTGCTTTAGCAGCTGTTTCCGTTCTTTTTGATGAGGAATTTTTAAAAGAAGTTACTGTAAAAGGTGAATATTTAAAAGGAAAACTGACTGAATTGCAAAAGGATTTTCCCCAGATTACCAAGGTAAAAGGTATAGGCCTGATGGTAGGCTGTGAACTAAGCATGGATGCGGCTTCTATCGTGGAATATTGTTTACAACAGCAGGTGTTAATAAACGCGGTGGGAGGAAAAATTTTGCGGTTTGTACCGCCTTTAATAGTCACAGAAGAGGAAATTGACCACGTGATAGAGGTTCTAAGACAGGCACTACTCGTTAGGGGAACCGCTGATTAACTTTATGAAGTGGTTTACAATCCTGGCAGTAATGCCCCAGATGATTTTGTCTTTATAAATGTAAAAATGAACAGGGTAGGTACCTGCGCGCCAGTTGTAGGTTTTGCCGTTAGGCAGAAGGTGATAAGGGAAGTCAGGGCTTGGTTTAATAACGATATTATTATAAAAAGTTTGAGGTGGGTTTTCTAAAAAGAACTGTACAGGTACCAGAAAAAATGATTCTACTTCCTCAGTATTAATGCGAATATCTTGATATCGGTGGATTCTGGCTACAAAAGGGCTAATTATGGACTCAAAAGGAGTAACCAAGATATCCAAGGGTCCAATCAGGTCAATATTTTCTTTCTTTATTCCCAGTTCCTCACAAGTTTCCCGGATGGCCGCCTCCTGGGGGTTTTTGTCTTCCGATTCGATACCACCGCCGGGAAAACATATTTCACCTGGTTGGACGATTAAATTTGCTGAACGAACCTCAAATAAAAGGTAGTCTACATTATTATCATTGACCAAGGGGACGATGACTGCTGATTGATGATAGTTTTGCTGGTCCAGAATGTTAGCTTTTCTGTTTTTAATTATTTCTAAATTAAACAAAATACCCACACCCTTTTAAAATTTCTAATTTCATTATAGCACAGTTCTAACTAGAAAAATTTCGCATAACATGTAAGGCACCTTAAAAATTGGAGGGCCTTACATTGTTAGAGAAAAAGATACTTAAAACAATTGATAATATCTGGCCGGAAATCTGGGAAAATACTTTGTATATTTACCATAACCCGGAGCTGGGCGGGCAGGAATTTAAAGCGGTTCAGGTACTGGCTAACCTTTTAAAGAAGTATGGGTTTAAAATTACTTCTCCTTATTTAGGTATGGCTACCGCATTTTACGGGGAACTGGGAAAAGGGAAACCTGCGGTTTATCTTTTAGCTGAATATGATGCTTTACCGGAAATTGGTCACGGTTGTGGGCACCATTTAATTGCCGGGGCCAGTGTAGGTGCGGCAATTGCTTTAGCACTTTTGAAGAATTACTGGCAGGGGAAATTAGTGGTTTTGGGGACTCCGGCGGAAGAAACGGTTGGAGGAAAAGTTATTTTAGTGGATAGAGGTGCTTTTCGAGAGTGTGATGCGGCTTTAATGTTTCATCCCGGTCAAACGGCGGTGATAAATATTAGCTCTCAGGCCCTGGAAGCCCTGGAAGTTACTTTTACGGGAAATTACGGTCATAGTGCAGGCCCCGGTGAGGGTAATCCTTTAAGAGCCCTGGTAAATCTTTGGCAAGAAAGCCAAAGCTATAGTGATAATTATTATCCTGACCGGCAGATACAAGGGGTAATTACTTCGGGAGGAACTACGCCAAATTTAATACCCAACAAGGTGGTAGGAAAGTTTTATTTACGGGCCGGTACTGTATTTGAATTAGAAGAAGTCATTAGACATTTCGAACAGACAGCCCACAGGTTTTCCCGACAATTTAAAACACCAGTACAAATACGTCAGTATGAATCACGTTATCTGCCTCTAAGGACTCATAAAGGACTGGCCCAGGTTTTTCTGGAAAAAACCCAGTATTTGGGGATTAAAATGGATAAAAAGCCTTATCAAATTGTGGGCTCTATGGATATGGGCAATGTGAGTTGGCAGGTACCTGCCATTCATCCTTATTTACCATTGGGGGCTGGAGATATTCCGGCTCATACCTTGGAATTCGCCAAGAAAGCCGGTGGGCAGGAAGGAGAAAAACTGATGAAACTGGCCACCCAGGCTTTAGCTTTAACGGTGCAGGAGATATTTACTAACCCACATATAATTTGGTGAAAAAAACCCTTTGGCAAGGGTTTTTTAAAATTTTTCTATTGCATGAATATACATATTCTTGTATAATTATACGCATCAAGGAGGGAAAATTTATGATTGCAAAATTAAAAGGTAAAGATTTTCTTAGTTTAAAAGATTTTACACCGGAGGAGATTAAAGCTTTATTAGATTTGGCCCTGAAATTAAAAGCAGAATATAAACAGGGTGTTCGCCATGAAATTTTAAAAGGGAAAACTTTGGCTATGATTTTCACTAAATCTTCCACCAGAACAAGAGTATCTTTCGAGGCAGGCATGTTTCAATTAGGTGGTCTGGCTCACTTTTTAAGCAAACAAGATTTGCAATTGGGCCGGGGGGAAACTATTGCCGATACGGCCAGGGTGTTATCCCGGTATGTGGACGGGATATTAATTAGAACCTACGAACAAGCTGAGGTAGAAGAATTGGCTCTGTATGCTGATGTACCTGTAATCAACGGCTTAACAGATTTATATCATCCAACTCAGGCTTTAGCTGATATGTTAACTATTTTAGAACATAAAGGGAAGTTAGAAGGCATTAAATTAGCTTTTATTGGTGATGGAAATAATGTTGCTAATTCTTTAATGATTGCCGGTGCCAAATTAGGATTGGAAGTGAGGGTAGCCAGTCCTCCTGGCTATGAGCCTTTAGAAGAAATAGTTGAAATGAGTAAAGCTTTTGCCAAGGAATATGGTGGTAAGATTGTTTTAGGAAATGATCCGGTGGAAGCAAGTAAAGGGGCAGATGTATTATATACTGATGTTTGGGCCAGTATGGGTCAAGAGAAAGAGGTTGAAGAGCGGAAAAAGCATTTTGCAGGTTTTCAAATAAATAATGAAATTTTAGCTTTGGCTGATAAGAAGGCCATTGTTATGCACTGTTTACCGGCTCACCGGGGTGAGGAAATAACAGATGAAGTTATGGATGGACCTCAGTCGGCAGTTTTTGATGAGGCGGAAAACAGGCTTCATGCCCATAAAGCCATTTTAGCAGCACTTCTCTAAGTGATTTAAGGCCCCTCTGAGATCGTTAAGCCCATCGGGGCTAGCGATCATAAGAATAATTTCAGTAATGATTGTATTTTAGCCAGTTGCTATTTTACGAAAGAGAGGAAAAAAAGATGAAAAAGGTTGTTTTAGCTTATTCAGGTGGTTTAGATACTTCAATAATCATTCCTTGGTTAAAAGAAAATTACGATTTAGAGGTTATTTGTATGTCCGCAGATCTAGGACAAGGTGAAGAACTTGCTCCTTTAAAAGAAAAAGCAATTAAATCAGGAGCCAGTAAAATATATATTGAAGATTTAAAAGATGAATTTGTTCGTGATTTTGTTTTTCCGGTACTTAAATCAGGAGCGAAGTACGAAGGTAAATACTTACTGGGGACATCTTTTGCGCGCCCCTTGATAGCTAAGCGCTTGGTGGAAATTGCTGCACAAGAAGGTGCTGAATACATTGCTCATGGTGCTACCGGGAAAGGTAATGACCAGGTCCGTTTTGAGTTAACTGTTAAGGCTTTGAACCCTAATATAAAGGTAATTGCTCCTTGGCGGGAGTGGGATATTAAATCGCGGGAAGATGCTATTGAATATGCTCAAGCTCGGGGAATCCCTGTGCCTGTAACTAAAGATCGTCCGTACAGTATGGACCGCAATGTCTTTCATTTAAGCCACGAAGGTGCAGATTTAGAAGACCCCTGGAATGAACCCCCAAAAGACTTGTTTCTAATTTGTAAAAATCCGGAAGATGCCCCAGACCAACCAGAATATGTAGAAATCGATTTTGAAAAAGGTGTACCCGTCAGTATTAACGGTGAAAAATTAAGCCCCTTAGGCATATTGGAAAAAGCCAATGAACTGGCCGCCAAGCATGGTGTAGGTATTGTGGATATTGTCGAAAACCGTTTGGTAGGCATGAAATCGCGCGGTGTCTATGAAACACCGGGGGGAACTTTACTTCATCAAGCTCACCAGGAGTTGGAATATTTAACTTTAGACAGAGCTACAATGGAATATAAAAATATAGTTGCTATTAAATACGCTCAGTTGGTTTATGATGGTCTTTGGTATACTCCTTTAAAAGAAGCCCTGGATGCTTTTATAGACTCTACTCAGGAGACAGTTACCGGGACCGTTCGGATGAAACTCTATAAAGGTAATTGCACTCCTGCCGGTACAAAATCTCCTTATTCCCTATACAATAAAGAATTGGCTACTTTTGGTGAAGAAGAGGTATATAATCAAAAAGAGGCGGAAGGATTTATCAATTTGTTTGGATTGCCATTAAAGGTTAGAGCGTTGATGGAAAAGAACCTTAAAGGTTAAGGTCGCATTAAAGCTTATAGATAATGTTTTTAGTCAGAATCTTATATTTTAGGATATATAGGCTGAAGCATCCGACGAGAGCCGATTTATTGGGATGCATCCGATGAAAGTAATTTTTGGGGATGCATCAAATTATTGCATAATAAAAAGATGCATCCCGTAAGTTAAACTTATTAGTAGATGCATCTTAGCTAAGTTACTGCAGAGCAGATGCATCTTTATTTTTAACTTAAAGTAGATGCTTTTTTGTAAGTTGAACTATTAATTGAAAGTGGAGTTGAGTAACCTTGAAAAAGCTTTGGGGTGGACGTTTTAGTAAAAATACAGATGAATTGGTGGAGGATTTTCATTCCTCCATTTCTTTTGATAAAAGGCTTTACTATTGGGATATTAAGGGGAGTATAGCCCATGCCCGGATGTTAGGGAAACAGGGGATAATTACTCAGGAAGAAGCCCAAAAGATAATTAGGGGGTTAGAAGAAATATTAAAAGATATAGAAGCCGGGAAAGTAGAATTTGATGTCAGTGCAGAAGATATTCACATGAATATAGAAGTTTTATTAACCCAAAAAATCGGGGCTGTAGGTAAGAAATTACATACAGGCCGCAGCCGTAATGACCAGGTGGCACTGGACACCCGTTTGTATTTACGGGAGGAAATTGATAATCTCCGTGAATTATTAAAAAAGCTTTTAGCTGCCCTTTTAGAGCTGGCAGAGAAACATTTAGATACTGTCTTACCCGGTTATACCCATTTACAGAGGGCACAACCTGTTACCCTGGCTCATCATTTAATGGCTTATTTCCAGATGTTTTCTCGTGATTTAGAGAGGTTAGCTGACTGCCAAAAGCGGGTTAATGTATTGCCTTTGGGAGCAGGAGCTTTAGCCGGTACTACCTTTCCTTTAGATAGGGAACAGGTGGCTAGGGAGTTAGGTTTTAGCAGTGTTTCCTTAAACAGCATGGATGCAGTGAGTGACCGGGATTTTGTACTGGAGTTTTTAGGAGCGGCTTCTATTATCATGATGCATTTTAGCCGTTTTTGTGAAGAACTGATTTTCTGGTCCAGCCAGGAAGTCCAGTTTATTGAGATAGATGATGCCTACAGTACAGGTTCTAGCATCATGCCTCAAAAGAAAAATCCGGACGTGGCAGAACTAATCAGAGGGAAAACAGGGCGGGTTTATGGGAACCTGATGGCTATGCTGACCATAATGAAAGGGTTACCTCTGGCTTATAATAAAGATATGCAGGAAGATAAAGAAAGGCTGTTTGATACTGTAGATACCTTAAAAAAATGTCTATTGGTGTTTACTCCCATGCTAGTTACTATGCAGGTAAATAAAGAGAAGATGCTGGAGGCCAGTAAAGGCGGATTTACTAATGCTACTGATTTAGCCGATTATTTAGTTAAGAAAGGCTTGCCTTTCCGGGATGCCCATGAAGTAGTGGGTAAACTGGTGGCATATTGTTTAAGTAATACTAAAAATCTGGATGATCTTACGTTAGAAGAATTCCAAGGCTTTAGCCCTCTGATTAAAGAAGATGTTTATGAAGCCATTTCTGTCTTTACCTGTGTGGAAAAACGGCAGGTAACCGGCGGCCCGGCACCGGAACAGGTGAAAAAAGCTATAATCGAAGGAAAAAAGTTGTTAGAAAAGTAAAAAGGAATATAAATTTAATGAAGTTGGTGAATATACCAGACCCAGGATAGACAGTAAAAAATGTGCGTGTGGCATTTATTTGATGGGAAACCTTTTATGTTTATGGAGCATAAAGGGTTTCCTTCGACCCAAATTCTATAGAGGGTGGGTATTTTTTTTACCTCCTCTAGAATAAGGGGTTGAGGGGCCTATCAAAAAATTAAATGTGAAAGGTTTGACTTTCAAAAATCGATTGGAAACCATAAAAGTTTTGATTATTTATCGGTATATTTCTCTGGTAGTAACGTCTTTATTTTTCTTATTTGGGGATATTACCCAAAGCATATACACTAAAGCTTTTATTATTACTTCCATTTCTATTGCTGCTATTGTACTAAATTATGTCTACTTTAGCATTTGGGACTGTAGGTCAAAGGTCGGGTTATTAATCCTTATTGAAACCATCGGTAACACCTTAATTTTAATACCCTCTGGAGGTATCAACAGTCCCTATGTTTGGTATTCGCTAAATACTTTGCTCATATCATCTGTACAATTCGGTAAAAAGTTTGTCTGGTTAAATCTATTTATTTATCTATTTGGCTCAACTGGGCTCTTTCTTGTTCTGTTTCAAGCAGAAGGTCTTACTCTATTTACTAACAGTAAAAACTTAATACTTAGTCTAATTCTAATCACTTATGCAATTCAGTTACTTATCGATTATTCCCAAAAAATTGAAAGTAAAAACACGATACTTAATGCAACCAATCAACAATTAATTCTAGCCAATAATAAAATAAAAGATTCTATAAATTATATTATGTATTTATTGCAGAATATAATTGGCCAGAGGGGGGTGCGGAATTTTATCTTGCAAAAAACAGTACACAGGATGGTTTAATGTTTACGGAGTAATTCAACCATTATTCATAGATATAGATGAACACTGGGCAGAAGTTACCACCAATAGAATGAACGGGTTAGGTATAATTGAGGGATATCCGGGAGAAGGCCTAGTTCGTACTGCTCGATTAGATCGGAATATCACCAGAGCGGAGTTCATATCTTTACTATTTAGGCTGTTAAATATTAATCCGGATAATCTTATTCTGGAAACCTATGACTACGATGAAGCACATGCAATTTTAGAGGAGTACTTCGAAAACTTTGCAGAGATTCCCAAATGGGTTGTAGAAGTGCTAGCCGCCTCTACAAAAGCAGGTCTTGTTGATGCAAGTGAAGGTGTATTTTTAGCCAATGAACCTATCACCCGCTTAGAAGCTGCAGTTATGGTTAGCAAAGCATTTAAGATATTGGAACAATATCAGCCCATAGATTTAACACAATTTAAGGACGCAAAGGATATTCCTGATTGGGCTCAAGCTTCCTTAGCTGAAGATGTTATTGAGGGGTATCCTGATAGTACCTTTAGACCAGATAATTTCATAACTAGAGCAGAAGCTTTAACTGTGTTGAGGCGGTTGTTTATCATAGGTATGGGGTTATAAAACAAATAATTATATAGGTAGATGCGGCTGGGGATTAATTTCCCACCGCATTTTTTAATGTCCTTAAGTATAATTATTTT
>DGEF01000101.1:0-257 GCA_002385805.1 Peptococcaceae bacterium UBA3933
CCGCCTAATATGGCTAAAAATAAAAGAATGGCCATATTCCAAGAATCCCCGGCATTAACAATAACCGAATTAACCATTTCCACAAACGGACCTAAGATAGGATTAGTTGAAGTTAATCCTTCAGCTATTTCCGGTGGAGCAAAATTAACAAAAATAAAATACCCTGAAAAAATTCCGATTATTAGAGAGCCCAAAACCTCCTTAGTAAGTAATGCTAAAATAATGGCTACTAAGGGAGGAATAATTGAAAGCCAACC
>DGEF01000101.1:530-8221 GCA_002385805.1 Peptococcaceae bacterium UBA3933
TGTGAGATAGTGCTCCACTAAGGAATTGGGTAGTTCCTTAGTGACAGTTTTGCAGTTATTCACTGCAAACCCAGCATAGCCTCCCTGGGAAGAAGAGCTACACTTCGGCGAAGGCCCCTTTCCCTGCAGTTCATTTTTCCCTAATCCCTGCAGCTACTCTTGACCGTTCGCAACCTCTACCCCACCCCTTGAGATGAGGTATTAACTATAATATTTTCATTTTTACGAAATATTAACACACTTTAAGTAATTTGTCAATGGGAGTTTTAGATATTAGACTTTTTTCTAATGTTAAAAACTATCTATACACCTCTTCATACCTGTCTGCTAAACAGGTCATCTTTCTCCTTACACTATCAACTTTCGCTAAATCCAAATCCACAACTTTAATTTCTTCTTGTTCACTACCTTGGTAAATGATTTCACCTAAAGGATCAACTACCAGGGAGTGTCCGAAAAATTCAGCTTTACCTTCCTCTCCTACCCGGTTTACGCTGACAATATAAACCTGATTTTCAATGGCTCTGGCCTGGTTTAAAATCATCCAAGGATGTAGGCGAGGATAAGGCCATTGAGCAGGTACAAAGATTATCTTTGCCCCGTCTAAAGTAAGTCTCCGGGTTAATTCCGGAAAACGCAAGTCATAACAGATAATTAGACCACAGGTCACGTCATCTAATTCAAATAAACACCTTTCTCTACCCCGTTCCAAATAATCCCATTCCCTCATTAGACCGAATAAATGAACTTTACTATACCTGGCTACCGTTTCTCCCTGGCGATTAAAAACATAAGAGGTATTATATACCTTTCCTTCTCTTTTATCGGCAACTGAACCGGCAATAATATTAACCTTTAATTCTTTAGCTAATTCCCCCACCCTTTGGACACTAGGTTTTCCATCCTGATCAGCTATTTCCTTAACTTTATCCAAAGCATAACTGGTATTCCACATCTCCGGAAGAATAATAACATCCGGATTTTCCTGTGCCGCTTTTCTTATTAATTTTTCTACTTTATTTAGATTCTGCTCAGTGTTTCCCAAAAAAATATCCATTTGAATAACTGCAACCTTCATTTAAAGTATCACATCCTTTGAAGTTAGTGGCTAGTATTACGACCTTCGGTCGTAAGGTTGAGGTTAAGGTTAAGAAAATAAAACAATCTAGATTTAAGACCCAATAATTAACCCAGACTTAACCTTAACCTTCGCCGTCAGGCGAATTATTAGTTTTTATCAGTGTTTATCCGTAGCTAATAATTAATATTTTAAAAATGCATCAAATAAAAATATCATCCATTAGGTGCAGCCGGATAAATTAACATTCATCGGATGCATCATGTATTATAACCCAAAAGAAGATGCGGACCTGTAAGCTTAGCCCTTGAGTCATAATGCTGACCCATAATATTAACCCGATAGCCGTAATGCCGTCATGCAGATTAGCCCATAAGCCATAATGCCGTCCCAATAGCTAGGCCCAAAAGCTTTACTTTCCATTCGTCCGTTTAATTAGGTGAAAAGCTAAATTTTTTAATTCTTCCCGTAACCGAAAAATACAATCGTACTCATTTCCCCAACCTCTAACTATATCTTCAGCCAAAGCCCGACAAGTGGGAGCCCCACAGGCACCACAGTCTAAACCCGGCAAACTCCCGTTGATTTCCTCTAGCAAGTTAATCTTTTCCAGGGCTTTAACTCGATCTTCATCTAATTTCATTATTTCACGTGGATGTATAGGTTCAGTCCAGCGAGCCCCTTCTTTTATTTTTTGCCATATTTCCGGAGTTATACCTTTTTTAATTTCTTCAGGTTCTTTATCCATTTTGTTTACCAGATGACGAATTCTTTTTCTAGCTATAAAGCTGTTTTCAACTGTTAATGGGCCTCCTACACACCCACCTACACAGGCCTGACCCTCGAAGAATTCTATATGAGCTAAGCGGCCCATTTCAATTTGTTCTAATACTTTGATTACCTGTTCACTGCCATCTACCGCTAAATAATCTTCTATATTCAAAGCCAGGGCTTCTCCTCCGGAAACAGCCCATCCGATACCTATACCGGAAGCACATTGTAAATCCTTTTCTTCATCAATTTTGCGTAGATTATGGTAGACTTTACCGAAAATATCCGCAATACTAAAAACGCCGTCTACCCGGCTTTTTTTTCTACCCAAGGGACTTTTTACGCTGGTAACCTTAGCCGCACAGGGACTGATAAAAAATACCCCTATTTTTTCCAGAGGTATGTTTTTTTCCTGACTGATTTTCTGTTTAGCTAAAGAAGCCGCCAGTTCCATAGGAGAATCAATTCTAAGAACATGGCCTAGTAAATCCGGAAACCTTACTTGAATAAGCCTGACCACAGCAGGACAAGCAGAAGAAATTACCGGTTTTTTTAAATTCCCGCTAGCCAATTCTTCTTTTACTATCTCCGAAACCAATTCGGCTCCTCTAGCTACCTCATACACATAATCAAAACCCAAAGAGTATAAAGAATTTAGAATTCTATTTATAGTAACATTATTAAACTGACCATAAAAGGCAGGTGCCGGAATTGCTATCTTATAAGCAAAATTATCTAAAAGGTCTAAAGAATCAGTTACGGCTTTTTTAGCTTGATAGGGGCAACGGCGAATACATTCACCACAATCAATACAACGCTCATTAATTATTTTGGCTTTGCCGTCTTTTACCCTAATGGCCTCGGTGGGGCAGTATTTGATACAATTGGTACAACCTTTACAATTATCTTTATTTAAAGTAACTGAATGGAAATATTCCATAAAATCACCCCTTTAGGAAAAATCTTTGTATCCGCACCGAAAACCGGCTTTGTACAGTATCCCACAGGATTCAAACATGGAATATTCCGTCACAAGAACTACTATCCCGTTTTCCTGGGCTAACTCAATTATTTCCTTACCCGGTTGAATCCCTAAAACGAAGACAACAGCCGCAATGTCACTCATTTCCGCTGTTCTAATAACCTGTAAATTATTTAATCCAGTAATTAATAAAGAATTGGGGCCCTTACATGTTAAAACACTGCTCATTAAGTCTGAGGCACATATTCCTGATATCTCCTGTTCCAATTTATTGCTACAACTTAAAACTCGGCAGTTTAGCAAATCTTTTATCTTAGATAACTGCATAAAACCACCCCATGATCAGCATAAACATTTTTTATAATTATACTATTCTGGAAATCTTATAATAATCCTGCTTCTAAGTTTTCTAATTCCTTTTCGTTTATGGTTTTTTCTAGATCTAAAAGCAGTAACAAGCGATCCTCCAATTTGCCAACGGCATAAACACCACCTTCGGCAAAACTGGCAAATATTGTAGGTAAAGTTTCTATTGTTTCTTCCGGTAACTGTAAAACTTCGGAAACCTCATCAGCCATAATACCTACAGTAAATGAACCCACACTTGCCACAACTATACGGGTATTTTCAGTGATCTGGGTTTCCTTTTGATAAAACCTCTTTTTTAAATCAAATACCGGAATAACTTTTCCCCGTAAATTAATAATCCCCTGGAAGAAATCAGGAGCCTCAGGTATTTTAGTAGCCTGCTGATAATGGACGATTTCTTGAACCTTACTTATTTCCAGACCGTACTCTTCCCTTTCCAATGTAAAAACAACAACTTGTACTTCCCCCATATAAAAAACTCCCTTCAATAATCTTTTTTCATTTAATTTTCAATTAATTTTAATAAATTCCTCTATTTTTTTTCCACGCCAATTTTAAAAAAGATAAGTAAACTAAAGGTTATCGGCCATTCTCTCTACCTTTTCAAAGAAATGATTAAAAAAAACGCCTCAATCAAACTTGTTGATTGAGGCTTAAAAAATTATTCATTTTTAGAAACGTTAATGAAACTAAGTATACTTGAACCGACAGGCGGGCAACCTTTACAGAAAGTCAAATTATTCTTTTTAGCCAGATTAGCCGTACAATTACCAATAAGATAACACTTTTTCCTCAAATCTTCCTGTTGTAAATCTTTACCTGCTAAAAGGGTAAACTCCTCCCAATCTTTAAATTTATCTCCATGGGTTTTGAGAAAGGCCATCATTGCCGCACTGCAAGCGCTGCAAGAACCTTTTTCCACAATGTTGATTTTCGGATAAACTACCTTTAAATTACTCAAGGAAGCTTTTGCAAAAAGTTTACCGTACTTCATAAAATCAGCCGGTTCTACATCTATCTCACTTATTAGTGGCTTATTTTGCCTTTCCCGAATTAAATTTAGGTGAGGAATATCCTCCCAATCCATACCCATTAATTTTACGGCAACTAAATCACAAGCCACCGGGTCACGACTTGCTAAAACAACATTTAAATTTACCGGAGTACCCACACTAGGGCCAAAACCTTCCATACAGGTAATACCGTCGATGACAGCATAATCCGGTAAAAGGACTGAAGCCATATCAGCTATTCCATAATCTAAAGTCAAACCTTTTGATTTATCAGGCGGTTCTTTAAAAATACGGTGTAACTTAGTTTTTTCTTTTTTATATAGACAACCTTTCATGTTTTTAACACTTAAAGTTACCCCAGTATACATGTGAGTTTTCATAACAGGAACAGAAACAATTAAATCTACTTCCTTAACTAAAGATGTAAATTTAAGTCTATCTACAACTATCCCCTGAGAGATGTCAATTTCTAATTGTGAAAACTCATCCAGGTTTACACAAATTGCTCCTGTCTCCTCACAAACCTGCTTAATCCCGGAAGAGGCCATAGCCTCCCACTCATCCACTCCAAAGAGAGGGCCATCACCTACATAGATTGTTTTAGCCTGTTTTTCCTGGAAGAAACGGATTAGCCCCCGAATTACCTCAGGATGAGTACAGACACCGGTACCTGCAGGACTGTTTCTGCCTACATTAGGTTTAAGTAAAACCTTTTTCCCCTGAACTTGGTCTATAAAAACCCGGGCAATAGCCTCGTAAGCCAAAGCGGCAGGGTCATTGCCATGTTTCACTACTACTTTAACTGTCATTTTTATCTTTCCTTTGTAGTAAATTTTGGGGTCAGAATTATGCTTTTGGGCAAATATAACGGATCAGACACACATGACTCGGAACAATATTTTTGGTCAGATTCATACTTTTGGGATATATTTTACCCAAGAGAAGACTCTGACCAAAAATCTTAACCTAATAGCCCTTTCTGACCAAAAATTTTAACCCCAGAGATTATTCTGAGCAGCAAATTTAACCCCGAAGCTACTCAATCAATCCTACTTCCCGATAATACTTTTCGGCGCCTGGATGCAAAGGAATACCTGATAAATCAGTTACTGCGTCTTCAATTTTAATTTGATCTACGATTGTATGAGCTTGTCTAATTTCATCTAGATTTTCCCAGAAGGTTTTAGTTAAATCATAAATAACATCTTCAGGAAGAGAAGCATCAGTAATTAATAACATTTTTACAGCAGTTGTTAAAACATCCTCCGGTTGATTGTCATAAGTATTGGCCGGGATAATAAATTCCGCATACCAAGGGTATTTTTTTTGTAATCCGGCGATTATTTCCGGTTCTATACCTATTAATTTACCACCGGCTGTTGCCGTCATTTCTGTAACCGCTGCTGTGGGCAATCCTGCCATTATCCAAGCACCGTCTGTTTGATTGTTGCGCATAAGGTCAATGGCTTCAGTAAAACCAACAAAGTTAGCCTTAATATCATCAGGATAATTTAAACCATATTCGGTAAAATGAAGCATGGTTTCTACCTCGGGAGTACTGCCGGGTGCACCGGGAACAAAACTTTTTCCTTTAAAATCGGCAATACTGTTTATTCCGGCTGCTTCTCTGGCTACTACCTGATTGGGATTATAGTAAAGCCCGGCAACAACCCGAACATCCTCATATTTACGACCTTCAAATTTGCCTTCTCCGTGCATTGCCTCCCAGGTAATACTTGAAACTGCAAAAGAAATTTGGGCTTCTTTATCTTTTAATAAATTAAGATTGTGCACGCCACCATTGGAAGCTTGAGCATTTACCTGAACATTGTCCAGTTTATTATTCCACATATTAGCCATTGCCGCACCCAAAGGATAAATTGTTCCGGTAGTAGAAGCTGTCGGGAAATTAATAACAATTTTCTCTTTAGCATTATTATTACCAGCATCTCCCTCTTGGGCGGAATCCTGTTTTCCACAACCTACCGTTAAACTAAGTACTAATAAGATAATTAACAATACAGAAAATATATTTTTTCTTTTCATAAAAACTTACCTCCTATTCATTTTCAAAAACTAATTTGCTTTTTCTTATTTGCTGTTTTTTTTCTTTTAATTGCCAAATTAAAACAGCTAAAAAGATAAGCAACCCTATTAGGTCTAACATTACTGTCGGTTCTATAGTTAATAATGCAGTTAATAATAATAATATTCGCATCAGCCAATTGGTTCGTTGTAAGAGCCATCCTTGCAAAGATGCGGCTAAGGCAGTAGCTCCTAAAGAGGCTGATAGTAGGGCCATGAGTGTTTGAAGCCAACTTTCACCCTGCCATAACAGTACAGGATTATTTAAAAAGAAAAAGGGTAAAAGGAAACCAGTTAAGCCTAACTTAACAGCAATCATTGAAGTTTTATTCTGGTCAGAATTAGCGATTCCAGCGGCTACATAAGAAGACATAGCCACCGGTGGAGTTATATTAGATAAAGAAGCATAAATTAGAACAAACATATGGGCTGCCAAGGGAGTAGCTCCTACGTCTATTAAGACCGGAGCAGCTACCGCGGCTACAATAACATAAGCAGCAATACCGGGCACGCCCATTCCTAAAATAATGCTCATGACCATTACTAAAACTCCGGCAAAATAAAGCTGATTTTCCCCTACAAATTGCAGTATTTGATAGCCAAATGTTAACCCCAAACCGGTCAAGGATACTGTTCCAATTATTATTCCGATAATAACACAGGCAACACCAACCCCTACCGCACCTTTTGCTCCTTCCTCTAAAGCCTCCATAATTTTCTTTAAGTCCATCCGTGTTTCGGGAGAAAACCAACTGGCAACAACAGTTACTATAATAGAAATTACGGCCGCAAAAAGAGGTGTGTAACCCAAAAACATTATTACCAGCAAAGAAATAAGAGGCAGACTAAGATGACCTTGTTTTTTTATTACTTCCCAGGCTTTAGGAATATTCTCTTTGGCTATACCCTGCAAACCGTTTTTCTTAGCTTCAAAATGCACAGACATAAGCAGCGTTAAATAATAAAGAAAAGCGGGAATTATGGCGGCCAGCATTACTACCGTATAAGAGACCCCTAAAAACTCCGCCATAATAAAACCAACAGCACCCATAATAGGGGGAGTAAACTGTCCTCCTGTAGAAGCAACAGCCTCTACTGCTGCAGCAAAATCCCGTTTATAGCCGGTTTTCTTCATTAAGGGGATAGTTATTGTTCCAGTGGTAGCCACATTGGCCAAAGCACTACCGTTGATCATGCCCATCAGAGCACTGGCTAAAACACTAACCTTAGCCGGCCCTCCTGCACTACGTCCGGCAACAGTTAAAGCCAAATCATTAATGAAGTTGCTAAAACCGCTTATTTTCAAAAAAGACCCAAAAAGGATAAACAAAAAGATATAAGTAGCTGAAACTCCTACACCTACACCTAAAATACCCTGACTACCCCAAAACAT
>DGEF01000103.1:0-1708 GCA_002385805.1 Peptococcaceae bacterium UBA3933
AGATGTGTATAAGAGACAGGCCTGGCCTTTTCCCAAAGGCTTACCTCTATTCATGATCTAGACCTGTTTACGGCCTGGGAACTAGGAGAAAAACTGGGGATTAAATTGCCTAAAGAGATGGTTATTTTCGCCATTGAAGTGGAGGATGTTTTGACCTTTGGGGAAAAATTGACCCCTAAAGTTGAGGCTGCAATCCCAAAAGTGTGCGAACTTGTATTACAGGAATTAAATGAAAAGTGAAAAGCCAGAAAATGAGTTGGTGATATTATGCATGAATTAGCTTTAGCCCAAAGCCTGGTGGAAATAGTCTGTGAGGCTGCCCAGGCCAATAATTTTTGTAAAGTGACAACCATAGCCGTGGTTAGCGGTGAATTAGTAGGTGTAGTTCCGGATGCTTTAGAATTCGGTTTTGAGGTTTTAAGCCAAGATACCCTGGCCCAAGGGGCCAAGTTAGAGATACGGCAGTTAGCGGCGACTATTAAATGTAGCTCTTGTGGGTTTGAATACCCGTGGCAGACTTATGGGTATTTATGTCCTCAATGCTCTAAGCTTGGAGGGGAGATGATTCAGGGTAATGAGTTTTATGTAGACTATATAGAAGGGGAAACAAAGGAGGAAAAGGAAAATGACTCAGGTTAAGATAGAAAAAAGCATACTCCAAGCTAATGAAGATATTGCCCGGGAATTAAGAAGTAAATTTAAGGATGAGAATATTACTGTAATAAATTTAATTAGTTCTCCTGGTGCGGGTAAGACTACAATCTTAGAAAAAACTTTACCTGAATTAAGCTCTAAATACAAAGTAGCTGTTATTGAAGGGGATGTTTTAACTTCCCGGGATGCAGAGCGGATAGCTAAACTACAGGTTCCGGTAGTTCAAATTGAAACTAAAGGGGCCTGTCATCTGGATGCAAAAATGATTAAGAAGGCTTTAGAAGAGCTTGATTTAGAAGGTTTGGATTTATTAATAATCGAGAATGTAGGGAATTTAGTTTGCCCGGCTACTTTTGACTTGGCCGAAGACGCGAAAGTAGTTATTTTAAGCGTAGCTGAAGGCAGTGACAAACCGGCTAAATATCCTACTATTTTTACCAGGGCAAAAGCATGTCTTTTAAATAAGATAGATCTTTTACCATACAGTAACTTTTCTTTAGAAGATTATTACCGGGATGTAAAACAAATTAATCCTAAATTGCAAACTTTTGAAGTTTCGGCATTTACAGGAGAAGGACTGGAAACTTTTGTGGAATGGTTGGAAGGACTGGTGGCTAATGGAGGCCAGGAAAATAGAAATTAAAGGTGTTGTCCAGGGAGTAGGTTTTCGCCCCTTTGTTTATCGTTTGGCTAAGGCCTATGGAATTAAAGGTTGGGTGTTAAATAATGCTCAAGGAGTCTTTATCCATGGGGAAGGAAAACCTGAATCACTGGACTTATTTATTAAAGAGCTCCTTGTTCACCCTCCCCGGCAGGCTTTAATAAAAGAATATAAAGTAATTCCGGGTACATTCAAGGGTTTTCAGGATTTTACTATCGTTGCCAGTAAAGACGGGGGAGAACAAGAGGTATTGATTTCCCCGGATCTGGCGGTGTGCCCTGAGTGTTTACAGGAGATAAAAGATAAAAATAATAAGCGTTACAGGTACCCTTTTACCAATTGTACGAACTGCGGTCCCCGTTTTACTATTATCCGGGGAGTTCCCTATGACCG
>DGEF01000103.1:1948-5817 GCA_002385805.1 Peptococcaceae bacterium UBA3933
TTTCATGCCCAGCCTAATGCCTGTCCGCAGTGTGGACCTCACATGAGTATTTTTACTAAAGACCGGGAGCCTGTTTCTCATAAAGATGCTGTTCAGCTCCTCCGGGAAGGGAATATTTTAGCGGTAAAAGGACTAGGAGGGTACCATTTAGTATGTGATGCTTTGAACAGCCAGGCTGTAAAAAGACTGCGTGAAAGTAAAAAACGGGAAGCCAAACCCTTTGCGGTGATGGCTAAAGATTTAAAAACGGTACATAAATATTGTGTTTTATCTTCTGAGGAGGAAAAAATTTTGCAAAGTCCTCAGGCGCCGATAGTGATTTTAGCCCGTCGTAAAGAGAAAAGTCAGGAATCTTCCTTGAATTTGCCGGAAGCACTGACTCCGGGGGTAAAGACCTTAGGGGTGATGCTTCCCTACACACCTTTGCACCTTCTTTTATTTGGAGAAGGTCTTGAATTACTGGTAATGACCAGTGGTAATATCAGTAGCAATCCACTTATTTATAAAGATGAGGAAGCTTTTACACAACTTAAAGACATAGCAGATTATTTTTTAATTCACAACCGGGATATTTATAACCGCTGTGATGATTCGGTGGTTAAGGTTATTAATGAAAGACCCCAAATTTTCCGGCGGGCTAGAGGATATGTTCCTTTGCCTGTCGAAATACCTAAACAAACTTCTCTTCTAGCCTGTGGAGGTGATTTAAAAAGTACATTTTGTATTACAAAAAATGGGCAGGCTTTTTTAAGCCAGCATATGGGTGATCTGGATAATTTCAATAACTTCCAGGAATATGTGTTGACCGTGAAAAGGATGCAGGAGTATCTGCAGATTAAACCGGAGGCTGTTGTTGTGGATTTACATCCGGAATACAATTCCCGCAAGTGGGGGCTGGAATTGGGAAAACCGGTGATAGAAGTCCAGCATCATCATGCACATCTGGCCAGTTGTTTGGCTGATAACGGTTTAGATGAGAAGGTTTTAGGTGTTATTTGTGATGGGACGGGATTTGGCACCGACGGAAACATCTGGGGAATGGAATTTTTGTTAGGAGATTTTTCCGGGTTTAAACGATTAGCTCATTTAGAATATGTTCCTTTACCCGGGGGAGAACAGGCCGTAAAGGAACCCTTAAGAATGGCGGTTAGTTTTTTATATTCTTATTTGGGAAAAGAAGACACTTTAAGATTAAAAGATTACTTAAAGCCTCTTAGCTTGGCAGAATTAAAGTTAATTATTCAACAACTTGAACGGAAAATCAACGCTCCTTTAACATCCAGTTGCGGTCGTTTATTTGATGGAGTTAGTGCTTTAATTGGTGTTTGTGCCCAAGTTGTTTATGAAGGTCAGGCGGCTATTGAATTAGAGGAAATAGCAGAAAAAGGATTTAAAGGCAAGGGATATTCCTTTTTTATAAAGGAAGATTCAGATGTGTTTACTATTTCCAGCGGGCCTATGTGGCCGGAGTTATTAACGGATTTGGCAAGAGGTGTGCCGAAAGAAATGATTTCCGCTAAATTTCATACAACTGTAGCGGAAATGATTGTTACCACTTGTGAAAGCTTAAAAGATAAACTTCCTTCACCCAAAGTAGCTTTAAGTGGTGGAGTGATGCAAAATAAATTGCTTTTAGAAAAGGTGTTCAACTTATTAATCCAAAAAGATTTTGAACCTGTTGTGCATAGTCAGGTTCCGGCTAATGATGGGGGATTAAGTCTAGGGCAAGCAGTAATCGGAGGGAGGTATTTAAATGTGTGTAGCTGTACCGGCCAAGGTAATTAAGGTAGAAGAGCCTTGGGCTCAAGTGGATCTAGAGGGAACCACTTTCAAGATAAACATGATGTTAACTCCGGAGGTAAAAGAAGGAGATTATGTTTTGATTCACGCCGGTTTTTCTATTCAACATTTAACTCCTGAGGAAGCTAAGGAAACGTTGGAGTTATGGGAGGAGTATTATGCCAAAATCCAGGACCTCTAAACATAGGATCGAAAGTATGTTGGAAAGGATATCTGTAAGGGAGAACATTCGCCTAATGGAGGTATGTGGAACACATACCATGGCCATTGCCAGGTTTGGATTAAAACAATTACTCCCGGCTAGTATTCAGTTAATCTCTGGACCGGGCTGTCCAGTTTGTGTTACTGCTCAGGAGGATATAGAAAGGGTGTTAATTTTAGCCCAAAACCCTCGTGTTTTGATTACAACTTTTGGGGATATGGTCAGAGTTCCTGGTTCTACGGGAAGCTTACAGGAAATGGCTGCCCAAGGAGCAAATGTCAGGATTATTTATTCTCCCTTAGATGCTATTGCTTTAGCTCAAAATAACCCCAACAAAGAAGTTGTTTTTTTGGCGGTAGGTTTTGAGACTACTGCCCCTACAGTAGCTATGGCCCTAGAACAGGCCCAAAAATTAGGTTTGGAGAATTTCAGCATTGTCTGTTTACATAAATTGGTGATACCGGCTTTAATCGCCCTTTTAGAGGATCCGGAAATACAGGTCCAGGGTTTTTTATGTCCGGGTCATGTCAGTACGATTATCGGCACTTATCCTTATGAATTTATTCCGAAAAAATACGCTTGTGGTTGTGTGGTTTCCGGTTTTGAGCCGGAAGATATTTTAGAGAGCATCACTCTTCTAGTCGAACAAATTAAAAATAATAATTTTCAGGTGCAAAACCAGTATGTCCGGGCGGTTAAACCAGAAGGCAATAAAGTTGCTTTAAGTTTAATTGAAAAATATTTTGAACCAACTTCCGTTTACTGGAGGGGATTGGGAAAAATACCTCAAAGCGGGTTAAAATTAAAAGCTCCCTATGTAAAATTTGATGCTTTACGGAAATTTAATTTAGTAGATGTTGAGGTGAAGGTAGGACCCACCGGCTGCCAGTGCGGACAGATTTTGAAGGGTATTAAGAAGCCGGACGACTGTCCCTTATTTGCTACCATCTGTACGCCTAGTTCACCGGTAGGACCCTGTATGGTTTCTTCCGAAGGAGCTTGCGCGGCCAGTTACTACTATCGAGGAGGTGAAGTGATTGCCAGATAAAATTTTACTAGCCCACGGGTCAGGTGGTCTGAAAACTCAGAGGTTAATCCGCGAGGTGTTTCAGAAAAACATAGGTAATGCTTTCCTACAGCAAGAGCTTGATGCAGCTTTAATCAAGTTTCCTCCTCATAAGCTGGCTTTTAGCACCGATTCTTTTGTAATTAATCCCATAATTTTCCCTGGTGGTGATATTGGTAAGTTAGCGGTTTGCGGAACGGTAAATGACCTGGCTGTAATGGGGGCCAAGCCTTTATATTTAACTCTAGGCTTAATAATTGAAGAAGGATTGTCCATAGAAAAATTAGATTATTTGATGGCTTCATTGGGACAAACTGCCAGGGAAGCAGGTGTGCAGATTGTAGCAGGTGATACTAAGGTTGTGGAACATGGTGCCTGTGACCAGATATTTATAAATACTGCCGGTATTGGTTTTGTTCAGCCGAATGTGGATATGCGTCCGCAAAGAATGTTGCCCGGGGATAAAGTGATTGTCAGCGGCCCTGTGGGGAACCATGGGATAGCTATTTTGGCGGCTAGAGAAGGTTTGGAATTTTCTCCACCTTTAGAAAGTGATTGTACTTACTTGAATTATCTTATTGATAAAGTACTGTCTACGGGAGCGAATGTAAAATGCATGCGGGACCCGACGCGTGGTGGCTTGGCTACTACCCTCAATGAACTGGCTCAACAGGGGGGAGTAGGGATTAAAATATATGAAGAAAACATACCTATTGAATCTCAGGTTCGCAAAGCTTGTGCCATGTTGGGTCTGGACCCGTTGTATTTAGCTAATGAAGGGAAAGTTATTCTGGTGGTAAG
>DGEF01000103.1:6120-6256 GCA_002385805.1 Peptococcaceae bacterium UBA3933
CGGGTTTTACAAATGTTAGAAGGGGAGCCTTTGCCCAGGATTTGCTAGTATAATAAGTTCCTTTCCAGCCATTATTTAAACCACTGATGAACACGGATTAACAATGATAAATACTAATAATTCGCCTGACGGCGAA
>DGEF01000105.1 GCA_002385805.1 Peptococcaceae bacterium UBA3933
GGCCAGTTTCTCTAAAACAGGCAGGCAGGAATCATCCCCTATTTCTCCTAAAATTTGCACAACAACCTGCTGCACTTGGGGGCTGAGTTCATTTACTTTTGCCAGTAAAAAGGGAAGGATTTCTTCTCTTTGTTCACGAAGTACAAGATAAACCCGGGAAGGCAACCACTGTTCCGGTTGCATTAGGGCTTCCAGCATAGGTTCCAAGGTTAAATCAGGCGGCTGATTTTTAAGAGCAGCACCGGCTGTGAGGCTGATAACCTCTTTTTTGTTCTTTAACTGGTCCAGTAAAAAATTCACTACATCTCTTTTAGGTATAAACCCTAAAATCTCTAAAGTGCGAATCTGTCCCTCTTCATCTAAATCCCAATAAATTTTTAAAAGCTTCTCCCAATTTTCTGAATACACCAGGGATACCAAAGTTTTTTGCGTATCTTCGGAAATTTTGTCCCAGACTTCTTGAACCAAACTGTCTTTTTCCTTTTCCTCCATCTTTGAAATAAGCTCTTTCATTTCCCCAAGGCCTTCGTTATTAAGTAAAAGTTCTTTGGCGATTACATAGGGACTTGTTTTTCCTGTTTTAATAAACATTTTCAATTTGGTAAAAGCCACTTTAATCACCACTTTTGTATCCCCTTGCGGGGTATTATTCAGGTTGAGGTTAAGGTTAAGGGCAAATTAATTATAGTTATCAGTGTTAATCCGTGTTTATCTGTGTTCATCCCTGGTTAATTCTTAACCTTAACCTAAACCTTAATCATACGACCGAAGGGAGTAAAGGTCTCGCTCACTTCTTAAACTTCTTGCCTCTTGAACGCTTTACCGTTTAAATAATCGAACTTTCTCCCTTGATAAGTGTCCCTTTTTTCCAGTTCCTCTTCGATACCTTCTTTAATCTTCCACCAGCTCGTCCCCCAATTACAGAATAAAAGAGTACCTCGGGGACCTTTACCTACCAGTCGTTGGATCACTATCCGGGGATCTAAATACTCTAAAAAAGTCACTACTCGATCAATATATTCTTCTAAAGTAATGACCTTAAACAACCCTTGTTCATACATGTCACCCAGTTTAGTACCCTTTACAATATAAAGGGAGTGAAGTTTTACATAATCCACCCCTAAAGCGGATAATATTTTGGCGTTTTCAATTACATCCAAGTTTTCATCACCGGGCAGATTTAAGATTACATGGGCCACGGTATCAAAATTTCGCCTTTTAATTCGCCACATGGCATCAATAAATTCTGCTAGAGTATGACCACGGTTAACCTTTTCCAGTGTATGATAATTAACCGTTTGCAGTCCTAACTCTATATTTATATAAATTTTTTCAAATTCCTGTAATTCCTGGAGAAAATCTAAATATTTTTCATTAATACAATCAGGTCGGGTTGAAATAGATAAGCCCACTATATCCTGATCCTGAACCGCCTCAGTCATAAACCTCCGAAAAGACTCAAGGTCCATATAGGTATTGGTATAGGCTTGAAAGTAACTGATAAATTTCCTGGCATTAAACCTTTTTTGAAAAAACCTTTTATTTTTGGCTATTTGGCTTTCAATAGATAAAGTGTTTGGCAAACACTGAAAACCCGCCCCTTGGGCATCGCAAAAAATACACCCGCCTTTTCCCACGGTGCCGTCTCGATTGGGACAGGTTCCGGGCAGGTTGATTGGTAGTTTATACACCCTTTCCCCAAACTTTTCTATTAAATGTTCAGAATAAATACGGTAACGAGAATTAGTCACAAAAAATACACCTCATTTAGCTATAGGACAGATATTGATTTACTAAGAATAAGACCATAGGCTTGCATAAAATAAGGAAGTAAAACGGATTTCTCAAGGGGTGCCACCCAAGCTGCAGGCAAGTCAATGGCAGCTTGTCCGATAATTCCCAAAAAAGTAGACATGACACCGATTACAACCATTAAGACTACTATATTTATCGTAGTGCCCACTACTAAACCGGCTAAACGGTTTAGGCTCCCCAAAATTGTGTCGTCTAAACTGTCCGTAAGAAGCTTGCTGATTAACCGCATACCGGCGCTAATTATAAACCATAGAAGTAAAAATACCAGTCCGTTAATAAAGAGTATAGCCAAGACATAATTCAAAAGCTCACCGACAGTAGTAATACCCATCTGGGCTACGGTAAAGGAGAGCTCGAAGGCAAGGGACATAATCTTTTCTTTTAAAAACAGGGGTAAAAACATATTCTGGATACGGTCTGCTAAAATGCTTAAGCCTTGAGCATTAAGGGGGGCAGTGCTCACTTCCAGGGGTAAAGGCAAATTCTTTACCAGAAACCCATGCACAATTTCCAGTAAAGCAAACTTTTCTTCTAAAAATTCCACCACCGGTTTATAGGTTTTCACCGTGATCAGTAAAGCAAAAAGAGTTCCAAAAAGACCCACTAAACTGCCAAAAAACCCGCGGCGGTATCCTTTTACGGCACCTAACCCCACTAAAATAATAATAATCACATCTACTATATTAAAATCCACTTGTTTCACCCCCAATTATTTACATTATAGCATAACCATCTTACAACAAAAAAGACTGCCCGGGGCAGTCAATTTTTACTCATCTTTATTTTTAAAACCTTAAATCCCTTTCTCCTTGACGAATCCGTCGGAGATACTCTAAAGCCTTTGCTCTTTGTGCTTCACTGGGAATATTCCTAATTTCTTCGTCAATCAAATTTTGGCCCATTTCTTTTAATTCTTCATCAGCATAATCTGCTAAATATTCTTCAAAGGTTAATAAGGCATTTGGTAAACAAAAGTTAGCAATCTGTCCTGACTTGGCTAAAGGCATAAAACGATCCCCCGTACGCCCCTCCCGGTAACAGGCTGTACAGTAACTTGGTATATAGCCGTCCCGTACTAAATCTTTAATTACCTCTATAGGCTTCCGATGGTCAGCTAAATTAAACTGTGGTTTTTCTTCTAATCCTCGTTCATCTACTTTGTTCCTTTTAGCATAACCACCTACGCCTACACTAGAGCCGGCACTCATTTGGGAGAACCCAATGTCTAAAAGCTCCCGCCGAAACTCAGGCCTTTCCCGGGTAGTTAAAATCATTCCTGTGTATGGTACAGCTAAACGAACAGCTGCCACCACCTTTTTAAAATCCCGGTCATTTACTAAATAGGGAAAATTACTATAATCTACCCCTTCAGCCGGTAACAGTCTTGGAAAAGAAATAGTATGAGGACCTACTCCACTTACAGCTTCCAGGTGCTCTACATGCATTAAAAGAGCCACTGTTTCATAACGGTAATCATACAAACCATAAAGAACACCTATGCCTACATCATCTATTCCTCCACCTAACATGGCCCTGTCCATGGCTTCCGTATGCCATTCATAGTTCTGCTTAGGGCCCCTGTGGACTTCCAGGTAAGTCGGTTTATGATAGGTTTCTTGGAATAAGATATAAGTGCCTATTCCCGCCTCTTTCAGCTTTCTGTAGTTTTCGGCAGTGGTAGCCGCTATATCAATATTTACCCGGCGGATTGCCCCTCTTTCGAATTTTTCCTCATATATTGTCTTAATACATTCTAGGATATATTCTATAGGACATCTTTCATCGTCTTCCCCTGCCTCTAATAAAAGCCGTTTATGTCCCATAGCCTCTAAAGCCCTGACCTCTTCCCGTAATTCCTCCTGGGAAAGTTGGTGTCTGGCAATTTTATTAGAACATTTATACCCACAGTACTTACAGTTATTAACACAGTAGTTGGATAAATATAAAGGTGCAAATAAGACTACCCTTTTACCGTAAATCTTTTCTTTAATTTCCTTAGCTATTTTATACATTTCCTCTAATATTTCTTCATCTTCTATTTCCAGCAAAACGGCTATTTCCCGATGGGTAAGACCTTTACACTCTCTGGCTTTAGCCAAAATCCTCTCAATCTCTTTTTTGTCTTTTACCTTCTGGCGGGCTTCCTCCAGGGAAGCTAATACCTCCTCATTATCAATAAACTCATTGGCATCCAAAGATTTTACATTATACATAATCCTAACTCCTTTCCTACTCCCATATTTTTAATTTAAACTTACCTTATCTAAAATCCCGGCTAAATAAGCCAGGACAACCCCGTAATTAGTCATGGGTATGTTTTGGTTCTTGGCCCTTTCAATTCTGGAAAGCACATACTTGCGGTTAAACATGCAGCCTCCACAGTGAATTATTAAATCGTAAGGAGATAAATCGGCGGGAAAATCAACACCGCTCACTACCTCTACAGTTAATCCTTCTCCTACTCTTTGGCGAAGAAGTTTAGGTATTTTTTCGCGACCTATATCTTCTTCCAAAGGGGCATGAGTGCAAGCCTCCGCAATAAGTACTTTTGAATTTTCTTTTAAATTCTCAATAGCCTGAACGCTCTTAACATAGTAGTCTATGTCTCCTTTATAACCGGCGAATAGTATAGAAAAAGAGGTAAGTTTACTTTGGGGTGGTTTTATTTCATAAACCTTTTTAAAGGCTTGGGAATCAGTAATAATTACCGCTGGCGGACGAGCCAGTGATTTTAAAGCAGTCTCTAACATATCGGTGGTAACACATACCACAGGACATTTTCTGTCTAACAGCTCCCGGATAGTCTGTACTTGAGGAAGAATCAGCCTACCTTTCGGAGCCTGTATATCTTGAGGCATAACCAAAAGCACTAAATCTCCCTCTTTTACTACCTTACCGGTAATGGTTTGGGCATCAAAATCCTCCGGCAAATGACGAATAATACTGTTTATTATTTGGGGAATCCCCTCTTTTTCTTTTGCACTTACCACCACAGGTTTAAACCCTGTATTTTCCTTAATATATGCACTTACAGATTCACTGTCATTAAGTAAATCAGATTTATTAAGTACAGGGATTATAGGGATTTTTTTGCTTTTCAAAAGTTTAATCCACTGTTTTTCCGGTTCTATATCTTTGTCTCCGTCAAAAACAAGCAGGGCTACATCAATCTTGTCCAGTGTTTCTTTGGTTTTTTCTACCCTTAATTTACCTATTTTTTCCTCATCATCAATACCGGCTGTATCAATTAAAACACAGGGTCCTAAACCGTGTATTTCCATAGCTTTATATACAGGGTCGGTAGTGGTGCCTTTTATTTCAGATACTAAAGCAATGTCCTGCCCGGTAATTGCGTTGAGCAATGTGGATTTGCCGCTGTTCCGTTTCCCGAAAATACCTATGTGCAGCCGATTGGCCCTAGGTGTGTCCTGTAGGCTCATCTCCCAACCTCCTTTAACTTTTTATTCTTAGATCACCTTGCGAAAGTCACCGCGATCCGTTACCAGCTCATAACCAATCTTTTGAATGCGTTTTTTAAGTAAAGCAAATCCTTCTACCGCCTCCTCATCGGTACAAATTTTATTGTCATAAAGTAAATATTTCTTTCTTACCCCTATAGGAGATAGGTTAGGCATAAGCACATTTGCCCCCGCCAAAATTCCCAATTCCCGCCCTTGGGGATGAATGGTGCCTAAGGCGGTTGTGGCCGGAATCATGGCATTAGGTAACATTAATCGCAAAATACTGATTAGAATAAGGGTTAAGTCTAAATCCCCCCTGGGGCAATTTTTAAAAGGTGTATCTTGGTGAGGTATAAAGGGTCCCACACCGATCATCTCCGGTTGAAACTCTTTCAGAAATAACAAGTCCTCAACCAGATTTTCTCCGGTCTGATAAGGAGAACCGACCATAAAGCCTGCCCCAACCTGATAACCTATTTTTTTCAGTTCCGATAAACAACGCAGCCTGTTTTCCTGCTTTTGCCCGGGGGGATGTAATTTGGTGTAATGCTCCTTATTTGCAGTTTCATGCCGGAGAAGGTAACGATTAGCCCCGGCCCGAAACAGCTCTTGATACTGTTCATAGCTTTTTTCCCCAATGGAAAGGGTAATGGCACAGTCGAAATAAGTATTACGGATAGTAGAAATAATATCCACCAAGGCCTCCTGGGAAAATCCGGGGTCCTCACCCCCCTGTAAAACAAAGGTTCGGAAACCCAGCCGGTACCCAGTTTGACAACAGTCAAGGATTTGCTCTTTGGATAGCCGGTAACGTTCCACTCTCAAATTGCTTTTTCTAATTCCACAGTAATAACAATCATTACGACAGTAATTAGTAAATTCAATTAAACCACGAACATATATCTTTTTCTCAAAAACTTTATCCGCCAAAGCTCTGGCTTTTTTAAATAAATACTCTTTCTCTTCCCTCTGGCTAATTGTTAAAAGTGACAGTAATTGGTCTTTTTCCAAAGTATGTTCAGTAGCCAATTTATCAATAAGATTCTGAAAACAATAATTTTTTAAATCAATGACAAATCACCCCTTAAGAATTTTTATAGGCAGAAACCCATTACAATAAAAGTAAATATTTTAAAACATTTATCTGGGTTAGTTTTATAATAAAAAATCCTTGTACCGGAAGGCACAAGGATAGCAATAAACATAATCCCAAAGGTATTATGCTTTTGATATACTCTTGCCTTCACAATCGGGACAAACCCTCTTGTTTAGAACAATTACTTTGTAAAAGGAAGGCTCACTGCCAGGAACACCCTAACAATTTGCCTTTAAAGATATTATACAAGATGCAGGAAGCATGAAGCAAGAGGCAGAAAGACGGTATTATAATTAATTCGCCTTACGGCGAAAGGTTAAGGTTAAGTCTGGGTTAATTTTTTGGGGTTTAAAATCGGGATTGCTTCAGTGGCTATCGCTCCTTCGCAATGACCCCTTTCAGGAAATCTTCATGTCCTAGAGCGCACCTATGTAAATGAAAATTATAATCTTGTCTCTTGCCTCCTGCATCTTACCTCTTGTATATGTTATAATGGTTACTAAATTGGGCTTAAGGAGTCATGGGAATATGAGTTATCAGACTTTAATTGAAAATAAAAAATCCTATGAAAGCAATCAACTATTCCGTGGAATTAGAGCCAGTCTACCTATCGGCATAGGTTATCTTCCTATCGCTATGACTTTTGGTTTACTGGCTAAAAACGCCGGCCTTTCCCTCTTCCAGGGAAGCATGATGTCGGCTTTTGTTTTTGCCGGGGCCAGTCAATTTGTAGCCGTGAATATGATTAGTTTAGGCATTGGTTGGCTGGAAATTGTTCTGACTACATTTGTTCTTAATTTTCGGCATTTTTTAATGTCCGCTTCCCTTACTCAAAGAATCAAGATAAATAACCCTTTATTGCCCTGGTTAATTGGCTTCGGGATTACTGATGAGTCCTTTAGCGTAGCCAGTATGGAAAAAGATAAGATTTTAAACCCTTCCTATCTTCTGGGCCTTAATTTTTCCTCCTATCTGTTCTGGGTTGGAGGGACTTTTTTAGGATTTTTAATTGCCGGTGCTTTACCTCCTTTAATTCAATCCAGTATGGGAATCGCTTTATATGCCATGTTCATTGGCCTTTTAATACCTTCTGTTAAGAAATCTGCAAAAATTGGACTGATTGCCCTTTTTAGTGCATTATTAAATGTAATTTTCGCTCAATTTATTTCTTCAGGCTGGGCCTTGGTTTCGGGAGCCGTTTTGGCAGCCTTAATCGGTGCTTTACTGTTTAAAGAGGTGTAGATTATGAAGGAAATTTATTTAATAATCATCGGGATGAGCATAGTAACTTATTTACCTCGGGTTTTACCCCTTATCTTTTTGCAAAAGCTAGAAATCAATCCTTTTCTGCAACGATTCTTAAAGTATATTCCTTATACGGTTTTAGGTGCTCTCATTTTCCCCGGGATTTTAGATTCAACAGGTGTTATACTTCCCGCCCTTTTAGGCGGTCTTACCGCTCTAATCCTCGCCTTGTTTGAAGTAAATTTATTGATTACCGTCCTAGGTTCTATAATAGTTTGTGCTTTAGCCCAGTTGATTTGATAATTTGAAATATTATTGCCAAAATCAAGGGGAAACCTAGATGCCCCGTTAGTGGATAAATAATGCCTACTAACAAAGAAAATTTCCAGGGCAAAAAACAAAAGGCCGTTACTAAAATTATAAATAATAACTGGTGATAAGTTAGCCGAAACTTGTTACTCAATCGTATTGTTAAAGAATGAGCATTGGCTATTGCCGTTGTAAATATAGCTACCCATAAACCGAAAGCGTAGAATTTCCCTAGGAGGGGATGGACGCTTCCCGTCAGCAACATCATCGGCATTTCCGCTGTTTTATAATTTTCAGGTAATAATAACATACCCTTAACCATCAAATAGGCCATAACCCCCAATAATAAACCAC